>QHSC01000084.1 GCA_003220345.1 Candidatus Rokuibacteriota bacterium | reverse complement strand
GCCCAGGCTCTCGGCGTGGGTGAAGAACCCGATCTCGTCGATGTTGGCCATGAAGCAGACGCCGAAGCGCATGTCGGCTCTTCGCCTAGCCCCGCAGGTTCTTGTTGAAGAACTCGAGCGTCCGCTGCCAGGCGAGCTTGGCGGCGGCCTCGTCATATCGCGGCGTCGTGTCGTTGTTGAAGCCGTGCTGCGTGCCCGGATACTGGTACATCGAGTACGTGACGTTGCTGGCCTTGAGCGCAGCCTCGTAAGCGGGCCAGCCGGCGTTGACGCGCTCGTCGTTCTCCGCGTGGTGAACGAGCAGGGGCGCCTTGACCTTCACGGCATCCGAGACGGGGGGCTGAGTGCCGTAGAAGGGGACGGCCGCGGCAAGATCGGGCAGGCGCGTCGCCAGCATGTGTGCGATTCCGCCACCGTAGCAAAAACCGACCACGCCGATCTTGCCGGTGCAGTCGGACCGGGCCTTCAGGACTGCCGCCGCGGCCACGAAGTCCTCGCGGGTCTTCGCCTGATCCAGCTTTGCGAACAGCTCTCGCGCCTTGTCCTCCCCGCCCGGATACCCGCCCAGCGGGGTCAGGGCATCGGGCGCGAACGCCATGAAGTTGTCGAGGGCGAGGCGCCGCGTGATGTCCTCGATGTGGGGGTTGAGTCCGCGGTTCTCGTGGACGACGAGAATGCCCGGCAGCTTGCCTGTGGCGTCGCTCGGCCTCGCCACGTACGCCCGCACCTTCCCGGTTCCTTGCGGCGACTCGTAGTCGACGTACTGCGTCTTAAGGCGCTTGTCGTCCTTCGCAACCTGCTGCGCTTCGGCGAACCTGGGATTCAGCGCGTCGAGTAGCATGACCGCCGTCATACCCGCCGCGGCAAACCTCGCTGCCCGATCCAGAAAGCCTCGGCGATCGATCGCTCCATGGACATACTCATCGAAGATGTTGAGAAGTTCCTGGTCGAAATCCGAGGCCTTCTTGCGGTCCATGCGCCGATCTCCTGGTGTTCCGGGTTTCCCTGTCAGGTCCTTCTAGTGCGGCACCATGGCCCAGAGGGGGTCGAGGTTCTTGGGATTAGGCTTGAGCTGGCCCACGCCGGGGGCGTTGACGAGCTCGACGATCTTGTCGTTGATGGGTGTTTTGACACCGACCTGGCGCCCCTGGTCCGCCACGTAGCCGTTCAGGTAGTTGATCTCCGTGCGGCGGCCCTTCATCACGTCCTGGAGCATGGAGGGCCGGCCGCCCACGCGGCTCTTGGCGTCGCGGGACATGTCGGCCTCGACCTCGGCCAGGCCGTCGCCGGCCACCGCATCCACGAAGCGTTGCGTCTTGATGCTATAGATCGGCTCCACCTCGAAGCCGCGCGCCCGTCCCACCTGGATGACCTCGGCCGCGGTGAAGACGGCGATGCGGCGCGGCACCTGGTTGGTGCGCGCCTCGGCGGAGTCGAAGCCGGAGAGCCCCGAGATCGGGTTGACCATGCAGTTCACGGCGAGCTTGGACCACCGCTCGCCCCATAGATTGGGCGTCACCTTGGTCACCGCCACGTCGTTCATGATGCGGGCGATCTCCTGGGCCCGCGGCGTGTCCTTGCCGTCGTGCTCGCCGATCTTGAAGCCGATGCTCCCCGTGTCGGTACGGATGGCGTGGCCCGGCTCGTACATGCCGGCGCTGATGGTGATGACGCAGCCGAGCGTCCGCTCGCGTCCCGCCACGGCGGCCACGCGCTCGTCGTTGATCCCGTTCTGGAAGTCGACCACGATCCCGGAGGGCTGACGGAGGTACACCGTCGCGAGCGCGGTCGCCCACTCGGTGTCATAGCTCTTGACGGAGATGAAGATGACGTCGAAGGGATAGCGAAGCCCCTGCGTCTCGTGGATGTGCATCGCCTTGACGGGAACGAGGTGCTCGCCGCAGGTGCCCGAGAGCCGGAGCCCGTGCCGCTTGATGGCCTCGATGTGATCCGGCCACTGATCGATGAGCGTGACATCGTGCCCCGCGCGCGTCAGCATGCCGCCGACGACAGATCCGATCGCCCCTGCTCCGATGATGCCGATCCTGGTCGCCATGTCTCCCCCTGCTGAGCGTGGATTTCGGGCGCCTCGTACCCGGAGTGGGGAGCATAGCACTTCACGAGCTGGTGGTCAGTGCGAGCCGTGGCACTGGGGCAAGTTGCGAGCCAGATCCACTCAGCTCTCGCCTCAGGCTGCGCCCTCAGCTCGAACCGCCACGCGCGAGCGGGCCGGCAGCCCGAGGCGTACGTGAGTGTACGTGGCCGTTCGAGCCGAGAGGCGCAGCCACGAGGCGAGGGCTGAGTTGATCGGCTTGCCGGCCCCCTCGCAACGTGGCATTTCGAGCTGAGCGGCTCCGCTGCGAGGCGAGGCCTGAGTGGATCTGGCGAAGCAAATTGCCCCAGTGCCTCAGCGTTGAGTCTCGCCCGCATTTTCGGTATAACCTAGCCCTCCAGCCATGCCGACCGATCCCCTCACCCTCGCCCGCGACCGCGCCCAGGAGAACCTCTTCTGGCGGCATCTCGAGGTGAACGTCGAGGATGCCGGGGAGGGCTGGGTCAAGCTGCGCGTCCCCGTCAAGGACGGCCTCCGCAACGCCGTGGGCGCCCCCGTGCACGGCGGCGTGCTGAGCGCGCTCGTGGACATGGCCGTGGGCGGTGCCGTCGGCACCACCCACGAAGGGCCGGGGGGCGGCGTGGGCCAGAGCACCCTTGATCTCAACGTGAGCTTTCTCGCGGCGGCGGGCGACGGCGACCTCTTCGCCGAAGGACGCCTGCTCCGCCGCGGTCGCACCATCGCCTTCGGCGAGGCCCGCATCAGCGATGCGTCGGGCCGTCTCGTCGCCGTGGGCCGTGCCACCTACATGCTGCTGACTTCCAAGCCCTAGACGAGCAGACCAAAGGAGATCCATCGTGGCCACCAAGATCGTCTTCGCCCCCAAGATGCCCGACCCCATCATGGAAAGAGCCCGCAGCATGGTGCCGCAGGGGTTCGAGCTGGTCGTCACCGACTCCGACAACCCTGACTTCCTCAAGACGGTGGCCGGCGCCGAGTACTACGTGGGCTTTCCGCGGGCCGGGATGGGGCCGGACTTTTTCAAGGCGGCGCCGGGACTCAAGCTCATCCAGCTCATCAGCGCCGGCTACGACCGCCTCGATCTGGCCGCCGCCAAGAAAGCGGGTGTGCCCATCGCCAACAACGGCGGCTCCAATTCCGTGGCGGTGGCCGAGCACACCATGATGCTCATCCTGGCCGTCTACAAGAAGCTATCGTGGCATCACGACAATGTCGTGCACGGCAAGTGGCGCGTGGGCGATTTCTCCGAGACGCGCACCTACGAGCTGGCGGGCAAGACCCTCGGCATCGTGGGGCTCGGCACCATCGGCAAGAAGGTGGCGCGCCGGGCCCTCGCCTTCGACATGGACGTGCAGTACTACGACGTCGCGCGGCTCAGCGAAGACCAGGAGGACGCCACCGGCGTGAAGTTCACGCTCTTCCCCGAGCTGCTCCAGACCTCGGACGTGGTCAGCCTGCACGTTCCCCTCAACGACGTGACCCGGAAGATGATGGGCGCGCGCGAGTTCGGAATGATGAAGAAGGAGGCCATCTTCATCAACACGTGCCGGGGCCCCGTCGTCGACGAGGAGGCGCTCCGCCACGCGCTGCTCTCCAAGCAGATCGCGGCCGCGGGGCTCGACGTCATGGTCGAGGAGCCGCCCCTCATCAACCACCCGCTCTTCGGGCTGGAGAACGTGACATTCACGCCGCACTCGGCGGGGCCGACGTGGGAGAACTGGCCGAAAGCGTTCCGGAACGCCTTCGACAACGTGCAGCGGGTGGCGCGCGGGGAGAAGCCGCTCTGGGTGATTCCGGAGATGAGGTAAGCGCCTCCAAGCAGCCGGCTGCGCGAAGGGTGAGCAGGGGACATGGAGTGCCCGCGACTTCGGCAGCTTGCCAACGGGCGGGCGGGGGAGTATCTCCCTAAGTCAGCGCTGGTGAGTCTCTTTGTGGAGGGACAGGCGCGCGGAGCACTGGCACGGGCGTTGCTCCCCAGAACCACGCGCTTCATACCGCCATCTCAGGAGGACGTCGTGACCATAGCCATTCGACTCTTCGCCTTGATCCTGCTCGCCCTCACTCTCGCTCCTGGGCTTGCTCGAGCGCAAGGCGCCATCGAGCAGAAGGAGATCGAGATCGCGGCCGTCCGCGACCCGCAGCTGGGATCCCAGGTCGCCATCGCGGACGCCTTCGGCTACTTCAAGGAGGTAGGCCTCACCGTCAACGTACGCTGGCAGCAGTCGGCCGCCGACGTCATCACGCTCATGGCGGGAGGCAGCCAGAATCTCGGCACGGGCGGTACTTTCACGCAGATCGTCCTGGGCGGGCAGAAGCTCCCCGTGCACAGCATCTGCGCCCTCGCGGACATCGCGGGCACGCAGGGCTTTGTCCTTTCCCCCGGCGTGAAGCTCGGCCACCCGCGTGAGCTCGAAGGCAAGAAGCTCGCCTTCACCCAGGGCAATTCCCAGGTGCTGATCCTGGCCAAGCTCGCCAAGATCTATGGCTTCGATGCCTCCAAGGTGACGCTCGTCAACATGCAGCCGTCGGAAGGAGTGGTGGCGGCGTCGAAGGGAGACGTCCAGGGCCTCCTCGGCTGGCAACCAAACCTCTTCCGGCTGGTCAAGATGGGCGGCACCATGTACGTGACGGGCACCACCTCCTTCATCGGCGGCAAGCCGGAGCCGTACGCGGCCACCGACAAGCTGCAATTCAACCATTCGGTCCTGATGGCCTCCGACGCGTGGATCAAGGACAAGCCCAATACGCTCAAGGCAGTCCTGCGCGCGCTCCTCAAGGCCAACGACCTCATGGTCAAGGACCGGCCCAAAGCGCTCGAGGCGCTCGTCTCGCAGCTCCGGATCGATCGCGACGCCATCGAGGTGATGACCGATCAGAACAAGTACAGCCTTGCCCTGACCGACGACGTCGCCAACAGCATCCGGTTCCAGAGCGACTGGGCGCTCGGCATCAACCGCATCCAGGGGCCGGTCGCGCCCGAGGACATCCTGGCCCCCAAGCTCCTCGCCGAGATCGATCCGAAGCTGGTGACATGGAAGCCCAGGCGGTAGATACGCCCGGGGCAGCGGTCTCTCCCCGCGCGGATACTCCGAGCACGGCCGGGGCGAGACCGAGGTCGCCCCGGACCCTCGGCCGGCCCGTCGTCGTCCTCCTGCGCCTCTGCTCCCTGCTCCTCTTCTTCGCGCTCTGGTGGGGCGTGAGCCTGCTCAACGCTCACGTGCTGAAGGTCTTCAACCCCGTGCTCCTGCCCGCTCCGGACGCGGTCCTGCGCGCGGGGATCAAGATGGCGGCCTCGGGCGAGCTCCTCCGGCACATCACGGCGAGCCTCTCTCGGGTCCTCTGGGGCTTCGGCATCGCCGCTGCTCTGGGCGTCTTCGTGGGCACCGCACTCGGTCGCTCGCGCTTGCTCGAGCACCTCGTGGAGCCCACCCTGGAGATGCTGCGGCCCATTCCGCCCCTGGCCTTTCTGCCCATGATGGTGCTCTGGTTCGGCATCGGTGAGTCGTCCAAGGTCGCCTTCATCGCCTATGCCGCCTTCTTTCCCGTCTTCACCACAACGGTGGAAGGCATCAAGTACGTCGACCCTTTGCTGATCCGCGCCGCCTCCAGCCTCGGCGCCACCGAGCGCCAGATCTTCTGGCACGTCGTCCTGCCTGCGGCCACGCCCAATATCATCACGGGCCTGCGGCTCGCCTTCGGGCTCTCGTTCTTCGTCATCGTGGCAGCGGAGTTCATCGCCGCCGACTCCGGGCTGGGCTATCTCATCAACGATGCGCGCACCTTCTTCCTCGTCTCCAACATGCTCCTCGGCGCGGCCGTGATTGGAATCATCGGGGTGACGGCCAACCTGCTCTTGCGCAAGCTGGAGGGCCGTCTCCTCCGCTGGCGCGCGGAGTCTCGGGGCAAGTCGTGAAGTCCATCCAGATCGAGCGGGTGTCCAAGAGCTACACGGAGGGCGCGCTCGCCCTCGACGAGGTCAGCCTCGAGCTGTCGGAGAACAGCTTCACCTGCCTCCTCGGTCCATCGGGCTGCGGGAAGTCCACGCTGCTCAACATGATCGCGGGCTTCATCGAGCCCACCACGGGCTATATCCTCGTGGACGGCCGCGAGGTCACCCACGCGGGCGCCGATCGCGGGGTGGTCTTCCAGGAGTACGCGCTCTTCCCCTGGCGCACGGCCATCGAGAACGTGGAGTTCGGCCCCATGGTCCAGGGCGTGTCGCGCGCCGAGCGCCGCGCCACCGCGCGCGCGTACCTCTCGCTCGTCGGCCTCGCCGAGCACGAGGGCAAGTACCCGCGCGAGCTTTCCGGCGGCATGAAGCAGCGGGTGGCCATCGCGCGGGCGCTGGCCAACCACCCCTCGGTGCTCCTGATGGACGAGCCCTTCGGGGCGCTTGACGCGCAGACGCGCGAGGTCATGCAGGAGGAGCTCCTCCGGATCTGGGAGCAGGACAAGAAGACCGTGGTCTTCGTCACCCACAGCATCTCGGAGTCCATCTTCCTCGCCGACCGCATCGTGGTCATGGCCACACAACCCGGCACCATCAAGGAGATCGTGGACGTGGCCCTCCCGCATCCGCGCGAGCGCTCGAGCGCGGAGTTCGTGGCTCTCGAGCGGGAGATCAAGCGGTTGGTCCGCGAAGAGGTCGCCAAGCTCGGCGTGACCGGGTAGGATGTTGGGAAACCAGTAGAGGAGAAAGCTCATGGCTCGCATCGTCACCATCGCCGCCGCCCAGCTGGGTCCCAACCAGGAGAGCAGCAGCCGGGAGGAAATCGTCGAGCGCATGCTCGCGCTGCTCGATCAGGCCAAAGCCCAGAGCGTCGAGCTCGTCGCCTATCCCGAGATGGCGCTCACGACGTATTTCCCCAAGAAGATCCGCATGGACTTCGATCAGTTCTTCGAGACGGAGATCCCACCCAAGGCCCTCGAGCCCCTCCTTCGCCGCGCCAAGGAGGCCCGGATCGCCGTCCACGTCGGCTTCTGCGAGAAGGCCGACGGCAAGTACTTCAACACCGCGCTCCTGACCGACCGCGACGGCCGGATCGTCGGGACTTTCAGGAAGATCCACCTTCCCGGCACCAAGGCCGCGGACGGCTTCGCCCAGGTCTACGAGCCCTACTACTTCGCCCACGGCGACACGGGCTACAAGGTCTTCGACGCCTGCGGCGCCAAGGTGGGAATCGCGATTTGCCAGGACCGCCGGTACCCCGAGAGCTATCGCGCGCTCGCCCTCCAGGGCGCCGAGATCATCCTGATCGGCTACAACACCCCCATCTCCGCCCTCGCCCTCGATCTCAACGAGCTCTGCCTGCGCTCCGGCGCCTACGCCAACGCGTGCTTCGTGGTCGGCATCGCCAAGGCCGGCGTGGAGGACGGCGTGGAGCTGATCGGCGGCTCCTGCGTCATCAATCCCGTGGGCCAGGTGCTGGCCAAGGCCGCCACCACGGGCGATGAGCTGGTCGTCTCGCGCATCGATCTTGACCAGATGACCCCCGTGCGCAAACGCTGGAACTTCCTCGGGCGCCGCCAGCCCCAGCACTACGCCACGCTCCTTCAGCCCGTGACGGAGAAGGAGCCGCACCGATGAGCCCAGCTACTGCTCCGCGCGTCGACACCGTCGTCCGCGGCGGGAGGATCGTGACCGCCTCCGACGTCTTCGAGGCGGCCGTGGCCATCAAGGGCGACAAGATCGCCGCCATCGGTCCCGAGGAGCTCTTGCCTCCTGCCGACCGCGTCATCGACGCGGGCGGGCGTTACGTCCTGCCCGGCCTCATCGACTGCCATCTCCACGTCGGCCCGGAGTACGACGACTGGAAGACGGCGCCGCTTGCTGCCGCCCAGACGGGCCTGACCACGCTCCTCCCCTTCGTGGTCTATGACGAGGGTGAGACGCTGCCCAAGGCGGTGGCCCGGCTGCGTGAGGAAGCGCAGGCCCTCTCCGTCCTCGACTTCGGCTTCCACTTCATCCTGAATCACGAGCCCCACATCCTCTCGGGCCTCGCCGAGGCCTTCTCGATGGGCGTCTCGTCCTTCAAGCTCTTCATGACGTACAAGAAGCGGCCGAAGCGCATGGTCTCCGACGAGTTCATCGCCAAGACCATGGACATCCTCGGGCGCCTGGGCGGCGTCTGCCAGCTCCACTGCGAGAACGGCGACATTCTCTGCTACCTCGAGGACAAGGCCATCGCGGCGGGGCGGACGGCGCCCGTGGACTTTCCCGCGACCTGCCCGGACTGGACGGAGGAGGAGGCGATCAATCGCGCCATCCTGATCGGCAAGCTCGCCGAGTGCCCCGTCTACGTCGTCCACCTCTCGACCCGGCTCGGCCTCGAGCGCATCAAGCGCGCGCAGAGCGAAGGCCAGCGCGTCTGGGCCGAGACCTGCCCGCAGTACCTCCTGCTGAACGAGAAGGAGATGGAGCGCCTCGGGCCCTTCGCCAAGATCGGTCCGCCTCTCCGCTCGGCGGACGGCCTCAACCAGAGCGCGCTGTGGGCGGGCACCGAGCAGGGCTTCGTCTCGACGGTGGCGAGCGATCATTCTCCCCGCGTGCCCGCGGCGAAGGAGCCCGGGCGGAAGAACATCTTCGTGGACGCCGAGGGCAAGCCCATTCCCTTCGGCGCGCCCTCGCTCGAGACGCTGACCTCGCTCATGTGGAGCGAGGGCGTGGTCAACCGCGCCCTGCCCGTGACGTGGATGGCGCGTGTGATGGCCGAGAACCCCGCGCGCATCTTTGGCCTGTACCCGCGTAAAGGTGTGATCCGCGTGGGCGCGGATGCGGACCTGACCATCTGGGATCCCGCGCCCGCCTGGACCATCGAGCAGAAGCAGCATCTCGGCATCGCGGGCTTCACGCCGTATGAAGGCTGGCTGGCGCGTGGCAAGGCCTGGATGACGCTGCTGCGCGGCCAGGTCGTGCTCAACCAGGGCACGCTCGAGCAGAAGCCGGGCTATGGCCAGTTCCTCGCGCGCGGCGGCCCCATCGCCCCCCTCGGAGGCTCGGTGCGTTGATGGACTATCTCGCGCGGCTGGCCGGCTTCGCCTGCGGCATTCACCTGGCCGACCTTCCTGCCTCGACCGTCAAGGCGTCCAAGCTCGTGCTCCTCGACACGATCGGCGCCATCGTCGCCGGGAGCGCGCTGCCCGAGAACGTCCGCCTGGCCAGGATGGCCGCCCGCCGCGCCCCTCACGGCAGCTCGAGCCTGCTCGGCCATGGCCTCAAGACCGATTCGCTCCTCGCCACGTTCACCAATGCCGCGGCCGGGGTGGCCCTCGAGATGGACGAGGGCAATCGACTGGGCGGGGGCCATCCGGCGATCCACGTGATTCCCGGAGCGCTCGCCGTCGCCGAGGAGCTGGGCGCGGACGGCGGCCGGCTCCTCGAGAGCGTCATCGCGGGCTACGAGATCGGCTCGCGTATCGGCGGGGCCACGCAGGCCCGTCCCAACGTCCACTCCCACGGCACCTGGGGCACCATCAGCACCGCGGCGGCGGTGGCGCGCTTGAACGATCTCGCCTCGGACGACATGAGGCGCGTCATCAATCTCTCGGCGTCGATGAGTCCGGCCAACACGTGGACGCCCGCCCTCGAGGGCGCCACCATCAGGAACGCCTATCCGGGGCGCTCGGGGCTCGAGGGCATCCTGGCCGTGGACCTGCTGCGCGCCGGGTTCACCGCTCTCGAGGACGCGCCGTCTGACGTCTATGGCACCATCCTGGCCGATCGCTTCGATCCCGAGGAGACGGTGCGTGGGCTCGGTGAGGACTACCGCATCGAGCTGAACTACTTCAAGCTCCACGCCTGCTGCCGCATGAACCACCCGGCGCTGGACGCCATCATGGCGATGCGCGCCGAGGCCAAGCTCACGGCCGAGCAGGTGGCGCGGGTGCGCATCACCTCCATCCCTTTCGGCCTGCGCATGACCGAGGCCGCGCCCGCGAGCATGCTCGGCGCCAAGTTCTCCATCCCGTACGCCGCGGCCGCCGCCCTCGTGCTCGGGCGCACGGATGTCGCCGCCTTCGAGGAGTCGCGCCTGGCCGATCCGCGCATCCGTGACCTGGCCGCACGCGTGGAGGTCGCCGCCGATCCCGAGATGACGCTCAAGCGGGCCGACTATCCCACAGCCGAGGTGCGCATCACCCTCGCGGACGGACGCGTGCTCTCGCGCCGCACCAATGTCGTCCGTGGCGACGCGGCCAACCCGATCGCCTCCGACGAGGTGGTGGCCAAGTTCCACTCGCTCGCGGGCGCCCCCCTGGGCGAGGCCCGCGCCCGCGAGATCGTGGAGATCGTCGACGGCGTGGACCGCCTCAAGGACATCCGCGACCTGACCGCGCGCCTCGTCCCGCCCCAGGCCTGATCCCGGCCTCGACGAGCGCGGAGCGACACATGGACCACGGACTCGCGCGCGGGCTGACCAACTACGGCGACCGGGACTTCGCGCTCTATCTCCGGCGCTCCTTCGCTCGCTCCATGGGCTACTCGTCGGCGAGCCTCGCCAAGCCCATCGTGGGGATCGCCGATTCGGGCTCGGGCTTCAACAACTGCCATCGGCAGCTTCCCGAGCTCATCGAGTCCGTCAAGCGCGGGGTGCTCGCGGCGGGCGGGCTGCCCATCACCTTCCCCACCATCTCGCTCGGCGAGGTCTTCCTCGACCCGACGAGCATGATGTATCGCAACCTCATGTCCATGGACGTGGAGGAGATGGTGCGCGCCCAGCCCATGGACGCCGTCGTGCTCGTCGGCGGCTGCGACAAGACGGTGCCGGCCCAGCTCATGGGAGCGGCCTCCGCCGGCGTTCCCGCCATCCAGCTCGTGGCGGGACCCATGATGACGGGCCGCTGGCAGAACGAGCGGCTCGGCGCCTGCACCGACTGTCGGCGCTTCTGGGCGCGCTATCGAGCGGGCGGCATCTCGAAGGACGAGATCGACGGCGTGGAGAGCCGGCTCGCGACCACGTCGGGCACCTGCGCCGTCATGGGCACGGCCAGCACCATGGCCTGCGTGGCCGAGACGCTCGGCATGACGCTGCCCGGCACCGCGGCCATTCCCGCCGTCCACGCCGACCGGCTGCGCGCGGGCGAGGCGACCGGCGAGGCGGCGGTGCGGCTCGCGGAATCACGGATCACGCCTGATCGCGTGCTTACGGCCGAGGCCATCGAGAATGCCCTGCGCGTGCTCCTCGCCATCGGCGGCTCGACCAACGCCATCATCCACCTGACGGCCATCGCGGGCCGCGTGGGCGTGCCCATCTCGCTCGAGCGCCTCAACACCATCTCCGACGAGACGCCCGTTCTCGTCGACCTCAAGCCTTCCGGTGATTTCTACATGGAGGATTTCTTCAATGCGGGCGGGCTCGGCGCCGTGCTTGCCGAGCTGCGCCCCCAGCTCCACCTGGGCTGCCTCACCGTCACCGGCGAGACGCTGGGCGACCGGCTGGATGCGACCCCACGCTACGTCGACCACGCAGTGATCCGGCCTCGCAGCGAGCCCATCCTGCCCGTGGGCGGGCTCGTCGCCCTCTTCGGCTCCCTGGCGCCGGGTGGCGCGATCCTGAAGCGCTCCGCCGCGGACGCGCGCCTGTTCGAGACAGAGGCGAGCGCCTTGGTCTTCGACTCGCTCGAAGATCTTGCCGCGCGCGTCGACGATCCCGCGCTACCTGTGACGCCGGAGAGCATCCTCGTCCTGAAGCACGCGGGGCCGAAGGGCGCGCCCGGCATGCCCGAGGCGGGCTATCTCCCCATCCCGCAGAAGCTGGGACGCGCCGGCGTCAAGGACATGGTGCGCATCTCGGATGCGCGGATGAGCGGGACGGCCTTCGGCACCATCGTGCTTCACGTCACGCCCGAGGCCGCGGTGGGCGGCCCGCTCGCCCTGGCCAGGACCGGGGATCGCATCAGGTTGAGTGTGAAAGATCGCCGGCTCGATCTCCTCGTGGACGAGGCGGTGCTGGCCAAGCGCCGCGCCACTTCGACGACCGCGCGAGGTCCGAGCCGCGGATATCGACGCCTCTACATGGACCACGTGCTCCAGGCCGACCACGGCTGCGACTTCGACTTCTTGAGGAAGGAGCCTGTCGGCTAGCGGTCCCGCTGTGGCTTCTTGACATTTTTGGCCGGAAAATCCGGCATTTGCCGGTTCTCCACCGTCATATTTCCATATATCATAACGTTTTCAGCTACTTGTACTATTCATCCCCAGCTTACCCACATGTGGTGGACAGATCTGCTCAAAGGCACATCATATAGAGTGCCATCCAGGCAGGGCAGTCCTCAAAAAAGCACATATTGACAGGGGTTTATCCATTTATTACTCTACGAAGGCTCCACAGAGTACTTCTGGGCCAACTGCTGACTTAGGCGGAGGAGTCATGATCACCGTTCCCGCACACCGTGTGAAGCAATTCGGTGTGGAATTCTTTCAGGCCTCCTTCTCGGCCAAGGATATCGATCGCCTGGTCAAGTTCGAGGTCCTGGGCTACGCGGGCGCGGCCGCTCCTCCCACCAAGGCCAAGCGGGGAAACCGCTCACGGGTCAACTGGGAGGCCCTCGAGAAGCGGATCGGCGAGAGCGAGGCTGCCTACCAGCGTCCGGTCATCCGCCGCAAGATCGACGAGCTGGTCAGCTACTACCGCGACTGCAAGGACGCGGGCACGCTGCCCGCCATTCCGGGCGCGGTCATCATCACCTCCGAGAAGCGCTTCACCTTCACGCCGATGGCGAGCCAGCACGACCTGGGTCTCCTGCAAATCCCCGAGGAGCATGGCGTGCTCCGGGTGCTCGATGGCCAGCACCGGCTCCTCGCCCTCCACGCGGTCACCCAGGCGGGAGAGAACCTCGGCATCGAGGTGCCTGCCGTGCTCTTCGACCGGCTCGACGCGCGTCAGATCGTCGAGCTCTTCGTCACCATCAATGCCAAGCACACGCGGCTCAATCCCTCGCACATCGTGAGCCTGGCCGGACGCAAGCTGTACCCTGATCCGAACCAGGCCCTCGCCCACGACGTGATCCGCTCCCTCAACGAGGATGAGACCTCGCCGCTTCACGGTGAGATCAAGATGCTCGGCACCGGGCGCGGGCGCGTCTCCCAGGCGCCCCTCGCCGAGGAGATCGTGGACTTCCTGGAGACGGTCGAGAAGATCGGCGGCGGCGCGCGCATGAACGAGCTGCGCCAGAACGCCAAGCGCTTCTTCCTGAACTACATGAAGGCGGTGTCGGCCGTCTTCCCCACGGCGTGGGCGGGGCGCAAGTACTCGATCAAGACGGGCGCGGCTCTCCGCGCCTTCATCCGGGTGGCCCCTGACGTGATGGCCCGCGCGCGCGAGCTGAAGCGTGACGCCTTCGACCACAACGCGATTCGCGAGGCGGTCAAGCCCTGGGGCGAGCGGCTCCGTGACCGGCGCTTCGAGACCGAGGCGGAGTGGAAGAACAAGCTGCAGGGCGGCACGCGCGGCACCGTGGAAGCGCTGACGAGAGAGCTGCGGGACGCCCTGCGGTAGCTGAGACTGCTAGGGCCTCCCGTCGAACGGGAAGTTCGCTTCGAGGATCTCGAAGGTCTTCTTGCCCCCCGGAAGCTGCGCGATCACCGTGTCGCCCACCTTCTTGCCGATCAGCGTGCGCGCGAGGGGGGCCATGATGGAAATGCGGCCACGCGCCGGATCGGTCTCGTCCGAGCCAACGATCTGATACCGGCTTTCTTTCCCGGTCTCATCCTCGAGCCTGACCGTCGAGCCGAAGGTGACGCGATCACCCGAGGTGGGCGGCTCGATGACCTCGGCGGCGCCCAGCTTACCCTCCAGCTCATTGATCCGCGCCTCGGTGAAAGACTGCTTCTCCCGGGCGGCATGATACTCGGCGTTCTCCGAGAGATCGCCGTGGGCCCGCGCCTCGGCGATGGCCTTGATGATGGCGGGCCGCTCCACGCGCTTCAGTCGCTCGAGCTCTTCCCGGAGGCGTGTGTGACCCTCGCGAGTCATGGGCGTGCGCAGGATCGACATCGGCTTATCCCAGGTCCGCGCGCATCGGCGACATATCTCAGTTGACGCCGACGGTCTCGCCCTGGACCTTGATCTTGGCTCCCGCGTAGAGGGCCTTGACCCAGCGTTCCCAGGCGAACGCGCGCTTCTGCTCGAGAACCTGCGTCCGCAGCTGATCACGGGACTTGTCGAAACCTTGCGGATCGGCGGCTCTCCGCTCGAGGGTCTGCACGATATAGACTCCCGTGGCCGTCTTCACGGGCTCGCTCACCTTGCCCGCGGGCGTCTGCAAGGCAGCCAGCAGCACCGCGCCGGGCAGCGCCTCGCGCTCCTTGGGCGGCTCCGCTCGCGAGAAGAGCGGCGTCTCGCCTCCCGGCAGCTTGTCGCGCCTCGCCGCGGCGAGAAGATCACCCGCGCCCACGGAAGCCCCGAGGGCCTTGGCGCGCTCCTCGGCGGCGGCCTGGGCGCGCTCGCGCTTGATCGACTCCACCACACGGTCCTTGACTTCGGCGAAGGGCGGCACCCCCGCGGCGAACTGCTCGGTGACCTTGGCGATCATGATGCCCACCGCCGTCTTGATCGGCGGGGTGACGCCGCCCACGGCCAGACCGAAGAGCGCGTCTTCGAGTCCGGGATCGCGCCCGATTCCCTCGAGCCCATCGCCGCGCGCGATGGTCGTCTCTTTCACCTCGAGGCCGAGCTGCTTCGCGTCGGCCGCGAAATCTTTCCCCGCCGCGAGGGCCGGCCGCGCCTCGTCGGCCTTGGCCTGAGCCGCTCGCTCGCTCCGCTCGGCCCCGAGCTTCTCCTTGATCTTGGGCGCGACTTCACGAAAGGGCTGCACCCCCGCGTCCTGAACGTCCAGGACCTTGATGGCGTGGTACCCGAATGGCGTCCGCACGGGCTGGGGCGAGACCTCTCCCTTCTTGAGGGCGAAGACCCCTTCCTCGAACTGCGGCACCATCTCACCCTTGCCGACGAATCCCAGTTCGCCGCCCTGCCCCGCCGTGGCCGTGTCCTCGGAGATCTCCTTGGCGAGCTTGCCGAAATCCTCGCCTGCCTTCACGCGCCGGATGGCCTCCGCAATCTTGGCCCTGGACTTGTTCTCGGCCTCGCTGCCTCCCGTAGGGGGAACCCGCACGAGGATGTGCGCCGTCTTGAGCCGCTTCGGCCGCTCGAACTCCGCTCCGTGCTCCTTGTAGTAGGTCTCGGCGTCCTGATCGGAAACGACCTGCGCGAACGCCTTGGGGGCGAGGAGGGCGTACTGGACCTTCCGCCGCTCGGGCCGGCTGAAGCGCGCCGCGTGGGTCTTGAGGAACGCCTCCGCGTCCGCGTCGCTCACCGTCACCTGGGCCATGAGCGGCGCCGCCTCGACGTACGCCCATTCCGCACGCACCCGTTCATAGCGGATTCCGTAGGCCTGCTCGACCTCGGCGTCCGAGACCTTGATGCCGTCCTTGACGAGCGCCTCCATGCGCTGGCGCAGCATGTCCCGGCGGACCTCGCTCTCGAAATCGTTGGGGTCCATCCGGTTCTCCTTGAGGACGAGCTTGTACCGATCGAGCGAGAAGCGTCCATCCTCCTGGAAGGCGGGAATGGCCTGGATGCGCAGGCGCAGCTCCTCGTCGCTGACCGTGATGCCTTCGCGCTTGGCCTGCTGAAGGATGAGGGCCTCCTGGATCAGCTCGTTGATCACCTGCTGCGTCAGCCCCACACGCTCGGCCATCTCGGGGGTGAGGTTCTGCTGGTACGTCCGCCGGTAATACTCCAGGTAGTTCCGGAGCACGCGCTGGAAGCGCGCGGGCGGGATCTCCTCGCCATTGATGCTCGCCACCTGGGCGGAGGCCCTGCCGCTCTCCCCGCGGAGCGAGGTGGAGCCGTAGAAGACAAGGCTCGTGGCAACGAAGGCCACGCCCACGATCAGAAGGATGAGCTTCATCCCCCGGAAGTACTCACGCATGGCGGTGATCAACGAATCGGCCTCCTTGGAAGTTTCACCCGCGACGGCCGCGGACTACCTAGCCTACCACACAGCCGCGGGCGCCCTCAGGCGCGCAGGAGCGCTCGCACGGCGGGCATGGCGAAGTAGATCGCGAAGGCAACGGCCGTCCCATACATCATGGCATGCACCTCCGCCCCCTTGCCGCGGAGGAGCTTGATGACGCAGTAGGCGACGAACCCCGCGCCGATGCCGTCCGTGATCGAGTACGTGAAGGGCATGAGCGTCACGATGAGGAGCGCGGGGAAGCCTTCCTCGAGGTCGCCGAACGGAATGTCGCGCACGAGTCTCATCATGAGAAATCCCACCAGGATGAGGGCGGGCGCGGTCGCCTGGGCGGGAACAACCCCCGCGACCGGTGCGAGAAAGAGCGCGGCGAGGAAGCAGAGGCCCGTGACCACCGAGGCGAGGCCTGTCTTCGCTCCCGCGGCCACGCCGGCCGCGGACTCGACATAGGTCGTCGCCGAGGACGCGCCGGCCGCTCCGCCCGCCACCGCCGCGAGCGAATCTACGAGCAGCACACGGTTCAGGCGGGGCAGCCGCCCGTCGGCGTCCAGCCACCCTGCCTCCGTGCCGATCCCCACGACCGTGCCCATGGTGTCGAAGAAGTCGGAGAGCATGATGGAGAAGATGGTGACCACGGCGGTGATCGCGCCCACTCTGACGAAGACCGTGAAGTCGAGCCCCGCGCCGAGACTCGACAGGTCGGGCCAGGCCACGAGGCTCTTCGGAATCACGGCCTGCCCCGGCAAGGGAAAGGCGCGCCCGTCCGTCCACGCGTTGACGATCATGGCGAGGAGCGTGGTGAGGGCGATGCCGAGCAAGAGCCCGCTCGCCATGCCCCGCGACTGGAACCAGACCATGAGCAGGAGCCCGAAGAGGGCCACCGCCACGGGCGCCGCCGTCAGCTCTCCCAAGGTCACGGGCACGCCGGGCGGGCCCGGCTTGACGATGCCCGCGGCATTCATACCGATGAAGAGTATGAAGAGCCCGATGCCGACGCCGATGGCCCGCTTGAGCGAGGCGGGAATGGCATGCATGATTGCTTCGCGAAGTCCCGTCAGCACTAAGCCGGTGATGACGACGCCTTCCAGCACGATGACGCCCATGGCCGCCGGCCACGGCAGCTTCAAGCCCGCCACGAGCTGGAAGGCCACGGCGGCATTGAGCCCCATGCCCGAGGCGAGGGCGAGCGGATAGTTGGCGACGAGCCCCATCAGGATGGTCATCACGCCGGCCACGAGGCAGGTCGCGGCCTGCGTCGCGGCAAAGCCCGGCCCCTGCCCCTGCAGTGCGGGAATACCCGCGAATCCCAGGATGGCCGGATTCACGAAGATGATGTAGGCCATCACCATGAAGGTGGTGAGGCCGCCGCGCACCTCGGCGCCCACGGTGGCGCCACGACGGGACAGGTCGAAGCAGCGCTCGAGCACCGCTCAATAGCTCTGGTTGCTCTCGATGGGGCGTACGGTCACGCCCTCTTCCGGCACGACCCGGCGTGCCACCGTGATGAACCCGGTGTGGGCGACCATCCGATGAAAGGGGCGGACAGACAGCCCGTCGATGTTCCACGGCCGCATGAGAGTCTCGAACGTCTCCACGAGCGCGTAGCCCGGATGTCGCCGCAGCGCCTCGGAGAGTTGATGGGATTGCACGATGGTAGGCAGGTACGAGAGGAAGATTCCTCCCGAGCGCAGGCTGCGCGTGACGGGCTCGACGAGATGCCAGGGCTCGGGCAGATCGAAGACCGCGCGGTCCACCGGCTCCTCCTCCCCGAGCCCTTCTTCCACGGGCCGCAGGCGCACGGCCAGGTTGGTCACCTCACCCATGCGCGTCTGGATATTGGCGAGCGCCCGCCGCGCGAAATCTTCCCGCTGCTCGTACGTGATGACCTTGCCTTCCGGCCCCACCGCGCGCAGCAGGGCCAGGGTCAGGGCGCCCGAGCCCATGCCCGCCTCGAGCACGCGCGCGCCGGGAAAGATGTCGGCCCAGAAGAGGACCATGGCCAGGTCCTTCGGATAGATGACCTGGGCGCCCCGGGGCATGTCGAGCACGTACTCGGCGAGGGTGGGCCGGATGGCGAGACAGCGCGTGCCCTTGGAGGTCCGCACCCAGGCGCCGTCGGGCTGGCCGATGATGGTCTCGTGGTGGATCCAGCCCCGGTCGCAATGAAAGGTCTCGCCCTTTCTCAGGAGGAGAAGGTAGCGCTTGCCCCGCTGGTCGATGAGCAGGACCTGCTCGCCGTCCTGAAAATGGTGGAGGATGGTCACGCGTGTGATCTCCTCAACGCGCGCGCGGCTCGGGCAGGGTGAGGGCGAGGAGACAGCCGAGCACGGGCGTGAGCGCGGAGATCCAGAGGGCGGATGACAGTCCCCAGTGGTCGGCGATCCAGCCGAGGGCGGTGGCGCCGATGCCGCCCGCCCCGATGGCGAAACCCACGATGAGCCCGGAGGCCATTCCCACGTTGCGCGGCATGTAAGCCTGGCCCAGCACGACCGACACCGTGAAGGTCGAGACGAGCACGACGCCGAGGGCGCCGAGCAGGATGAAGCTCCAGATGCCGCTGGCGAGCATGAAGCCCACGGCGAGCGGCGTGGCGAGGAAGAAGACGCCGACCATGTAGCGCCGGTGGCCGATGCGGTCCGAGATAGGTCCGGCGATCAGCGTGCCCGCGGCGCCCGCGCCGAGAAACACGGCGAGGAGCGTGCCGACCATCCGCGGGTCGCCCTTCAGCACTTCGAGGTAGTAGAAGGGGACGTACGTGCTAAAGCCGATCTGAGTCCAGGAGCGGACCGCGATCACGAGGATGAGCAGCGACATTGCTCCGACCATGGTTTGGGGGGCCAGGGTGGCACGGTGCGTGAGCGCGGGTAGCGGCCGCGAGAGACCGGGCAGCACCGTCATGAGAAGCCCCGCCACGAGGAGTCCCGGGACGAGCAGGCCGAGACTGCCCGCGAGACCCAGCGTGGTCACCAGCGCCGTGATCAGGGGTGGGCCGAGGGCGACCCCGATGTTCCCCCCCGTCGAGAAGATCGACACGCCGGTGGCCTTGCGCTCGCCCGCCACCTGCGTCGCCGTCCGATAACCCTCGGGGTGATAGGCGGCCACGCCGAAGCCGCCCAGCATCACGAGGGCGAGCACGGCGTAGTAGCTCGGGGCCACACCGATGAGCGAGATACCGAGGGCAGAGAGGAAGACGGACAGGGGCAGGAGCCAGCGCCTCGCCGTCTTGTCGGCGAGAAAACCGAAGAGGGGCTGGATCAGAGACGAGGCCACGTTCGCCATGAGCACGATGACGCCTGTGGCTGCGTAGGTCAGCCCCAGCGCCGACTTCAGATACGGCAGGAGTGCGGGCAGCGAGCCCTGATTGGTGTCGATGACGAGATGGCCGAGGGCGAGGAGCCCCAGCAGCTTGTAATTCGGGCGCGCGCGCTCGGAAACGGAGGGAGCAGCGACGGCAGCGCGCGGCAACGCCACAGCCTGAGCGGTCGGGTCGGGAGTCATGGAACCCTATGCTACACCAAGCACCTCGCGCTCATGCCGGCCATCGCCGCCACCGCGGAGCCGGGCTCAGATACCGAAGGCGTCCAGTCCCGTGATGTCACGGCCGATGATCAGCGTGTGGATGTCGTGGGTGCCCTCGTAGGTATTGACCGTCTCGAGGTTCATCATGTGGCGGATGACGGGGTGCTCGTCCACGATGCCCGCGGCGCCCAGGATGTCGCGGGCCATGCGGGCGGTGTCGAGGGCCATCTGGACATTGTTCATCTTGGCCATGGAGATCTGCTGCGCCCGCGCCTTGCCCTCGTCCTTGAGCTGACCGAGCCGGAGACACAGGAGCTGCGCCTTGGTGATCTCCGTGATCATCCAGACGAGCTTTTGCTGGACGAGCTGGAACGAGGCGATGGGCTTGCCGAACTGGACGCGCTGCTGCGCATAGCGCAGCGCCCAGTCATAGCAGGCCATGGCCCCGCCGATGGCGCCCCACGCGATGCCGTAGCGGGCCTGGGAGAGACAGCCGAGGGGACCCTTGAGGCCCTTGACTCCGGGGAGCTTGTTCTCGAGGGGGATCTTGCAGTCCGCGAAGGCGAGCTCCGAGGTGATCGACGCGCGCATCGAGAACTTGCCGTGGATGTCGAGCGTGGAGAAGCCCGGAGTCCCGCGCTCCACGAGATAGCCACCGATCTCGCCGTCGTCTCCCTTGGCCCACACCACCGCGACCTCGGCCACCGAGCCGTTGGTGATCCAGAGCTTGGTGCCGTTGAGCACGTACTCGTTGCCCTTCTTGAGCGCGCGGGTGGCCATGGAGCCCGGGTCGGACCCGTGGTCGGGCTCGGTCAGGCCGAAGCAGCCGAGGCTCTCGCCGGACTGGAGCCTGGGCAGCCACTTCTCCTTCTGCGCCTCCGAGCCGTAGGCATGGATCGGGTACATGACGAGCCCGCTCTGGACGGAGGCGAAGGAGCGGAGGCCGGAGTCTCCGCGCTCGAGCTCCTGCATGATGAGCCCGTAGGCGACGTTGTCGAGCCCCGCGCAGCCATAGCCCTTGAGGGTGGCCCCGAAGACGCCCATCTCGCCGAGGGGCTTGGCGACCTCCAGTGGGAACGTGCCCTCTCGATGATGCGCGGCCACGACGGGCATGAACTCCTTCTCCACCCAATCGCGGACGGCGTCCCGCACCATCCGCTGCTCCTCCGTGAGCAAGGCCTCGATGCCGTAATAGTCGACGCCGCGAAAGCTTTCCATCGTGCTGTCCCTTCTACTAGAGGTTGGTCGGGTGGGCGGGTCGCTCCTCGCCCAGGGCCTGGTTGAGGGCCCGGGCCAGGAGTTGGTCGTGCTCGTGGGTCTGAGCGAAGATCCGGCACTGGGCCACCTTCCCCGGAAGATACTTCAGCAGCTCCTTGAGCGGCTCGGGCGAGACGTCCTTGGACGCCGAATCGTAGACGTAGATCTGGCGGTCCTGCATGCCGATGGGGTTGAGGGGGCGCGGATCCTGCTGCGCCATGTCGATCTTGAACGGGAAGTCCTTGAGGGCCGAGGGCAGAAGCTCGCGCACCCGACGCTCGACCTCCTCGGCCTGCATGAATCCCAGGCCCCGGCGCGGCTCGAAGATGTCGAGCACCACCTCGTGCGACATGCGCCACTTGAGCCGCCGGTCCAGGATGTGCCGCCACTCCTGGCCCAGGGCCTTGCGCTCGGGATCGTCGGCGTCCTGCCAGCGCGCCACTTCCTCGAGGAGCGTCCACTCCGTCAGCTGGAGGTACGGGTGGATGTCCTTCCGGAGATCGTGGGGAAAGATCAGCCGGATGGTGTCGCGGAAGATCTCCTTCAGGTGCAGGTCGATGCCGCGCGTGGTCCGGTGGTAGTAGACGTTCGTGTACATGTAGAAGCGGGCGTTCAGGAACATGATGAAGGCCTGGATGCCGCCGCGGTCGAGGGTGAGCCCTTTGTCGCTGAAGAAGGAGTAGTAGATGATGCGCTCGATGTCGATGGGCCCCACGGCCACCCCGCACATGTAGGAATCGCGCAGGACATAGTCCATGTTGTCCGCGGTGTAGATCCCCGAGAGGAGCGGCTTGAGGTGGGCCAGCCAGCGGGGATGGGCGGACTCCGGTTTCGTGTAACTCTTGCCCATGAGATAGCAGATCCACTCCGGGTCAATGCTCTCTCCGGGCTCGAAGGGGCCGGACGGGCTACGGCGCTGGCCGCGGATCAGATCACCGAGCTGCTCGGTGATGATGCGCTGGCCGAGCTTCTCGTGGGTGAGGTCGAAATCCACGAGAAAATTGTCGTCGAAGAAGTGCCCGAAGGGACCGTGGCCGATGTCGTGCAGGAGACCCGACATCCGCAGCAGCTCTTCGATGAGAGCGGCCGACGGCGCATCGGGAAACTCCGCCTTGAGCGAGGGGTGAAGCTGCTGGGCGAAGCGACCCGCCAGGTGCATGGCGCCGAGGGAATGCTGGAATCGGCTGTGCTCGGCGGCGGGAAAGACCCAGCGCGCCGACTGGAGCTGCGGCACGCGGCGGAGGCGCTGCATCCAGGGGGAGTCGATCAGGTCCTGCTCGGTCGTCTCCCCGGGGACGCCATCCGGGCGCGTGTAGAGGATGTACTGGTGGATGGGGTCGGCGATGAGCCCGCGCCCCTGATAGGTGTCCACGCCGCGCACGCAGGGACTCTCTAGGGGTCGCTGATGCGGTAGATGCGGTAGCGATCCACGGGGCGCACCGTGATGGCCTCGAAGCGCTGATCGCGGAGGACGACGAGCTGGACCTCCTGGCCTATCCCCCCTGACCAGAGACGCCGATAGAACTCCTCCTGGGTCGAGATCTGCTCGCCGTTGATGCGGACGATGATGTCGCCCTGCCGGAAGCCGGCGCTCCGGGCGGGGCCGGCTGGGGAGACGCCGGCGACCACGACCCCGCCCCCCGCGCGCTCCTGCGTGTAGAGGCCCAGCCACGGCCGCGGCGGACGGCTCTCCACGCGGCCCTTGGCGAGCAGCTCGTCTTTGCCGGCGAGGAACTTCTCGACGGGAATGGCGAGGTTGACGACGGGAGACTGTCCCAGCCGGAGTGAGGTGATGCCGATGACGGCGCCCACCTGATCCACGAGGGCGGCGCCCCCGAAGGCGGGGTTATGCGGCGCCACGAGAAACGCGCGGTCGAGCATGTACTCCCAGGAAGCCGCGAATGGGCGGATCGCCTGGACCCGGCTCTGGGCGACCACGAGGTCGCCGTCCTCATCGATCCCGATAGTGCCCGTGAGATCGCCCGCGGAGACCTTGCTCGAATCCCCGAGGGCGGCTGCGGGCCAAGGCCCCGGCCCCTCGAGCCTGACCACCCCGAGCCCGGACTCCAGATCGAGGGCGTGAAGCTTGCCCGGTACCTTGCGCCCGTCGCGCAGCGCCACGTCGATTCGCGCGGCGTCCAGCACCACGTAGCTGACGGTGAGGACATAGCCGGCCTGATCGAAGATGACGCCGCTGCCCCCCCGCTCGACACCGAGGGTTGCCGCGGAAGGCCGGTCGGCCGGCACCTGGACGCGAAGGCCGACCATGGCCGGGGCCACCCGCCGCACATAGCTCGGGAGCGCGGAGATCTCCTTGGGATCCGGCTTGGGGGCTGCGCCCTGGGGCGCGGCATCGAGCACGGAGGGAAGCATTGCCAACACCATGAGCCCGGCGAGCAAGTGTCGGCCCATGGCTATCTCGACTGGTACTGCTTCTCGTAGTACGTGCGGAAGGCTCCGGACTTGATCGGCTTCCACCAGGCTTCATGCTCCTTGTACCAGCTCACCGTCGCCTCCAGGGCCTTGGGAAAGGTATGGGTAGGCTTCCAGCCCAGCCCATGAGCCTTTCCGGAATCGAGCGCATAGCGGCGATCATGCCCTGGACGGTCCACCACGGGCGTGATCAACGTCTCCGGCTTGCCCACGAGGTGGAGCACCTGCCGAGTCAGCACGATGTTCTCGACCTCGTGGCTGCCGCCGATATTGTAGATCTCGCCCTCCTTGCCCTTGCGGAGCACGAGGTCGATGGCCGCGCAGTTGTCCAGCACGTAGAGCCAGTCGCGGACATTCTTGCCGTCGCCGTAGAGAGGAAGGGGCTTGTCCTCGATGGCATTGGTGATGAAAAGCGGAATGACCTTTTCCGGGTACTGGTAGGGGCCGAAGTTGTTGCTGCTGCGGGTGACGATGACGGGCAGGCGATGCGTGGTCCAGTACGCGCGGGCCAGGAGATCGGCGGCGGCCTTGGAGGCGGAGTACGGGTTGGACGGGTTGAGCGGATCGAGCTCGCGCGCGGCGCCCTTGGCGATGCTGCCGTAGACCTCGTCCGTCCCGATGGCCACGAAGCGCGCCACCTTGAGCTCGCGCGCGGCTTCGAGCAGGGTGAAGGTGCCCGTGACGTTGGTGCTCAGGAACTCCGCGGCCCCCGCATTCGAGCGATCCACGTGCGTCTCCGCGGCGAAGTGAACGACCGCGTCCACGCCCTCCATCGCCTCGAGCACCTGGGCACGGTCGCCGATGTCACCCCGGACGAAGCGGTAGCGCGGGTCCGTCTCGACGTCGCGGAGGTTCTCCAGGTTGCCCGCGTAGGTCAGCTTGTCGAAGTTGATCACGGCATCGTCGGCATGCGCGGTCAGAACATGACGCACGAAATTGGAGCCGATGAAGCCCGCGCCTCCGGTGACGAGGATCTTCACGTGGCGGGCTCAGCTCTTGGCGACGGCCCAGACATCTGGGCCCGCGTGATCCCAGGGCAACCGTCCCTCGTCGCAGGCCTCGGGGGCAGGATCGAAGTGGGTATCCACGAAGTAGACGATGCGGCCGCGCGAGGCGGCCAGGTTCTTCACCCCATGGGCGACCCCGGGCGGGATGCGGACGAGGCGCACCGCGCCCTCGCCCAGGACGAGCCGGCGCACGACCTTCTCGGTGGGCGAGCCCGCGCGGACGTCCACCAGCACGAGCAGCATCTTGTCCCCGGGCGGCACGAACCACACGTCCGTCTGGCGCCGGTGGACGTGGAAGGCCTTGATCACGCCGGGATCCATCTCGCTGTAGTTGATCTGCTTGCACTCGAAGCCGGGGAAGGCCGCGTGCACGCCCCCCTTCTCGAGCCGCCCCAGCTCGATGAAAGAGCCGCCGTCGTCGCCGAAGCGCTTGAGGTCCACGATCTCCACGCCCTGGATGGCGGGCTGCGCGCGGTAGTCCTGGACCGAGAAGGCGCGCTGGGCGTCGTCGTTGAGACGCATCAGATGAGGCCGACCTCGCTGCGGTCGCCGAGCATGAAGTTGAAGGAGCGCGGCTTGTGCTGGCTGCGGTAGATCGAGACATTGCGCCCGACCAGGCTCGACTCGATGCGGCCGCCGATGTCCGAGATGCTGGCGCCCTCGAGGATGATCGAGTGCTCGACCTCGCTGCCCCGCACGATCACGCCGTCGCCGATCGAGGTAAAGGGCCCGACATAGGCGTTCTCGATCTGGGCGCCCTTGCCGATGATGGCAGGCCCCCGGACGCTGCTCGCGACCACGCGCGCCCCCGCCTCGATGACGACCTTGCCCGTGATGTCGGAGCGCTCGATGGTTCCATCCGTCCTCGGCACGAGGGTGTCGAGGATGATCCGGTTGGCCTCGAGCATGTCCTCGAGCTTGCCCGTGTCCTTCCACCATCCGTCGATCACGTGCGGACGCACCGTGTGACCCTTGTCGATGAGCCACTGGATGGCATCCGTGATCTCGAGCTCGCCGCGGGCGCTGGGCTTGATCGCGCGCGACGCGTCGTGGATCCCGGCGGTGAACATGTAGACGCCGACGAGGGCGAGGTCGGAGGGCGGCACCTTCGGCTTCTCGGTGAGGCGCACCACCTTGCCGTCCTTGAGCTCGGCCACCCCGAACTGGGTCGGGTCGGGCACGCGGGCCAGGAGAATCTGGCTCTGGGGCTTCTCCTCGCGGAAGCGCGTGACGAGGGGCGCGAGCTTCTCGCGAATCAGGTTGTCGCCGAGGTACATGCAGAATGGGTCAGAGCCCAGGAAGTGCTCCGAGACGAGGACCGCGTGGGCGAGCCCGAGGGGGGCGTCCTGCTGGATATAGGTGACGGAGACGCCGAATCGCTTGCCGTCGCCGACGGCGTCCCGGATCTCCTGATGCGTGTCGCCGACCACGATGCCGATCTCGCGGATACCCGACGCCTGGAGGGCCTCTATCCCATAGAAGAGGATGGGCTTGTTGGCCACCGGAACGAGCTGCTTGGCCGAGGTGAAGGTGATGGGCCGGAGCCGGGTTCCGCGCCCACCTGAGAGGATTAACCCTTTCATTTCGCGGCCAATTATAGCAGTCTTGTCCCGACTTAGACAGCAACCAGGCCTTGTCCGTTGCTCCGGTCGGGAATGGTGGTAATATGAAAACCGCAATTCGAAAGAGAGAACCGGCCCAAGGAGTGCTGACATGAAGACGCTGAAGGAAATGCTGGCGGAAGCGCGACAGATCATCCCCGAACAGCCGCCGGCCGAGCTCAAGAAGCGCCTCGACGCCGGCGAGCCCGTCGTCGTCATCGACGTGCGCGATCCCGACGAGTACCGCGACGGCTCCATCGAGGCGGCCAACAATATCAGCCGCGGCTTCCTCGAGTTCCGCATCGGCTCCGTGGCCAGCGATCCCTCGACGCCGCTGGTTCTCTACTGCCAGACGGGCCTGCGCTCCATGCTGGCTGCCAAGGCGCTTCACGATCTCGGCTACAAGAACGTGATCAACCTTCAGGGCGGCTTTCAGCGGTGGGCGCAGTCCGGCCTGCCCGTGGTCAAGGACACGCCGCTGACCTCCGAGCAGATCCAGCGCTACAGCCGCCACTTCCTCCTGCCCCAGGTGGGCGAGAAGGGCCAGCGCAAGCTCCTCCGCTCCAAGGTCCTGCTCATCGGGGCGGGCGGGCTGGGCTCGCCCACGGCGCTCTATCTGGCGGCCGCCGGCGTCGGCACCCTGGGGCTGATGGACGGCGACGTCGTGGACGTCTCCAACCTTCAACGTCAGATCGTCCACACCACGGCCAGCGTCGGACGGCCGAAGGTCGACTCCGGCGCGGAGACCCTGCAGGCGCTGAATCCGGACGCCAAGATCATCAAGCTGCCCATGCGCATCGACGTGGACAACGTGATGGACATCATCAAGGACTACGACCTCGTCGTGGATGGGTCGGACAATTTCGATACGCGCTATCTCGTCAACGACGCCTGCTACCTGGCGGGCAAGACCAACGTCCACGGCTCCATCTTCCAGTTCGAGGGCATGGCCACGGTGTTCGCTCCCAACCAGGGTCCATGCTATCGCTGCCTCTACCCGACGCCGCCACCCGCGGGCCTCGTCCCCAGCTGAAGCGAGGCTGGGGTCCTGGGCGTGCTCCCAGGCGTGATCGGGGTGGTGCAGGCGACGGAAGCCATCAAGCTCCTGCTCGGGATCGGCGAGCCCTTGATCGGCCGGCTGATGACCTACGACGCCCTCGGCATGCGCGTGCGTGAGGTCAGGCTCCGCCGCGATCCGAAGTGCCCCGTGTGCGGCGAGCATCCGAGCATCACGGATCTCTCCATCCATCGCGAGGGCGCGGCCGCGGCCTGCGCCACCGATGGCAATGGTCATCCCGCGCCGGGCGCGGTGGCCGCGACGAAGGCAGGAAGCTAGCTCCGAGCATAGTGCCGCCCGCGCCCGCGCTAGGTCGCGCCGCGGGACTGCTCGTGATGGTCGTCCTGGCCTGGCAAATCCTCGCGCGCGGCCTCGACTTCGATGCGGCGAGCGGGGCCCTGCGATTCATCCACGGCATCGATCTCGTCGTCCACGAGGCCGGACACACCTTCGCGTTCTTCCTCCCGCGTTTTCTTTACATCCTGGCGGGCTCGGCACTCCAGGTCACCTTGCCCGCCGTCTGCGCGGTGACGTTTCTTCGCCAGGGCCAGCCCGCCTCGTTCGCGGTGGCCCTCTTCTGGACGGGCGAGAGCATCACGGACGTGGCGGTCTACATGGCGGACGCGAAGAAGCAGACGCTACCGCTCCTGGGCGGCGAGGGCGTCACCCACGACTGGAACTACCTGCTCGCCCAGCTCCACCTGCTCGGCGCCGCCGAGTTCCTCGGCCGCCTCACCTGGCTCCTCGGTGTCGGCGTGATCGTGGCGGCCATCGTGCTTCTCGCGAACGAAACCCGCCGCGCCTGGCACCGACCCCCGTCGTCCTAGCGTGCGTGCCACGTGCCGGCAATGCGGCGGGTGGAGCAGGGGGCATCCCCCGTGGACCACGCTGACTCGCAGCCCGTTGCTTCGTCTCGTAAGGGGCCACGAGACTCCGGTTCTACGCTTCGGCAACGCGCAGAAGATACGGGTCCACGGGGGATGCCCCCTGCCCCACCCGCCGCCGCGGAGACAGAGGAATACGCGAGCTTCACGAACCGAGTTGGTCGACGCAGCGTGGAGGGCGGGGCTGGGGGCTTCCCTCCCCGGACCCATATCTTCTGCGCGTTGCCGGAGCGCGCAACCGAAGTCTCGTGGCCCGATACGAGTGGCGGAGCGGGTTGCGAGTCAGTGTGGTCCGGGGAGGGAACCCCCAGCTCCGCCCGGTATTTGGCCTGAGTCTGTGCTCGGGAGGAGCCTGGAGGCGGGGCGGTCTAGCGGCCGGCGTTCTGACGACGGATCGAGGCTCCCGGCTCGAGCGTCTGCAGGAACGCCCGCAGTTCCCGGGGGCTGATCGGCTTCTCCACGAGTTTCGCGATCCCCAGCCGGTCGGCCTGCATCTGAGCTTCCGGCCCCTTCTCGGCGGTGACCACCACGATGGCCAGGGCTGGATTGAACGCGCGGAGAATGCGCGCGACGTCCCACCCCGTCATGGCGAGGCCATGCGTCGACGGCAGCTCGGCGTCGACCACGGCGATATCGAAGGGACGCTCCTTGATCTTCTTGATGGCTTCCCAGCTCGTGGCCGCCGTCTCCACGTGACAGAGACGACCTAGGAGGGCCAGGCTCAATCCGTCCCGGCTGTGGCCGTAAGGGTCGACGATGAGAATTCTCGTCGGCTCGGCTTCCCCTTCGACCTGCCTGGCGACCGCTCCCGACTCCTGCATGGCGCGAGATCCTGGATGCGAGTTCATTCAGGGCGCACCCGACGCGCGACCAGAGCCGGCGCGAGCGCTCGCCGGCCCCAATCGCGCGCCGGGGCGACCTAGTCCTGATCGACCATCAGCCTGACAGTGACGCGGCGCTTCTTGTCATCGGGCACGTTCCGATCCGCGAGGGGGCCGAGCCCCACGGACAGGATCCTCGTGATCTCCACACCCTGCTCGATGAGGAAACGCCGTACGGCGTCCACGCGACGCTGACTGAGCTGATAGTTGTAATCGCGAGAGCCCTTGGGATCCGTGAAGCCCCCGAGCTCGACCGTGGTGCCCGGGTTGGACTGCAGCTCCTTGACGAGCCCGAGCAGCGCCGTCTGAGTGCCATCGCTCAGCTCGGCCTGGTCGAAGCCGAAGTAGACGTCCATGCTGTCGGCGATCTTGCGCTTGTGGCGATTGCCCCACAGCCGAGAGAGCCGGCTGTCGACGCCATCCGCCTTGGCGAACGCGCCGTCGGCCTTGGCGAGCGCGGCATCCGAGCGGCCCCGCACGTCGCCCAGGCCACCTTCCAATGTCTTCACCTGCACGCCCTGCTCATCCACCCGGCCCGACACCTTGTCCACCCGCTCCCCGATCTCGACTTCCTTCTTGCCCAGAAGGTCCCGCACCCAGTCCCGTGTGGCGCATCCTGAAAAGAGGATGACCATGGCCAGCATGAGTACCGCGAGGCTGGCAACCTTCCGCATACGCACCTCCCTTGAAATGTTGAACCCGGCTCGAAGCGCAACCGGAGAATGCTGCAACATCCGAGCCACGAGCTCCCCGATCTCCCCGCGGGAGAATCCGTCCTCCCGTGATGGAATTGTAGGGCCCACGACCCGAGAAACCGTCACTTTCTCGTAATCCTTACACGCGGGCCTTGTAAGCCTTACATCGTGAAGAAACTCCCGAGCCAGCCCAGACCATGGGCGGCCACCCCGCCGTGTGGACCTGCGACCCACTCATGCCGCGGCGTGGCGAACGGCGATGTCGGGCGGGACCTGGTAGAGATACTCCCGGAGGTAGCGCAGCTCCTCGCTCTTGTCGTGTATGTCCACGCGGATCAGATCTCGGATGGACACCATCGATAGCATCCGTCCGTCCCTGACCACGAGGAGGTGCCGGATGTTCGCGTCGTCCATCTGGCGGATGGCCGACTGGTAGTCGTCGTCCGGATCGGCCACGATCACCCCCATGGTCATGACCTCCGTGACGGAGGTGTGGGCGGGGTCTCGCCCGGCGTCGACGACCCGCCGGACCACGTCACGCTCGGAGAGCACCCCGACGAGCCGGCTGCCGTCGAGCACGATGACGATGCCGACATTCCGCTCGGCCATGAGCCGCACCGCATCGGTGACCATCGCGTCACGCTGCACCGTGAAGAGAAAATCCGGGCGCATGATGTCACGCAGCTTCTTCATCGCTGGCCCTCCCCGGCGTCGTCGCCGTCAAAGTCGCGGTACCCTCCTCAGGGATCCGCGACAGATCGTTCAGCAGCAGGCCGGCCCACCGATAGATGTTGTGCTCCCGCACGGTCTGGCGCATCCGCGCCATCCGCGCGCGCCGCTCCTCCGGGGGCATGGCCACCGCGGCCCGGATGGCGTCGGCCACGCCATCGATGTCATACGGGTTGACGAGCAGGGCATCGCGGAGCTCGGAGGAGGCGCCCGCGAACTGGCTCAGGATCAGCGCCCCGTCCTCGTCGTCGCGCACCGAGATGAACTCCTTGGCCACCAGGTTCATCCCGTCGTGCAGTGAGGTGACCATGCAGAAATCGGCGTGACGGTAGAACGGCCAGATGTCGCGATGCTCGTGGTGTCCCTTGAGGTAGACGATGGGACGCCAGCGCCGCGTCTGGAAGGCGCGGTTCACCATCTGCACGGTCGTCTCGACCTCGGCCTCGAGCTCCTGGTAGCGCCGGATGGTGCTGCGGCTGGGCGCCGCGAGCTGGACGAAGACGAGCCGCTCGCGATACTCGGGGAAGCGCTCGAAGAGCCGCCCGATGGCGAGGAAGCGCTCGGGGATTCCCTTGGTGTAGTCGAGCCGCTCGACGCCCACGCCCACGAATTCGGCCGAGATCCCGAGCTCCGCGAGCAGCTCCTCCCGGGAGGTCTTGGGCGGATCGTCGACGAAGGTGGGCGCCACGCTGATGGGGAACGGCTTGACGGAGGTCGTGTGGGAGCCTCGATTGACCGAGAAGTTCTCCCGGTCGATGCGGGCCTCGACCACGCGCTCCACCGTCTCCAGGAAGTTGTTGCAGTAGTACTGCGTGTGGAAGCCGATGAGGTCGGCCCCCAGCATCCCGCGCAGGAGATCCTCCTGCCAGGGACAGATGCTGAACGCCTCGAAGTTCGGCCACGGGATGTGCCAGAAGATCGCCGTCCGCGCATCGGGGCGCTGGGCCTTGATCAGGGCGGGCAGGAGCGCGAAGTGATAGTCCTGGATGAGCACGAGGGGGGACTCCGTGTGCTGGATCTCTTCCAGCACGGCCTCGGCGAACCGCTCGTTGACGGCGCGGTACTGCGCCCAGTCGGCGGGGCGGAACTGCGGCCGCGTGTGGACGATGTGACAGAGTGGCCACAGCCCCTCGTTGGCGAAGCCGTAGTAGTAGCCGTCTTCCTCTTCCTTGGAGAGCCAGACGCGCCGGACCTGATAGCGTGGATCGTCCGCGGGCACGCCCAGGTGGCCGCCGGCGTCCGTCGTCTCGCGATCGGCATCGCCGCTGGCCTGGGCGGTCCACACGCCGCCGCACGCTCGCATGACGGGCTCCATGGCCGTGACCAGACCGCTGGCGGGCCGCCGGGCGACGATCCGCCCGTCCTTCCACACATGGCTCACGGGCTCGCGATTGGACACCACGAAGAGCGGAGCCTCCCCGAGCCGGAGCTTGACGAACTGCTTGAGCCGCTCCTCCGTCCAGAGGGTTTCTCCCTTGAGGCGGAGGGCTGCCTCCTCCTCGGCGGCGGCCCGGGCCCGCTGGAGGCTCCTCGCCAGCACCGAGACCTCACGCGTGATGGGGCCGAAGAGGCTCGGATCGCCGAGCTTCATGGGCTCCAGGTGCTGGCCGCGGCGGACCGCCTTCGTCCATCGGGTGATCTTGGCCATGGGGCCCGTGATGCTCATGCGGACGACGAGGAGCGCGATGAGCGACAGGATGGCTCCGAGGACGAGGAAGCGGATGCCGTTCTCGCGCCACACTGCTTGCTCGGCTTCCGCCAGGTAGGAGGCATCGAGGACCACCGCCACCGCGCCGAGCGGCTTTTCCTCACGAGGGACGGGCATGACATAGACGTAGAACGTCCGGCCGCTCATCTGTCGGAAGACCTGTTGCACGGAGCCGCTGGTGATGGCCGCCGTGACGTCGGACGCCGTCTCGGGCCGGGGCACGAAGGATTCCGGGGCGAGGGCGACCAGGCTCGCCTTCGTGTCATAGACGGCGAGCCGCTGGCCGGGCCGACCGAATCGCTTCAGCAATCGCTCGAGAGCGGGGCGCGAGTTGCGGCTCAGCGCGGCCTCCACACCGTCTTGCAGGCCTTCTCCGAGCAGCGAGGCGCGGCGCTCGAGCTCCTGACGCAGGCGCTGCCGCTCGTCCGAGACCTGGAGATACGCGAAGCCCGCCACCACGGCGAGGGCGGTGATCCAGATGGCCAGGACGAGTCGGGTGGTGACTCTCACGAGGCTCTCCTCTCGACAACCTCGGAGGCGATATTGGTGAGCAGCCGCTCCACCTCGTGGACGCCACTGATCCGGTAGTCCGCCTTCGACGGCTCGTGCGCTTCGCCCACGCGCACGGTCACCGCCTTCCCTACCAGGATCTCGAAGGCGTACTCGTCCGTCCAGTCGTCGCCCATGTAGAACACGATCATGGGGGCGGGCAGCTCGATCATCATGCGATCCCGTATCCAGAGGGCGCACAGACCCTTGTTCCATGAGACCTGGGGCAACACCTCGATGACCTTGTGCCCGTGGATCAGCTTGAATTGCCCGCCCTTGCGGTGGAGGGATCGCGCGAGCACCGTCTCCAGCTCCTGGCGGCCCGCCGCGGCCACGTGCCGGTAGTGCACGGCCACTCCGAGACGCTTCGGCTCCACCCGCATGCCCTCGATGAACGGCGCCCCCATGCACAGCGCCATGCTCACCGCGTGCACGGCGTCCTGCTGCGCCTCGGCATCGGGATGGCTGAAGGAGAGATTGGGTCCGCTGATCTCGAGCCCGTGACAGCCCGCATAGATGAGCTCGGGCACAGCCACGCGCTCACGGAGGTCCTCGAGATCACGCCCGGAGATCACGGCCACGCGCACGCCGGGCGTCCGCGCCAACGCGCGAAGGCGCTCACGCACCTCGTCGGCCAGACACGCGTCCTCGGGATCGTTGACGATGGGCGTCAGGGTGCCGTCATAGTCGGTCATCAACAGGAGGCTGCCTCCGCCCCCGACCCAGTCGCCGAGCCACTCCGGGATGTGCGCGGACGTCTCACGCATGGCCGCTCCTCCCCCGCCCGTGGAGGCGTCCGCTCGACAAGTATCGCTGGAGAACAAGAGTGGATAGGAGCATGTAAGAGATCTCCATGTCCCCGATTTTGCTATTCGTGCGCGGCTCGTCCGGCCCAAGTGATCTGAGCATTGGTGGAGGGATTACCGCAACGGCCATGCCACGGGCGGTACGGCTCAGAATGGCTGGTGTTTCACAGAGTTACGTTCTAAAGACGCGACGCGTCAGCCGGCGGAGCACAGCAAGTCTTACCGAGCGAATGTAAGGCTTACACGACACTTAGCGGAGACTGCGGACGAGATCCTCGGCGAGCAGGAACGCCTTCTCGGCGAGCGTGCGGGCGCGCTGGGTGTCGCGCGCGTAGAGCGCGTCCTTGGCGCTGGCCAGGAGACTCTCGATGATCCGGAAATTCTCCTGCTGCTGCCCGGCGAGCTTTTTCGAATTCACCTGGCGCAGCAGCGTCTCCGTCCCCGTCATCCGGTTCTGCGCGTCGCCGCGGAGCCGCGCGTCCTCCTCGGTGCTCACCTGCGGAGAGAGGACGGGCGGTGGAGGAGAGGGCGACGGCTCCGGAGGCGGCGGCGCGGCGCGGAAGGGAGAGTCTCCGGGCGAGACCGGCCGCTGAGGTGGCGGGGGGGCTGGAGGCGCGACCATCGCGGGCGCCACCGGCGGAAGCACGGGACCCGCGGGCAGGTCAACAGGTGCCGGCGCCGAGCGCAGGGGCGGCGCCGCCGGCGCGGGAGAGAAGAACTCCTTGAGAGACGCGCACCCGGAGAGTCCCAGGCAGATCACGAGCGCCCAGACCAGCGCCCGCATCAGCTATCTTGCCGGCAGCCGGACGGTCATGGTCGTCCCCCGCCCGAGCTCCGAATCAACCTCGATGGCGCCGTCGTGGAGCTGGACGATTCGATAGGCGACGGAGAGGCCGATCCCCGTGCCCTCCGGCTTGGTCGTGTAGTAGAGCTTGAAGACACGCTCGAGGTCGTCGCGGGCGATGCCCACGCCCTCGTCCGCGATGTCCACACGCACCACGTCGCGGCCGTGGCAGGTGGTCCGGATGGTCACCGTTCCGCCCTTCGGCATGGCCTGCCCGGCGTTCTGGAGCATGTTCAGGAAGGCCTGACGCAAGAGCTCCTCGTCGGCGCCCACGGGCGGGAGGGTCGGATCCAGCTCGCACGCGATGCGGATTCCCTCACCCTGCCATTCCGCCTCGATCAGCGCGGTCAGGTTCCGCAGGAGCCCGTTGACATCGATCGTCTTGAGGACGAGCTCTTGCGGTCGCATGAAGCGCAGGAAGCCCTGCACGACCCGGTCCAGGCGATGGATCTCCGAGCCGATCACTTCGAGGCTCTGCTGCACCTCGGCGCTCGGCGCCTCCAGGCGCTCCTTGAGCAGCTCGAGGTGGATCATCATGGCGTTGAGGGGATTTTTGACCTCGTGCGCCACCCCGGAGGTCAGCCGGCCCAGCGCCGCGAGCTTGGCCGAGTAGCTGACGAGGGACTGGACGGTCTTGATGGAGTCCAGGTCCTTCATGAGGATGGCCGCCCCCATGGCTCGGCTCTTGTCACGCATGGCCACGATCGACACCAGGAACTCGCGCGTGGTGCCGTCCTGGGGAAACGCCAAGGTGCGGTTGTGGGGCGCCGCGGTGCCCATGCCGTTCTCGGCCATGAGCTCGCAGAGCGGGTGATCCTGGGGAAGGACCTCGGCGAGTGGAGTGCCCACGACCTGTTCCAGCGGTCGGCCCACCGCCGCCGCCGCGGCTCGATTGAAGAACAGGATCCGCTGGTCGGTATTGAGGAAGATGACGCCGTCCTCGAGCTGGTCGACGATGTGCTCGAGCTGGGCCTTCTCGCTCAGGGTCGCCGTACGATCGGCCTGCATCTCCTGCCCCAAGCGCTGGAGCTGGGAGGAGAGCTCCTGGAACTCGTTCCCTCCGCCCAGGCTGGCGCCGACGTCGAACTCGCCGCGCCGCAGGCGGTCCAGCTCGCCCCCCAGGGCGCGCAGCGGTCGCAAAGTGAGCTGGGCCAGAGCCATGGCCGCGAGCCAGGCCAGGGGCAGCGCGATGACGGCGAGGGTGAGACTCCGCCCGACCGAGGCGTTGAGCTCTTTTCGCAGCAAGGTGGTGGAGACGCCGAGGTGGATGGTCGCGAAGGGCTGTCCATTGAGGTTCATGGGCAGCACCGTCTCGTAGGTCTCGCCGCTCCGGTAGAGCGCGGAGAATCGCCGGATGGTGCCGAGGCCCAGCAGCTCGTCCAGACGGCCCGGCTCGAGCGCGGGAGCGCCCTCGCGGTCACGCCGCGTATCCAGGAGGGCGGCCCCGCCGCCGTCGGAGACGAAAGCGTACACGAGATGAGGCGAGTACCCCACGCTGGACTCGAGCAGGTTGCGAAGCTCGCGGTCCCGGCGCAGAGCCTCGAGCGGAGGGCGGCCGGGGGCGCGCGTGAGGACCTGCCCGATCTGCGCGTAAATCTGCTTGGCCACGAGCTGAGCCTGTCCCGAGGCTTCCTGGATGACCACCCGGGTGAGCTGGGAGATGTGCACCATGGTGGTGGTGGCAACCACGAGGAACGTGAGCAGTGTCACCGCGACGGCGTCCTTGCTGCGAATGCCGAATCGCATGCTAGGCGCCGTAGGACTTCAGCTTGTTATGGAGGGTCTTCAAGCTGATCCCCAGGATCTCCGCCGTCCGCGTCTTGTTGTTGCCGTGGGCGCTGAGGGTCCGGAGGATCAGCTGCTTTTCCGCGTCGTCGAGGCTGGTGCCGATCCTGAAAGAGACGGTATCGGGTGAGTCGATCACGTCGGCCTCGATGCGCACGGACGGCTCCGGCGGCAGATGCTTGGCCGCGATGAGGTCGCCGTCGCACACGATGGCGGCCCGCTCCAGCGTGTTCCGGAGCTCTCGCACATTTCCCGGCCAGGAGTGCGCGGTCAGGATCTTCAGAACCTCGTCGTCCACCGAGCGGATGTGCTTGTCGTACTTCGCGTTGAACTCCTCCACGAGGGCCTGGACGAGGATGGGAATGTCCTCCGGCCGCTCGCGCAACGTGGGCATGGGCAGGCTCACCACGTTGAGGCGGTAGTAGAGATCTTCGCGGAACGTGCCGTCGCGGAGCGCCTTGATCGGATCCTTGTTGGTGGCCGCGAGCACGCGGACGTCCACGCGCACCTCCGTCTTGCTCCCCAGGCGCCGCATGGTGCCGTCCTGCAGGATGCGGAGAAACTTGGCCTGGGTCCCGGAGTTCATCTCCGCGATCTCGTCGAGGAAGAGCGTGCCCTGATGCGCCAGCTCGAAGCATCCGAGGCGACGCTCCAGGGCGCCCGTGAAGGCGCCCTTCTCATGGCCGAAGATCTCGCTCTCCAGCAAGGTCTCGGGGATGGCGGCGCAATTGACGGCGACGAAGGGCCCCTGAGCGCGGGGCGAAAGCTCGTGGAGCGTGCGCGCGGCCAGCTCCTTGCCCGTGCCGCTCTCGCCCGTGATCAGGACCGGCGCGGGCGTGGGCGCGGCCAGCTCCACGAGCCGGTAGACCTCCTGCATGGGCGCGCTGGTGCCCACGAGCTTGCCCAGGCCCCAGACCTGTCGGACCCGTCGCCGCAGCAGGATAATCTCGCGGAGCGCTTCCCCTTTCTCCGCAGCCTTGGGAATGAGCGCCTTGAGCCGGCCCACGTGTACCGGCTTCATCAAGTAGTCGTAGGCGCCTTCCTTCATGGCGGCCACCGCGCTGTCGATGCTGCCCTGCCCCGTGAGCAGGATGACGCTCACGAAGGGAAGCTCCTGCTGCAGCGACTTGAGAAGCGCGAGGCCGTCGAGCTTCGGCATGACGAGATCGGAGACGACGACCGAGGGCAAGAAGACCGTGGCTTTCTGAAGAGCCTCCTCGCCGTCGCTCGCCTCCTCGACCTCGTATCCCCAGCCGGAGAGCAAGGACGTCAGCCCCTTGCGGGCAGCGGCTTCGTCGTCTGCGACCAGAACTCTCAGTGCCATGCGTACCCCATGTTCACGACGGACTCTGCCGGGATCACTTTCGCTAACCGTCCGGCTAGCATAGCAGGACTGGGAGTGTCGGAGAGGGGCGCCGAACTGAAGGGTCGGAGCATCCAGGGGCGATAGCGCCGGCCGGCCGCGTGGCCAGGCGCCGGCACCGGTGGTCCCGCGACTCAGCGCTGCACCAACCGATTCACCTCCCGACCCCCGATCGTGATCGATCGGGGATCATGAGAGCCAGGAAAAGATGGGGCACTCGTCAGCTCACGGGCTCTGAGGTCGGTCATTTTCCCGGTTGAACTGAGCGATGATCTGCTGAGCGGGCGTGAGTGCCTGGGGAGGAGGCGCTGACGCGTATTGCCGGAGGGCCGCCTTCGTTCGAGGGCCCAGGATCCCGTCGATGGGGCCTGGATCATGTCCCGCTTCGAGGAGCGCCTTCTGGACCTCGCGAATCCGCTCAGGCGTGGGCTTCTTGGATTGAGCAGTCGCCGTCGCAGGTTTCGCCCGGACCGGACTCTGCGCCTCTCCCACTGCCGCGATGACCAGCGACGCCAGCATCACGAGTGATGTGCAGCTTGCGATTCCGAGACTTGCCGACCGAATCAATCGCATGGGTCATCACCTCCGCGGCAGTCGACGGCTGCATCCGATATGCCATCGGCTGCACAGGATGCGAACAACCTGCGCGGGCCAACCCCCTGATTGGTCGGAAGATTCCCGGACTGCTCGGATCGCAGCCGCTCGACCGACGGAAACATGAGAAGAATTTTCCGACCGGCGTGTAGGTCTTACCAAGTGACCGGAATGTCGAGAGCCTTTTTGGCGCGCCCGGAGGGATTCGAACCCCCGACCCTCGGCTTAGAAGGCCGATGCTCTGTCCACCTGAGCTACGGGCGCCCGCGGGGATTATCGCTCGGATGGGGCCCAGAAAATGACGAAGAAGTGCGCCTAACCTGCGGAGCGGTCGCTCTTCTAGCGCTTGCCGGGGGCCGAGCCCTTCGGCGCGCTGCCATCTTTCTCGTTCAGGGCGTCGCCGCGCGTCTTCAGCCGCTGGACGAGGTCCGGATAGGAGCTCGTCCGGATCACGCGATCGAACTGCGTCCGGTAGTTCGAGATCAAGCTCATGTTCGCGATGAGCACATCGTAGATGAGCCATCGGTCTTGGCTCTTCAGGAGCCGCGATTCGACAGGGACCTCGGTGCCCTTGCTCGTCACGATTCGCGCCCGCACGGTCGCCCGATCGCCGTCGATCTGCTCGGCCAGGTAGGTGATGCGCTCCCCACCGAATTCACTTATCCGAGAGATATAGGTCTGCTCGAGCAGGTTGGCGAAGAGGTGGATGAACTCCTCGCGCTCGGCCGGCGTTCGCTGTTGCCAGTGCTGGCCCAGGGCCCGCTTGGCCGTCTCCGAGACGTCGAAGGCCTCGCTGGCGACCTTTCGCACCGCGGTGCGCCGATCGGGCAAGCTGAGGCTCGGGTCCTCCAGGATCTTGAGCACCTGATCCGTATAGGCGCGCAGCTGGTCCGTGGGAGGCCCGGCCCATGAGAGCCCCACGGCACCCAGCATGAAGATCACGACGAGCGGGATGCTCAGGAGCTTACGCAAGAGAGTCGTGGACACTGAGAATTTCCCTCGTGGTGTTCGAGCTTCTCTACGCGGCAGGGTCCGCGAGAAGGCTCGGTGGCGTCAACGCGCCGGTCCAGCCGGTGGAGGTGGAGGCATGCCGGGCGGCGGGGGAGGAGGCGCGCCCGACGCGGGTGTCGCACTCGGAGGTGCGGGCGGAGGCGGCGGGGGAGCCGCCGTATAAGCGGGCCGCGAGCCCCGCGCGACGGGAATCTGATTGCCCTTGAGGTACATGCACTGCATGTAGGCGACATCGTAGCGACGCTGCACGGACATGGACGCTCCCTGCGCATTGCCCGCGCCGACCGCGGTGCCGCCGAGCAATCCCGCACCGGCTCCCACCGCGGCTCCCGTCGCCGGGCTACCCGCAGCGGCGCCGATGGCGGCCCCGAGGGCGGCGCCCACCAGGGTCCCGACGACGGCCCCGCCCACCGTGTTCTCCGTCGCGGCCTTGTTCGCGGTGGTCCCCGTCTGCTGGAGAGCCCACTGACGACATACAGCATCGTCGCCCTGGAACTGCTCGAAGTTCTTCCCTGAGCCCGGGAGGACCATGACGCTGGGACCCGTGGGCACCGACGCGCATGCGGTGAGCAGGAGCGCCCCCACCACGGGCAGGACCAGGACTCGCCTGATCACTGCGCTCTCGCCGGCACTTTCATCCACGCTTCCGGACACGACTGCACGTTGGGGTAGTACGCCTGAGCGCTCGAGCAGTAATACCAGTACGCAGGGGGCGCCGAGGGCGGCGGCGGCGGAGCAGCCTGGGGCTGCTCAACGTACACGGGTGGCTGTTGCTCGATGACGACCGTGGGCGGCGGATAGTACGGCGGCGGGTACCCCCAGTATGGATATGGCGGGCCCCACCAGGCGGGACCGACCCCGATCAAGACGCCGCCGCGTCCACGCCATGCATGGCTCGGGGCCGCCGGGACGACCAGCAGTCCGAACAGCAGCAACACCAGCAAGACCCACGCGGACCTTTTCATGATTGCCTCTTTGGACGCCCTCGATTGGAGCCGCATCCAGGATACCACCCGGGGCCACGCGCCGTGCTTGTCACGGGCGGCCGTCCCCCGGACCGTTCCCTGGGCCGCCCGATCGTGGAAGGCGCGCGTAAAGTCCTTATATACTGGGGGTAAAGAACTGTGAAGCGAAGAGGTAGCGGCGGAGGGCGGCCCCCGTCGCGCCGCTCGTGAAGGCGATCCGACCCACCAGGGCCTCGGCCGTCGAGTGCGTGTCGTTCGTATCGATGGAAATGGCAACCGCGCGCGGATCCTCGGGGTCTTCGCCGAACGCCCTTCGGTAGTCCTCGTAGACGTTTCGCCGCTCGGTCACCCACCGGCCGAGCTCCTGAGTCCCCGATCGAACGATGACGAACATGACGTTCCCGGCCTTGCGACTTCTTTCCATGGAGCCCGCGGGCAGGCTCGCGTCCCACGCATACCCGATCAAACGAGTTCGCAAGGGCCCCGGGAAACGCGGCCACACCACGAAGACGTGCCCGGTCAGATCCGAGGTCTCGCGCTTGCGAATGTCGGCGCCCGCCGGGTGCTGCACGACCTTCCAGCTCCATTCCAGGACGGGGGTGGCGCGAAGGGAGACGCGGATCTCCTTCGCGATCGTCGAGTGCTCGTCCCGGCTCTTCAGGTGGAGGGCTCGGCGCCCTTCGTCGTTGACGACCGAGAAGTCGTAGGCCGGACGGCCTCCGAACGTCTCATAGGGCCGCCAGCCGGAGGGAACACCCTTCGAGCCGACGGCGTGCTGGCTCCAGTCTTCGACGGCATTGAGCTCGGCCACCGAGGTCGAGGGCATCAGGAGAGCGGCGGCGAGCGCGAGCACGAACGCTCCCCGTCCTCTCCTGGCGCTCTTCATCGCGAGAGCGACGACCGGCGTAACTCGCTCATGCGATCGGATTGACGCTCCCGGTGCTGAGGTCGTACACGGCGCCCACCACCTTCACGGCGCCTCGCTGGACCGCGGGGGCCACGATGGGCGGGAGATTCCGAAGCTGTCCGACTCCCATCTCCACGTTCACGCGAATGGTGTTGTCGAGCTGATCTCCCGGGCGCGACTTCGCCTTCAGCACGGCGGGGCGGATGCTGTTGACGAGGGGGCCGATGGAGCCGGGCAAGGCATCCCGATCGTCCAGATGCTTGATGGCCGCCTTGATCGCGCCACACTCGCTGTGGCCGAGCACCATGACCAGGGAAACGCCGAGCTCGACGATGCCATACTCGATGCTGCCCTTGACGAAGGCGCCTGCCCCGCCGATCACATTGCCGGCCACGCGGACGACGAAGAGATCGCCGACCCCTTGGTCGAAGAGGATCTCGGGCGGCACGCGCGAATCGGAGCATCCCACGATCACGGCCATGGGGCGCTGGCCCCCGGCGAGCGGCCGAAAATCCTCGGGGGTGCGGCGCGGGCTCACCGTCGCCCCCTTCACGAACCGCTCATTGCCTTCGCGCAACCGTCGGAGCACTTCATCCGCGGGGGGTCCCGGGGCGGCAGGCCCGGCGGCCCGCGCCACGGGACCCCATGCGAAGGTCAGCCCCGCCGCGAAAGCGGCCCCCCGCACCAATTCACGGCGGGAGAGACCGGCGCCTCGATCGGTCATGCGATGGAAGCCACGGATCTAGCGGGCTCGGAGGACGCGCGCGGCCTTTCCGTACTGGCTGGGAGGCACCCACAGGATGGAGCCGTAGCGTCCCTTGCCCGCATGCACGGCATCGATGGCGACGACGTTGATCCGCTTCGCGGCCAGCTTGCTGAGCAACCGCGCGCCCGCGCCCACCCGATCATCGCCCGAGACGAGGAAGGCCCGCTTGGGTCCGGCGATCTTCCACTTGGCCTTCTTGGCCACCTTGCGAAACGCCGACGGATTCGCCGGCACGAAATCCATCTGGGCGCCTCCCCGCTGCGGAAAGCCTGAAAACGCGACCAAGTTGACGCCGGCCTCGTGGAGCACAGCGAGGGCCCGCGCACCCTGTCCCGCGCGATTGGGCACCATCATCTTGAAGTAGGCCACGCGCTTCACGCTATCCGCCATGAGCGTCTCCTCCTTGAGGTCTTCCGCCGGTCGTGAATTCCAGGAAACGGTCGTCGACGGCCGCGCGTCTCCGCGGCCGTCGGCGAGGCGTGGGAATGGTCGGGGTGAGAGGATTTGAACCTCCGACTCCCTGCTCCCAAAGCAGGTGCGCTACCGGGCTGCGCCACACCCCGGACTTTCCGGAAATCTTATCATTTCGCCTTCTCCACGGTGTTTGGAAGTGGACAGGCGCTCTTCTTGCGCATTCGCCGTCGACGCGCCACCAGAGCTCGTCCCGATACCGGACTCGTCAAAGCCATCGCGCATTGCGGGGGTCCCCGAGCCTGACGTATGATACGCGCCAATTTGAACACCCAGAGGCGATGCCGTTCCGAGCGCCGCGGGCACGGGGGATCCTGTCACGGGTGAGCTCCTCGCCGTCACCAGCGTCACCAAGCGCTTCGGCGGCGTCGAGGCGCTTGCCGGCTGCACGCTCTCCGTCGGCGAAGGCTCTCAGTCTCGGCACCGACCGCCTCGACGGGCTTCCCGCCCATGCGATCGCCCGGCGGGGCGTGGGGCGCACGTTCCAGATTCCGCGCCCCCTCGGACGGATGACCGTGCTGGAGAACGTGCTCGTCTACGCCCACGATCAGCCGGGGGAACAGCTCGCCCGCGTGTTCACCACGCCGAGGCGCGTGACCGCCGAGGAGAGCCGCGCGCGCGAGCGCGCGCAGGCGATCCTCCATTCCGTGGACCTCGCGCATCTCGCCGGCGCGCGGGCGGAAACGCTCTCCGGCGGCCAGAAGAAGCTGCTCGAGCTGGCGCGCGCGCTGATGAGCGACCCCCGCATCATCCTGCTCGACGAGCCCGGCGCCGGCGTGAACCCGACCCTTATGCGGTCGCTCGTCGAGACGATCCGCGCCCTCCGGGCGGCCGGGCGCACGTTCCTCCTGATCGAGCACGACATGGATCTCGTCACCGAGCTCTGCGATCCGGTCATCGTGATGGCCCAGGGGCGCAAGCTCATGGAGGCCCCGTTCGCGGAGGTCCGGCGCGACCCGCGGGTGCTCGAAGCCTATCTCGGGACCTCCCGGTGACCGCGCTTCTCGAGGTGCACGATCTCTCCGCAGGCTACGGCGACAACGACATCCTCCATGGCCTCTCGCTTCGCGTCGACGACGGAGAGCTGGTGGCCGTCATCGGACCCAATGGCGCCGGGAAATCGACCCTGCTGAAGACGCTGGCCGGGCTTCTGCGTCCGCGCTCCGGTCGAATCGCCCTTCGCGGCGCCGACATCACGGGCGCCGGCACCCAGCGCATCGTCGCGAGCGGGCTCTGCTACGTGCCCCAGGAGGCGAACGTGTTCCCGTCGCTCAGCGTGTGGGAGAACCTCACGATCGGCGGCTGGACGGCTCCCCGAGCATTGAACGAGCGGGCCCAGGCCGTCATGGAGCTCTTCCCCGTCCTCGCCGAGCGCCGGCGGGCCCGGGCCGGCACGCTGTCGGGCGGCGAGCGACAGATCCTCGCGATGGCGATGGCTCTGATGGTCGAGCCTCGGCTGCTTCTCCTCGACGAGCCGTCGGCGGGGCTCGCGCCGGCGCTCCAGCGCCTGGTGTTCGACCGCGTTCGCGAGATCAATGCGCGCGGGCTCGGCCTTCTCCTCGTGGAGCAGAACGCGCGCGAGTCACTCGCGCTGTGCCAGCGAGCGTATGTTCTCGCGATGGGTCGGGTTCGCGCCGAAGGGCCGGGCGAGGCGCTTCGCGATGACCCGGAGATCCGACGTCTCTATCTCGGCGGCTGACATGGGAGATCCAGACATGACGACGATGACGCGGCGGGAGCTCTTGAAGGCTTCGGGAACGGCTGGACTCGTGCTGGGCGCGCCGGCGATCCTCTCGGCGCAATCAAAGGAGCCCATCCCAATCGGGACCTTGTGTCCGCTCACGGGGGCCGGCGGCTCCTACGGTCCCGACATGCAGCGGTCGGTGGTAGCGGTCGTCGAGCGGATCAACAAGGCGGGGGGGATCCATGGCCGGCCCATCCAGCTCTTCCACGAGGACGACCAGACCAACGCGGAGGCGGGCGTGCGCGCTGCGCGCAAGCTGATCGACGTGAACAAGGTCGTCGCGATCGTTTCCACGTGGGCCTCCGCGGTGACCCTCGCCGTCAAGCCGCTCTGCGTCGAGGCGAGGGTCTTCGTCATCGGCGTGTCGGGCGCGGACAGCGTGACTCAGGGAGACCACAAGGGCTACATCGCGCGCACCCAGCCGAACACGCAGCTCCAGGGGCGCATGTACGCCAAGTTCGTCGCCACCAAGAAGGAGTGGAAGCGTGTCGCCTACATGGCCCTCCAGACGCCGTACGCGCAGTCCTTCGGCGATGCCTTCGCGGGTGTGCTGAAGGCCGCCAGCGTGACCATCACCGACAGCCTCGTCTACGAGGACAAGAAGCCCTCGTATCGCAGCGAGGTCACGCGGGTGCTCGCCACGAATCCCGACCTGATCATGCTCGAGGGCTACACGCCCGACTCCATCGTCATGGCCAAGGACATCTACAAGGCTGCCTACAAGGGCGCGATCCTCGGGCCCAGCTTCGCGATCAACGCGAAGTTCATCGAGGGCGTGGGAGCAGAGGTGGCAGAGGGGATCTGGAACATGGACCGGGCGCCGCTCTTCGACTCGCCGGCCTACAAGGAGTTCTCCGCCGCGGTGCCGCGCGGAGACCAGAGCCCGTACGCGCCCCAGGCGTGGGACCAGATGACGCTCGTCGCCCTCGCCTTAGCATCCGCCAAGGGGGAGGTGTCGGGGACGGCGATCAAGGACAACCTGCGCGCGGTCTCGAACCCGCCCGGCGCCGTCGTCTATTCGTTCGCGGACGGCGCCAAGCTCCTGCACGAGGGAAAGAAGGTCAACTACGAGGGCGCCTCGGGCTCGTGCGACTTCGATCAGATCGGCGACATCCTCTCCGCGCCCTTCAGCGTGCAGCAGGTGCGCAAGGGCAAGTCCGAGCTCGTCATGATCGTCAACCCCTGACGGTTCCCCCGGGGGATGCCGCCCATCGCGCAGTACGTCTTCAACGGCGTCGTGACGGGCGGCATCCTCGCCCTCCCCGCCGTCGCCTTCTCGCTCCTCTGGCGGCTCCTGCGCTTTCCCAACTTCGCCGTCAGCACATACCTCACGGTCGGCGCCTACGTCGCCCTCGTGCTGAACCACGACGCGCGCGCGTCGATCGAGCTGGCCTGGCTCGGCGCGCTCGTCGCGACCGGCGTGGTGGCCCTGGCCGTCGACTACGTCGCGTTCCGGCCCATGCGCGATCGGCGGCCGTTCTCGCTGGCCATCGCGTCGATCGGCGTCGCGTTCGTGCTCGAGAACGTCGTGCGCTTCATCTGGGGCAACGACTTTCGGAGCTTCGACGTGCCGGTCACGCGTTTCTTCTGCGCACCCGGCTCGGCATCGCCATGCGCGCGACCGCCGACAATCCGCGCCTCGCCGCGGTCAAGGGCGTGCCGACCGAGCGCGTGATCGCGCTCGCCACGCTCGGCGGCGGGGGGCTCGCGGGCGGCGCCGGCGTGTTCCTCGGCCTCGACGCCAGCATCGATCCGTTGATGGGCGGCGGACTCATCATCTCGGTCTTCGCAGCCGCCATTCTCGGAGGCATCGGCTCGGCCCCGGGCGCCCTCGCCGGAGCCTTGATCGTGGGCGTCATGGAAGAGGTCGGGATGCTCGTGGTCCCGCCGACCTACAAGACGGCGATCGGTTTCGCGATCATTCTCGCGGTGCTGCTCGTGAGGCCGACCGGCCTCGCGGGCGCGCGATCGTGAGCGCGCGCGCGTGATCGCCTACCTCACGGCCATCGCGACGCTGGTCGGCGTCCGCGCGCTCGTGACGCTCGGCCTGAACGTCCAGTGGGGCATGACGGGACTCGTGAACCTCGGCGCCGTCGCCTTCTTCGCCATCGGCGCCTATACGTCCGCCTTGCTGGCCGTCGGGGGCGTGTCGCTCGTCTTCGCGTGGCCCGCGGCGGTCGGGCTCGCCACCGCCGCGGGCGCCGGGTTGGCGATGGTCGCGCTGCGGCTCCGGGAGGACTACCTCGCCATCGTCACCCTCGGCTTCGGCGAGGTCTTGCGGCTCTTCCTCTTGAACGAAACGTGGCTCACGCGCGGCGCCAACGGCGTGACCGCCATCCCGCGCCCGCTCCACGCGCGGTTCTCCGGGCACTACGACCTCTTCTATTTCGTCCTCGTGCTGGTCGTGGTCGCGCTCGTCTACGCCACCCTCGAGCGCCTGCGCCGCTCGCCGTTCGGCCGCGTGCTCCGCGCGATCCGCGAGGACGAGATCGTGGCCGCCGTCGCGGGCAAGCCCGTGTTCCGGTTCAAGGTCCAAGCCTTCGCGCTCGGCGCGGGCATCGCGGGGCTCGCGGGCATTCTCTTCGCGCACTATCTCGCCTACGTCGAGCCGAACATGTTCCTGCCCCAGGAGAGCTTGTTCGTCTGGCTCGCCCTCATCCTCGGGGGCAGCGGCAACAACCGTGGCGCGCTTCTCGGCTCGGTGGTGCTCCTCGGTCTTCTCGAAGGCAGCCGATTCGCCAAGGACGTGATCCCCTTCCTGACGGGGGTGCGGCTCGCCGCCGCACAGCAGATTCTCGTCGGGGTGGTGCTCGTCGTGTTGATGGTCCGGCGACCTGAGGGATTGTTGCCGGAGAAGCCGGGTTCAGACTGAGCCGGATTCAGAGCAAGGAGGACGCGATGCGAGTGGGGTTCATCGGCCTGGGCAACATGGGGGAACCGCTGGCGGGCTTCGTGCTCAAGGCGGGCTTCCCGCTCGTGGTCCACGACATCAGGAGAGAAGCGGCGGCCACGCTCCTCGAACGGGGCGCGGTCTGGGCAGAGTCTCCGCGGGACGTGGCCGCCCGGTGCGATGTCATCTGCACATGCGTTCCCGGCCCGCCGGAGATGCAGGCCGTGATGCTCGGGCCCAACGGGGTGCTCGAGGGCCTGAGGCCAGGATCCGCGGTGATCGACCACACGACCAACGCGCCTGGCGTCGTGCGCGAGGTCGGCGTGGCCATACAGGCGCGCGGCGCGCAGCTGCTCGACGCGCCCCTCGACGGCGGCCGCGAAGGCGCGCTCGAGGGACAGCTCACGCTGTTCGTCGGTGGCGACGAAGCGGTCTTGCGGCGAGTGAAGCCGGTGCTCGACACGTTCTCCCGGAGCGTGGTGTGGGTCGGCGAGCTGGGCGCGGGTTCGGTCACCAAGCTCGTCCACAACGCGCTCGCCATGAGCATCGACCTGCTGCTCGCGGAGTGCCTGACCCTTGGCGCGAAGGCGGGCGTCGCGGTCCCTCGCCTCGTCGAGGCGTTCCGTGAGGGATGCATCGTCAGCCAGAACATGACCTTCACGAAGCGCATGCCCGCCACGCTGTTCCGCGGTGACTTCGCGGCACGGTTCGCGCTCGCGCTGGCGTACAAGGACTTCAGACTGGCCGGCGATC
>QHSC01000294.1 GCA_003220345.1 Candidatus Rokuibacteriota bacterium | reverse complement strand
CGACCCCGCAGCCTGCGGCCGCGATGACCCAGCGCCGACGGCCCTGTGGCCCGATGAACCAGTCTTGCCAGGTATCGGCCACGTGGCCCGGATGGGCCAGATCGATGCTGAAGCGCGTGCTCATAGCCCCCTCAGGGCCAACCCGAACGCCTGAAGGAACTGCGGGCCGGGCAGTCGCGGCGTATCGCCCATCGAGGGCGCGCGCACCTCGTGCGCCTGCAGGGGATCCATGATCTCGAAGGGCGCGGACAGGCCGAGACGGTCGGCGAGCCAGCGGCCGATGTACGGGATGTCCGCCCAGCCGCCCAGCGCGTAGCGCGGCAGGCTCTCGCGATCGTATTCGGTGCGGTAGAAGGTGAGCGACAGCCGGATGTCCTCGGCCATCCGCTCCACCACCTCGCGGCACGCCGCCTCGGCCTTGGGCGCTTCCGCGGGCGCGATGGTGCGCGTGAAGGTCTCCGTCGAGTACGGGGAGAGCTGGAAGGCCACGCGGATCTGCTCGGTGAAGGCCTCGGCGCCGACATCGAGATAGCGCGCGACCACCGGCCCTTGCTCGCTGAACAGACAGAGCACCGAGTTCTGGCGCCCGATATTCACGACCACGAGCAGCTCACCCGACTCCATGCCCGTGAGCTCCAGGGCGCCGTTGAGGATGGCGAGCGGCTCGACGTCGAGCATCTGGAGGTTCACGGAGGCTTGCTTTAGCTGCTGCGTTCGCTCGTCGACCAGGCCGCGGGGCACGCTCACGGACAGGATCTCGTTGGTGCTGTCATCCTTGGACTGCCTGAGGATCTGGGCGTCCAGCACGGATTCGTCGGGCGCCAGCAATCCGAGCTCGCGGTACTGCATCTCGAGGGCGGGAATGATGCGCGAGGGCGGGAGCGGCGGCAACGTCACCTGCCGGATGACGACCTCGGGTCCGCCCACGGCGGCGATGACGGGCTCGCCGTCCGCGCCCGCGTCGGCCATGGCGAGGTGGATGGCCTGATTGACTTGCTGAGCTTGCGTCTCTGCCGCCACCGGAGCGCTGCCGAGACCGGTGATGGTGACATCGGTGCCTCGGCCTTCGAGCGCCAGCGCCTTGATCGAACCGGATCCGATGTCCAGTCCGACCACCCGCCGTCGTCGCAAGAGATTCCCGAGCATAACCCCCCGAGCCGCAAGCCAGCCCGCTCCCCGTGAGCGGCCGGCCGATTCACTCCGTGAGCTTGCTTAAGGGGTTCGACTATAGCAGCCGATTGCGGAAAACCCCAAGTAATACGTCACGTTATTGGTAGGAACAAATTCCCGACGGGGTCGTCGGCAGGGGATCCGTCGGGCCCACCCGGCATTCGAGCCAGAAGCGGGGCACGGGGGTGACCCGCCAGCGCTCCCCGGAGAGTCCGGAAGGGGCAAAAAGCGCGGCGGGGAGGTTTCTCGGGTCGTACATGTTGGCCTGGAAGAACTGCGGGGGTTGAACTCCGGCGCCCACACTGCAGGATCCCGCGCTGCTGCTTTGGAAGCAGAGACTGATCTTCGCTGCGATGGCTCCGGAGAGGTACACGCGATGACGCGCGCTCAACACATTGTTGTTGGAGAAGATGAACGCCATCACCCGGTTCACGTTCCCGCTCGTGGCGATATCAATCGAGAAATCGCTCATCAGGACGAGGAGATGATCGTCCGGAAAGCAGTCGGTCACGCACCCGGCAGCTCCAGTCCCATCACTGAAGGCCGTCAGACCTCCATCGAGCCTGACCTGCCGCGTGCTCCAGATCGCCGCGCCGCGATAGGAGATGCCCGGCGAATTGACGATGAACTGGTGGTTGCCGTTGAGAAGCATGGGATTGGACGGGCGCAGGAACTTGCCCGGCGTCGTGTTCGGGGTCGCGCAGTTGTTCCCATTGCCCACGAACCCGAGCGTGTTTGTTGCCTGGTCCCAGCAGATGAAGCCGGTCTGCGCCGTCCCGTTGACGTCCGTCCAGCTGACGGCGTCAGAGAAGCTGGGGATGGCGCCATCCAGGCCGAGGAAACCGAGAGAAAGCCCTATGTCCGGGTACGTGCCGCCATTCATGGCCTGGGCGTGGGTGGCCCAGAAGTTCAACTGATAGTTCGCATACGCGGTGCCGGCGATGGTCACGGGGCTCGTGAGATCCGGGAACGTAGGCGTGGCGATGTCCGCCCGGGCGAGTGGCGGGCCCGGGAAGCGGAAGGGGTATGGCTTCGTGATATTGCTTCCGTCGACGGTCAGAGTCGATCCGCCGCCAAAGCTGAAGGCCGTGCTCGTGCAAGGAAGCGGGCAGCCATCCGCAACATAGACTCCGTCCAACGGACCCTTCCCGAGCCGCCCCGAGCCCGGGCAACCCGCGCCATAACACGCGCTCGAACCTACCTGTCCCAGGTTCGAGGCATTTTGCAGATCCACCATGCGGTGGGTGAGGTTGCCGTAGACCTTGAGCTCGGCTTCGAGGGACTCCACGAGGTTGGCACCGCCGGTACAGTCCGTCCCCACAGGACAAATCCTCTGGCGGGGTCTCAGATATGTGACGCTCGTGGGCTCCAGCTGGGACCAGTTGTTCCACATCTGGCTGCCCTGGATGAGCTTGATGGCCGGATTGCTGTTGACGTTGCCCAGAACATTGATGCCCCCCCCGATGTTCACCTGACCCTCGATGACTGGATTCCCCAGCCCATCACCCGAACCAACAGTGAGGCCGGCGGCAAAGGGCGAGGTGCTGCTGGCCCGGACCAGCACCTGGATCGTGCGAGAGCGCGAGTATCCCGGCGGACCATTGACCGTGCCCGTGCTCCGCAGGAAGGCGAGGTTGTCGCACACGTCGGTGGCCGGCACAGGATAGACGAGGGCCTTCGTGCTAGCCGTGAAGCAAGTCACTCCATGCGGATAGCTATACCCCGCGCTGATCGGATTGTTGGCCTCGCCGACCGTGAGCAGCTTGAGCTCGACGGTGTAGCTCCCGCCCGGATCGGTTCCGAAGTTCGTCACGGTCTGGGCGGGAATCGTCGTGTTCGCGAGATTGAGCGTGCTGTACGTGTTGGCGTTGCACCCGGGCGTGCACGCGGGAGTCCCGTCGGTCCAGCTCTCGGACCCGTAGACGTCGCCGATGAAGCCGTTCTGGAGCTCGCGGATCCCGCGCTCGATGCCGGCCTGGGCCAGCTCGAAGGCGCGATAGTCGGCGAGGCTCGCCGCGGCCGACTTGTTCTCGATCTGGGCGAGGTCGAACAGGGCGAGGCCCAGGATGGTGATGACGAGGAGGAGCATGAGGCTGATGATCAGCGCGCTGCCCCGCTCGCTGAATCGCTTCCCGATGGCCGAGATGCCGACGCGATCGTGGCTCGACGCCATGCTCAGTTCCTCGGCGTCAGGCTGAAGGCGAATCGGAGGCCGTTGATTGCGGCCTGGGCGTTGAAATTGACGCCGTCGCTCAGATCGAAGCGGACGTCCACGAGCGGCGAGACCACCTGCCTCCCTGGATCACCGCAGCTGCCAGACGAAGCGGGAAGACAGGCCACCCGCATGAATTGCGTATTGGCCACCCGGAGCGGGGCGTCGATCTGCGTGGAGATCTGGCTCTGGGTGAGCGTCAGCATGTTTTCCGTGGTGCCACTCTGGCAAGTGTCGCCCACGGCAAAATTCGTGAGCTGGCAGCGAAAGAGCTGGGGGCCGGGCGGTGTGCTGATCGTTTGCTGCCAGAGGCAGAAGATCCTCTGGCTGCCCGCCGCTCCAGACCCTCCCGCCCCCGGCGTCACGTACATCACCGAAAGATTGGCCGTCGAGTTCGGGCCGCAGTCGACTGTCTGGAGCGCGATCGATCCGACGAGCTCGCGCTGGATCCGCTCCTGGAGCAGGGTGCCGACGCGCTGGAGGTAGGCCTGGGAGGTCCCGTAGTTGTACGCCTGCTGCGACGTGGTGTAGAGCGTCATCATGCCGAATACGATGGTCATGAAGATGGCAGAGGTCACCACGGCCTCGAGGAGCGTGAACCCCCGGGCATCGCGCAGGAGACCGACCAGCGAGCGCGCGGTCATCGCTTCACCAGGACGGCCTGGATCACTATCGGCTGAGTCACGGGGTCGGTGAAATTGGTAGGGCCGTCGAGCACGCGCACCGACACCGTCACGAGCTTGGCCAGGAGCTGGCCGCTCGTGGGGCACCCGCCACTGTTCCATGCCACGGAATAGTCCGTCGGGCACACTCCGGTGATGACGGTCTGCCGCCTGAAGCCGGGAACGGCGTCGTTGTCGCTGAAGTTGTCGATCTGCACGCCGGTCGCCGCCGTCTCCTCCCGGGGATCCGGCAGGCTGGTCGAGCCAAAGCCCGTCGAGCGGAGCTGCTCCATGCGCTGCTGCGCCACGTAGAAGGCGACGCGGTTGTCGCCTTCGGCATGGACGAAATTCTGGGCCGTGCCGAACATCATTGCGACGCCGATGGCGGCAATGCCTACGATGCCAGCGGCGATGAGGGCCTCGATGAGTGTGAACCCACGCTGCCCGATCGGAGGCCCGCCACCGTGCCGGGCAGAACCCGGATAGGTGCCAGGAAGCTTTACAAGGCTGGGAAAGTCCTTCCGCATCGCTCCAAACCCCCTTCGCCGTGGGCCAAATCTATGTAATCTATCCCCGCAAAGCGTTGACAGATCACTCATTTTTAAGGCACTCGAGGAAACTAACTCGACCCTGGCCGCCAAGTCAACCGTTTGAGCGGCCAATGACCCTATTGAGTGGGGGTCGGTGAGTTCTAACTGTGCGTTCTTACAAGGTCCATGCCATGCCGACCGTGCGGCAGGATTGGCTCAGGCTTGCTGCAGCCTTTCCATCTCGCCGGGAGGAGCCGAAGGCCCACCTCTGAGAGACGGCGGCGGCACGCCCCTCCGACGCCGGCCTTCGGCGGCGGAGGCTAGCCGAGCACTTTCTTGTAGGTCGCCTCCTCGAAGCCCACGAGCAGAGTGCGCCCTCGCCTGAGCGTGGGTGCCCGCAGGTTGCCCGTCGGTCCGAGCAGGAGCTCGAGCAGATCGTTTCTGGGCGGCCGGCCCGACCGCAGATCCACGTGGACCACGCGCTTGCCCTTCGCCACATACATCTCGTCCACGTCGGCGAGCACGCTCAGGGCCTGCACGCCCTTGATCGTCTGCTTCTTGGCGTCGACCTGCGTCCTCGTCGTGATGCCTCGCTTCGCAAGGAACCCTTGCGTCTTGCCACAGGTCTGTCAGCCGTTGCGGTGATAGCTCCAATCCACTGACGCCATCGTGCAGCTCCTCTCGGTCAGGGGTCACGTTTTCAGCGTGTACATCCGGTCGATCCAGAGCGGGAAAGCGAGAACCGCCTCGTCGGCCACGGTCCACAGGACGTAGCTCCAGTGGAACCTGACTCGTATTCCCCCGTCGCGGCTCTCGATCAAGAGCTTCTGCGGCGGGAGGTCGAATCCGACCCGGCGAGCACCGAGCAAGAGGGCGGTGCGGGTATCGGCGGCGAATTCCTGCAGGGCGGCTCCGGGCTGGGTGGGTGCCGCGGTAGTACGGACACGCTTGCTCGCCTCGTCCACGGCCTGGTCGACGAGGCTGCGCACCTGCAGGTAGCTGGAGCCGGCCGCGAGGACCGCATAGCCCGCATAGGCCAGGACCACGAGCCACACGACGCGGTTGATGAACGTCCGGACTCTCATGCGCTCTCCGAAGCCCTCATGCGCTGCCACACTCTAAGCCCGCGCCGAGCGACCAAGCAAGAGTGGTCGTGGGTCAGTTTGGGCGCTGGCACTGGGGCAAGTTGCGAGCCAGACGAGGC
>QHSC01000293.1 GCA_003220345.1 Candidatus Rokuibacteriota bacterium | reverse complement strand
GCGCGCCGTGCACCTGCGCGTAGCTCCGCAAGACGTCCGCGGTGTCACGCTCGGGATCGACGGTGATGGCGACGAATGCCACCTTCGCGCCGAAATCCTTACCCATCCGCTTGCTGAGCGTTGCGAGCTTCGCCGTGAGCAGCGGACACGTGTCGGTGCACGTCGCATAGATAAAGGTGACGGCGACGACCTTGCCGCGCAGGTCGGCCAGAGCGAGCCGTCCGCCGTCGGCCATCCTCAGCGCGAACGGGGGCGCCGGTCCGATCGTGGGCAGCCGCGCGTCACGGCCCGGCTGGTGCGCGAGGGCCGGCATCGCCACCGAGAGGACGCAGGCGACGGCGAATCCTGCGACTGACCGTGGCATGAAGCGTGTCAGCCCTTCAGCTCCTTCCTGATCCTGCAAATGGAGCGCCAGGCGGGTCCACCTGCGCTGATTTGGCCGATTATGCCTTAAGTTCCTTCCTCAGCTCGTTGAAGAAGCGCCAGTCGGAGCTCCGGGCGATAATCTTCAGCGGACTCGTCTTGATCATCCCCGTCTCGTGGAGTCGGAGGGCGTAGAAGCGCATCGTATCCGCCGGGTCATACTCCCGCCAGCGGGTGTAGGGAATCTCCTTGATGGCTTGCACCGCATAGTCGTGGTTCTTCACGAAGCCACGGTCCACGAGGAACCGACCGACCCGCTCTGGCTCGAGGGCGCACATGTTGGTTGCCTTCAGGAAGGCGCGCAGCATCCGCTTGGTGGCGATTGGGTTTTTCTTGAGAAACTGCGCGTTGACCAAGGCCATGCAGCAGAAATAATGGGACCAAGGGCGATCCTCAGAGGTGCTGACCACCACATGCCCGATGTTTCTCTTCCGGAGCTCCTGGGGTTCCGGCGGGAAGCCCAGCAACGCATCGATCTTCTCCTGAGCGAGCAGCTCGATCGCCTCCTTCGACGGCGGCTGGATGAGCTTGGCATCCCGGAGAGGGTCGAGGCCGACATAGGCGGCCATGGCGGTCACGAGCGCCTGTCCGCCGCCCCAGCCAACGGCGACTGTGCCGTTCTTGAGATCGCGAAGCGAACGCACGCGACTGGTTCCGAACAGCTCGAAGCAGCCAGCGTGGATTCCCCCGATGGCAACGAGAGGGATCCCTTTATCCAGGGCGAGTAACAGGCTCATGATGTCGGCCCCCGCGAAGTCGAGTTTTCCCGCGGCGAGGTCGCTTATGGAGTCAACGGTTGTCGTGTACGTGATGTCGGTAAATCCCTCCGCCTTGAGAAGCTCCTCGGCAACCCACTGGGGCGCCAGACATGCGTGATCGAAGGGAAATCGCACAAGCCTCAGCCTCGTGGTCTCCGGAGGCGGCTCCGCGTCCGCCGCTTTCGGGGAGAGCCCAAGAACGGCCGCGGCAGCGGTGAGGGCCATGCCGTTCGCGAACTCTCGCCTGGTCGTCGTGGTCATGTCTTCGCCTCTTTCTCGGACTCGTTGAATGCGCGTTGGCGGCTCGTGAGCCGATCGCAACGAGTACGGATCTCTGGCACAGGGCGGTACGAGGGAGGATTCAGGATGACCCTGGCTTGTAACCGTCGTTGACGGGTTGTGTTGCCAAGCCAGTCACCAGGGTCTCGACGCTCAAGAGCGTCAACGGGAGAGGCCGGGATGAGGGCGCGGGTAGTATGCGCTCACGCGTGAGCGAAGACAAGAATCAGAGGCAGCCGGCTCCGCCTTTCCAGAAGCAACGAGGGCTTCGGAATCGTCTCCGAAGCCCTCGTGTTTGTTTGCGTTCGCCTACAGCCGCTCGATGATCGTCCCGATCCCCTGCCCGAAGCCGATGCACATGGTCTGCAGACCGTAGCGCTTCTTCGACCGCTCCAGCTCGTGGAGGAGCGTGGTCATGAGCCGGCCGCCCGAGCAGCCGAGGGGATGGCCGAGGGCGATGGCCCCGCCGTTGACGTTGACTCGGTCCATGTCGGGGTGCAGCTCGCGCTCCCAGGCCAGCACCACGGAGGCGAAGGCCTCGTTGATCTCGAAGAGATCGATCTGCTCGAGCTTGAGCCCGGCCTTCTTGAGCACGCGCTGGGTGGCCGGGATGGGCCCGGTCAGCATGATGGTCGGATCCACGCCTGCCAGGGAGGTGGCCACGAAGCGCGCGCGCGGCGTGAGCCCGAGGGCCTTGGCGCGCACCTCGGACATGATGAGGAGCGCGGCGGCGCCGTCGGAGATCTGCGACGAGTTGCCTGCCGTCACCACACCGTCCGGCTTGAAGGAGGGCTGGAGCGAGGCGAGCTTCTCCCAGTTGACGGGCACGCGCACGCCCTCGTCGGTGTCGAAGACGCTGCCGTCGGGCAAGGTGATCGGCGCGATCTCGCGCTTGAAACGCCCCTCGGCGATGGCCCGTCCTGCCTTCTCGTGGCTCTCGCCGGAGAACTTGTCCAGCTCCTCCCGCTTGAGCCCCCATTTCTCGGCCAGGATCTCCGCCGAAGTGCCCTGCGGCACGATGTTGTAGAGGGCCTGCAGTCGCGGTGAGAGCGCGCCTTCGCCGGGCCCCGAGGCGTTGGAGCCCATGGGCACGCGCGTCATGTGCTCGATGCCGCCGGCGATGACGCACTCGTACTGCCCGGACATCACGCCCATGGCGGCGAAGTTGGCCGCCTGCTGGCCCGAGCCGCACATGCGGTCGAGGGTGGTCCCGCACACATCCAGGGGGAAGCCCGCGATGAGAGCGGCGTTACGGGCGATGTTCAGCCCCTGCTCGCCCACCTGATCCACGCAGCCCATGATGACGTCCTCGACCTCGGACGGGTCGATCTTGGTCCGCTCGACGAGGGCCTTGAGGGTGTCGGCGAGCAGGTCATCCGGCCGGACCGGGGAGAGCTTGCCGTTGCGCTTGCCCACGGCGGTGCGGACCGCCCCCACGATCACCGCATTATTCATGACGATCTCCTTCTCTGGTGGATGACAGCGGTCCCGCCTGACGGCGCTTGACCTGATCGTGCAGCTTGCAGAAGGCGCAGATCTCGCCCGTGGTCACCTGGCCGCACACCGCGCACTGCTGAAGCGTCACGGACTCGGCGCCGTCGAAATACCCCTTGGCCTTCTCCAGAAAGCCGAAGAGGAAGTTGTGCTTGGCCCCCGGCGACTGCTCTTCCAGCCGGTCGAGGATCTGCTTGTGGGCGATGGAGGTGGCGCCCTTGGCGAACGGACATTCGTCGACGATGTAGTCGATGCCCCGCAAAAAGGCGTAGGCCGCCGTCTCGCGCTCGGACAGCCGATAGAGCGGCTTCACGCGCCGGGCCAGCTTGGGATGCGTGGAGGCGAGCGCGGGCGACTGGCGCGAGAGCGCATCGGTCTGCCAGTGGAGCACGTTGCCGAAGAGCACCGCCGCCTCGTCGTCCAGGTTGTGGCCGGTGGCGATGACCGGGTAGCCGTGCTCGACGGCGGCCCGATTCATGAGGTAGCGCTTGCTGAGCCCGCAGGCCGAGCAGGTGGGCCGGCGCGTGGCCTTCTGGACCTCGGGGATGGGCGCGCCCATGGCGTCGGCCACGCGCTCCACGATGAGCTTCTGGCCGCGGGCGGCCGCGAAGCCCTCGCACTTGGCCTTGGACTCGACGGAGTAGTCGAAGATGCCCAGATCGAGATAGAGCCCGGCCGTCTCGTAGCCCGTCTCGATCAGCACGTCCCACAGCGCGAGGGAATCCTTGCCGCCGGAGACGGCGACCAGGATTGGCTCCTCCCGGGTGAACATCTTGTGCTTGCGGATCGCCTCCGCGACCTGCTTGCGGAAGAACTCCTGGAAGTCCGCCGAGCAGAAGGCGGCGTTGTGCCGCGGCAACTCGAGGACGGCCTGACCTCCGCACTTGCGGCACTTCATTGGATCCTGCTCGCGCTGGCCCTGGCGCTCCCCCCGGACATGACGGGACGCACCTCGAGCACATCCTCATCGCCCACCACCTCGTCGGCCGTGAGGAGATCGCTTCCGCGGATCACGAGCACGGTGCTGGGCAGGATGTCGAGCTCGCGGAGCACTTCCTTGACGCGCTTGCGGCCGGACAGCTCGACCTCGCGGCTGGGGTTGCGGAGCTTGATCTTCACGGTTGAATTATAGCCCAGGGGGAAAGGGCATGATACAAGGTGAGGCATCATGACGGGTTCCGACGGCAGCCATCCGCACGCCCGCACCCCGTGGAAAACGCGCTCCACGCGGCCCGTGTACGAGAATCCGTGGATCAAGGTGCGCGAGGACGAGGCGCTCTTGCCGGACGGGCGCACGACCACCTACGGCGTCGTCGAGTGCGCGGAGTGCATCGGGGTGCTGCCCTTCGTCGACCGCGACACCGTGCTCCTCGTCGGCCAGTACCGCTACGTCGCCCAGGGCTTTTTCTGGGAGATCCCCACGGGCGCCCAGCACACGGGCGAGACGCTGGAGGAGGCGGTGCAGCGCGAGCTGGCGGAGGAGGCGGGCCACGAGGCCGGGCGACTGACGAAGCTCTGCGATTTCTACACCTCGAAGAGCATCTTGCGCGAGATCGCTCACGTCTACCTGGCGGAGGACCTGCGTCCGGCCTCCCGCCCGCCCGACCGGACGGAGTTCATCGAGCGCCGGACCTTCCCCTTCGCCGAGGTCCTCCGGATGGTGGAGCGCAGCGAGATCAAGGATTCCCTGACGGTGATCGCGCTGCTCCACGCCGCGCGGCTGCGCGGTCAATGATCAGCTAGTCTTTGTGAATCTGGGATTCGCCGACAAATCGTTCGACGCTGTCGAGATTTTGTCCGCCGTTTCGTTCACCAGATGCCCAGGTACAGTTAGACAAGATCTTGATCCCTGAGCCAGGGGGTGCAAGACGTCGATCGCCCACCCCACATTCAGTGGCTCCCCGAGCCAACTCGGACACCCCGTCCGCGCGTGGACACGCAGGCCCTGCGCGTCGTGAGACTCGTGGAGCGCCTTGATGGGATCCGCTGGCACCGCCGCCGGCGGCGGCACCTCGGGCAGCGGGTGGCCGTTCGGTCGCCGGAACTGGAGGGTGCCGTCGGGTAAGCGCGCGACCTGGTAGCCCTCCTCGTGTACGGCGCGATGATGCCGGCGGCAGAGCAGCGCGAGGTTCGATAACGTAGTTGGGCCTCCGTGGGCCCAGTGGCGGAGGTGATGCCCCTGGGTGAAGCGCCCATGGCACCCCGGGAAGCGGCAGCCTTGATCCCGATGCTCGAGGGCGCGCCGCAATGCGGGGGGAATCGTCCGGGTCCGGGCCCCGATTTCCACGACGCGCCCCTCGCCGTCGTGGCGCATGACCACTCGGCTCGCGTCGCAGGCCAAGCGCTGAGACGTTGCCGCGGAAACGCGCGTGCCCCCCTCGAGGACAGACTGCCCCGGCTGCTCCGGGTCGGCCAGCACCTCGGCATCGACGTGGACTACCACCTGGTAGCGCTCCCCCGGGGCGCCGGGATCGAGGCCGTGGTGCAGGGCCGTCTCGGCGAGCAGGGCCAGGGCATCAGCCTGCTGCTGGGAGAGCGAGGGCGTTTCCGCGGAAACGCCCCCGGCGCCTCCATTGAAGGTGGCCCGCTGCCGGCTGCGCTGATACAGGCTCTCGCGGGCTGCGGCCAGGGCTTGCATGACCAGCGCTCCCACCTCTGGCTCGAGCC
>QHSC01000030.1 GCA_003220345.1 Candidatus Rokuibacteriota bacterium | reverse complement strand
TTCGAGCAGGAGCCCCTTCCCGCCGAGCATCCGCTCTGGACCATGCCCGGTGTGCTGATCACGCCGCACACCGCGGGCTTTGGCCCCTATCTCGACGACCGCCGCTACGAGATCCTCCGCGACAATTGCCAGCGCTTCCTCGCCGGGCAGCCGCTGCGGAACGTGGTCGACAAGACCAGCTGGTTCTGAGGAGCCGCCATGCCCGTGCCCGTGGGTCTCAACGTCTGGTCCAGGCTCGTGGAAAACACCTTTCCCTATCTCGACCAGACGGCTGAGCCCTTCGAGTCCCTCTGGTTTCCCGATCACGTGCAGTACGGCGCCCACAAGGTGGCCGAGGGCTGGACGCTTCTCGCGTATGCCCTCGCCCGCTATCCCGACAAGATGTGCACCCACGAGGTGATCTGCAACAGCTTCCGCAATCCCGCGCACCTCGCCAAGATGGTGGCGACCGCTCACGCCCTCTCCGGAGGCCGGGTGGTCCTGGGAATCGGCGCGGGCTGGAACGAAGAGGAGTATCGCGCCTACGGCTGGCCCTTCCCGCCCACGCGCGTGCGCATCGCCCAGATGTGCGAGGCCATCGAGCTGATCCGGCTCATGTGGACGACCTCGCCCGCGAGCTACAAGGGCGAGCACTACCAGATCAGCGGCGCCTACTGCGAGCCCAGGCCCGATCCCCTTCCGCCGGTCGTGGTGGGCGGCCACGGCGAGAAGTATCTGCTGCGCGCCGTGGCCAAGCACGCGGACTGGTGGAACTACAGCTTCCGTGACGACGCGACGTATGCGCACAAGCAGGAGGTCCTCAAGACCCACTGCGCGGAGGTCGGCCGCGACTATGACGAGATCGTCCAGGTCCTTCGCGCCGGCATCCTGATCGCCGAGACGGAGGGCGAGGTCGAGCGGCTCAAGATGCAGCCTCACATCCGGCCCATGCAGGACATCCGCCTCGCGGGCACGCCGGCCCAGGTCACCGATGCCCTCCTCGGCATCATCAAGCGCGGGGCCCGCCGGCTCACCGTGAACTTCGCCGACGCGCCGCGCCCGGAAGGCACCCGGCTCTTCGCGGCCACCGTCCTGCCCCACCTCTAGCCCGGGACCGCAACGACTCGAAGGGGAGACCCATGGCCGAATCCATTCCCGCCCCGCTCATCATCGACACGCTGAAGGACACCTTCCGCGAGGCGCGCGCCGCCCTCGCGGCCGAGGTCGCCGAGCCCCCGCGCCACAGCCACCTCGGCTGGATCCTGAGCGTGCCGGACACTCACCAGAAGTCGGTGCTCGCCGCCCTCGATAAGGAAGAGGCCATCCGCGTCGTCACCTGCGCCACGGAGGACGAGGCCACCACCATCGCGGCGGGGCTCCACATCGGCGGCGAGCCCGTGGTTCTCATGATCCAGCACGCGGGGCTCTATGCCTCCATCAACACGCTGCGAGGCGTGGCCATGGACGGCCGCGTGCCTGTCTTCTACATGATCGGGCTCCTCAGCCGGGAGAAGGACAAGGATCCGAAGGAGTCGCGTCACTCCATGGTTCGCTACTGCGAGCCGCTCCTCGACACCTTCGGCGTGCCGCATGCCCGGCTCGAGGGACCGCAGCGTCGCGGCCCCACCGCTGTTCTCGTCGGGCTGGAGACCATATGAATCGCACGAGTGAACGGACCGCCAGCACGCAACCGATCAATGCGATGGGGGGGTCTGGGGGAGGAGCGACGCCGCTCCCCTCCAGATCAAACTAGATGGCTATGAAGCCCGAGGAAGTGCTGACGCTGATCGCGGCGAACAGAGGTACCGCCGTCTGCATCCCCACCATGACCACGGCGCCGGCCTGGCGCACCATCGCCCCCGACGATCTCTCCGCCACCTGCGCCGGCTTCATGGGCGGCGCGTCCTCTCTCGGCCTGGGCATCGCGCTCGCGCGGCCCGATCGGCGCGTCATCGTGTTCGACGGGGACGGCTCGCTCCTCATGCAGCTCGGATCGCTCGCCACCGTGGCGGGCGCGGCGCCCCGGAACCTGGTCCACCTCCTCTTCAAGAACGGCGTCTATCACACCTCCGGAGCTCAGATCATTCCGGGTGGCCTCACGGTGGACTTCGTCATGATGGCCAAGGCCGCGGGCTATCGGCATGCCTCCGCCATCCGCGACATCGACGATTTCAAGCGACGGCTTCCCGAGCTCCTCAAGACGGAGGGACCGGTCTTCGTCGAGCTGCACACGGGGCTGGCCGAGCAGACGCCCATGACCGCGCGCGGCGGCACGCCGTTTCCCCAGCAAGTGGAGGAGCTCCGCGCCAAGCTCTTGAAGCCAAAAGCGCGCGCGACGTCATAGCAGGCGACTGCCTGCTCTTCCCGAAGTCCGCTTGATGCCGCAGACGCGGTCCAGCCGCATCCTGCTCTGGATGTGCGTGCTCATCACCGTCAACCAGCTCGGCTTCGGCGGCATCATCCCCGCCCTCGCGCTCTATGCCCGCTCCTTTGGCGTCGCGCAGTCGGCCATCGGCGTCGCCATCGCGATCTACGGCCTCGCCCGCTTCCTGGTCGCCATGCCCGCCGGACAGCTCGCGGATCGGGTCGGTCGCCGGCCCGCCCTCGCCATCGGCGGCCTCGCCACCGCCGCCGGCAATCTTCTTTGCGCGTACGCGCCGAGCTTCGCCGTGCTCGTGGGCGCTCGATTCGTGGCGGGCATCGGAGCCGGGCTCGTGCTCGTCACCGGCCAGATCGTGCTCGCGGACATCAGCACGCCCGCTCGGCGGGGCCGCGTCATGGCCATCTATCACGGCGTCTTTCTCTTCGCGGTGGGCGTCGGTCCGCTGCCGGGCGGGATCCTCGCCGAGCGCTATGGGCTGCGGGCGCCCTTCTTCGCCTACGCGGTCGCGGGCGTGGTGGCGGCCGCCCTCGCCTGGATGTGGATTCCCGAGACGAGGGAGGCGCGCCGGCGCGACGGCGCGGATTCGCCGTCCGCGTTCCCGTCCTTCGGCTCCCAGGTCCGCATCCTCACCGGCCACGCCGGCTTCATGCTCGTGAGCCTGGTCAGCTTCATGAACGCGGTGGCGCGGACAGGCGGTCTCTTCAACGTCATCCCGGTCCTCGCCCAGGAGCGGCTCGCCCTCACGACCGGCCGCATCGGCTTCGGGCTCGCCCTCGCGAGCCTGGTCGGACTCGTCCTCGTCTACCCGTCGGGCGTCCTCGTGGATCGCTTCGGTCGCAAGTCCGTCGTCGTGCCCGCCACTGTTCTCTCCGCCGTCTCTCTCCTGCTCTTCCTCCTCGCCCCGTCCTATGGCTGGTTCCTGACCGCCTGCGTGGTCTGGAGCATCGCCACCGGCGTGAGCGGCGCCGCGCCCGCGGCCTACGCCGCCGACGTGTCGCCTCCCGGGATGAATGCCGCGGCCATGAGCGTGTACCGGATGCTGGCGGACCTCGGCTATGTCCTGGGCCCTCTCACGCTCGGCCTCGCCACCGATCTCGCCGGCGCCAACCTGACCCTGGCCGCGACCGCGGTGCTCCTCGCCGGCTCCGGCCTGCTCTTCGCCCGCTACGCCCCCGAGTCGCTCCGGCCCGATCGCCGGTAGACGCGCGACCGCTTCGCGAGGCGGAACGGCCTCGTCTGTGCTAGTTTTGGCGCATCCGGCCCTTGAGCATGTTGAGCGTGGCCGCGCGAGAGAGCCTTCACCGCGGAGGAGCGACATGAGCTACACGAGGATTTCCGCCGACTGCCACCTCGACCTGCCCTGGATGCCGCCGGATCTGTTCACCGCGAACGCCTCGGCGGCGCTCAAGGACCGCATGCCCTTCACCGCGGACGGGCCGGACGGCCCGTTCTGGACGTGCAAGAACGGCACGTCCTTCGGCCTCGTCAACGGCGTGGGGCCGGCCGGCCAGAAATATGTCCCCGGCCAGCATCACCGGGTGGACGTCATGGCCGCCACCGGTCTCTACGATGACGGCAAGAAGGGCATCCGCCGCGTCTCGGACCCCGCGCTCCGGGCCAAGGACATGGACCGCGACGGCGTCCAGGCCGAGGTGATGTACGGCATTCTCGGCGCGGCCACGCGTCTTCGCGATCACGAGGCGGCCACGGAGATGTTCCGCATCTACAACGACTGGCTCGTGGATTTCTGCCGCCACGATCCCGGCCGCTTCATCGGACTCGCGTGCCTGCCCTATGGCGACATCGACGCCGCCGTGAAGGAGATCTACCGTGTGGCCCGGCTCGGACTGCGAGGCGTGGAGCTGTCCTGCTCGTGGGACATGGAGCCCATGTGGCATCCCGTGTGGGAGCCACTCTGGCAGGCCGTCAACGACGTGGGGCTGCCGCTCCACTTCCACACCTTCCCTGCCCTCGATCCGAGCGTGCTCGACAAGGCCCAGGGCAGGGTCCGCCGGGCCGCCTTCTTCACCGTGGTCTCCGCCTTCCAGATGAACCTCGTCAACATCCTGGCCGCCATCATCGGCAGCGCCGTCCTCGAGCGCTATCCTCGCGTCCGCATCTCCTTCGGAGAGAGCGGCATCGGCTGGGTGCCCTATGCCCTCGACCGCATGGACTTCGAGTGGGAGGACCGCTTCCACGACCTTGGCCTGAAGATGAAGCCGAGCGACTACTGGCGCCGCCAGTGCAAGGCGACCTTCCAGTTCGACCGCATCGGCACCAAGCTCATCGACGACATGGGCGTGGAGACGCTGATGTGGGGCTCGGACTATCCGCACGGGGACGGCGTGTGGCCGGAGTCGTCCAAGTACATCGACGAGCAGTTCGGCCATCTGCCCGCGGAGTTGACTCACAAGATGACCTGCGAGAACGCGGGCAAGTTCTACGGGCTGATAGCCTAGAAACCTCGGAGGGGGGTTCCGCCCCCTTCCGAACCTCCCCCGATCGATTGCGCCGGCGAAGCCGGCGCTCGAAGCGGAACGTCCTTGCCGCGGTGACGGAGCAGCCAGCTCGATAGCCTGCCGGCAGGTACGGCTCAGCGTCCCCAGGCCTCGAGACAGGCCTGGGCGTCGCCCCGCCCGAGGGCGAGCAGCCGCGCCATCGCCTCCGCATCGAAGTCGAGGGGCCGGAGCAGGAGCGGCGACGAGGGCGCCAGGAGCTGGACATCCACGGCGGGGTGCCGGAGCCGGGCCAGCTCGGTGTCGCGCCGGATCTGCTGGATCATCATGAGCTCGAAGCTCTCCTCGAGGGCTCGGCGCATGGTCGAAGGCGAGGCCCCGCGCTCCGTCGGCGCATAGCTCATCACCACCACGGCGCGACCCACCGAGGCGTCCGCCTCGAGCGCTTCCAGGACCGGCGCGCGACCCGTCAGGCCGCCGTCCACGAGGAGCGTGCCGTCCACCTCCACGGGCGGAAAGAGTCCCGGGACCGCCGCGGCGGCCATGAGGGCATCCACGGTCACCGTGCGATTGTCGAACACGCGCTTCTCGCGTGCGGCGAGATCCGTGGCCGTCACGAGGAGACGCACGGAGGACGCGCGAATGCGGTCAAAATCGAGCGACGTGGCGATCAGGTCGCGGAGCGGGCTAGGATCGAAGAGCGAGCTCGCCTCGTTGAGGGCGAAGAGGGTGAGCCAGCCCGGGAGGAAGCCCGCGAAGAACACGGACGCGCGCAGCGAGTAGACCCGCTCCCGCTGGACGCTGCGCCACATCGTCTCCAGCTGATCAGCCCGGCCGCTGGCGATCATGGCAGCATTGAGCGCCCCTGCCGAGGAGCCAGCTACGAGGCGGATCGGCAGCCCGCGCTCGGCGAAAGCCGCGGCGACTCCGGCCTCGTAGGCGCCCTTGGCTCCACCGCCCGAGAGCACGAGGGCCATCGGCGCGTCTTGGGGAAGGCTCGAGCGGGCGCACGTGGCGGCAGCCGGAGACGGCATCAGCAAGGCGGCGATGGCCGCCGCACCAGCGATCCGACGACGAGTCTTCACGGTCTCTCTCCGATCTCATCGAGGTGCCCATTTGGAGACTTGGGTATACTCATGCCCCGTGCAGGGCTGACCCTCACGAACGATCCACCGAGGAGGAAGGCTCCATGAGCCACTATCACGATTCCGATGATCTCAAGGTTCTCGGAGAGTTCAAGAAGCTGGCGCCCGCGGAGTTCAAGGGCTTCGTCGAGCTCGACTCCATCGTGGGACGCGATGATGGCAGCATTCCGCGCAAGTATCGCGAGCTGATCGCCCTCGCCGTGGCGTGCACCACCCAGTGCCCGTACTGCCTGGATGTCCACACGAAGAACGCCAAGAAGGCCGGGGCCACCCGGGAGGAGGTCACGGAGGCGGCGTTCCTCGCTGCCGCCCTGCGCGCGGGAGCGGCGGTGACGCATGGGGCGCTCGCGCTGAAGCTCTTCGACAAGGCTTAGCGCGGGTCGAGGCACCTTCGGCCCATGGCACGACCTCGAGCCGCCGGTCTCTGCCTCGCGATCCTCTGCGCCGTCTCGCTGCTGGCTACCACGCCCGCAGCGGCCGCGCCCGAGGGCACGCTGACCTTCGCGCTTCACTTCAGCCCCGTCACGCGCTGGCTGGATCCCGCCGAGGGCGAGAGCACCATCACGCCCTTTCTCCTGCTCTACGCCCTCCATGATGGCTTGCTCAAGCCCATGCCAGGGTCTGGCACGGCGCCGAGTCTGGCGGAGTCGTGGTCCATGTCCAAGGACGGGCTGAGCGCGGAGTTCATCCTGCGGCCGGGGATCAAGTTCCACAACGGCGAGCCCATCACCTCGGACGACGTCAAATTCTCCTTCGAGCGCTACCGGGGTGGTGCTGCCAAGATCCTCAAGGATACCGTCAAGGAGATTCAGCTACTTGGGCCCAACCGCCTGCGATTCGTCCTCAAGGAGCCCTGGCCCGACTTCCCCGCCTTCTACGGCACCTTCGTGGCCAGCGCGGGCTGGGTGGTGCCCAGGAAGTACGTCGAGCGCGTAGGCGAGGAGGGCTTTCGCAAGGCGCCCATCGGGGCCGGCCCCTACAAGTTCGTGAGCTTCAACCCGGGCGTCGAGCTGGTGCTCGAAGCCTTCGAGGGCTACTGGCGCAAGACTCCCTCGATCAAGCGCCTGGTCTTCCGCAGCCTGCCCGACGAGACGACGCGGGCCGCCGCGCTCAAGAGCGGCGAGGTCGATGTCGCGTTCCTGCTGAGCGGACCGACGGCCGAGGACATCCGGCGCACGCCCGGGCTGCGCCTCGTCGCGCCGCTCCTCGGCATCTTCTGGCTCGACTTCCCCGACCAGTGGGATCCGAAGTCTCCCTGGGCCGACCGGCGCGTGCGGCTGGCCGCCAGCCTGGCCATCGACCGGCAGGCCCTGAGCCAGGCCGAGACGCTCGGCCTCTCGCGGCCCACGGGCAGCCTCGTGCCGCGCGACTTCGAGTTCGCGCTGCCCATCGACGCGCCCGCCCACGATCCCAGGCGCGCGCGACAGCTCCTCGCCGAGGCGGGACATCCCAACGGCTTCGACGGAGGGGAGATGACGCCGTTCCCGCCCTACAACTCCATGGGCGAGACGATCGTGGGATGGCTCCAGGCCGTGGGGATCCGCACACGCATGCGCACGCTGGAGCGCGGGGCCTTCATGACCTCGTGGCGCGAGAAGAAGCTGCACGGCGTCGTCCTCACCGTCACCGGCGTCTCGGGCAATGCCGCCACGCGCCTCGAGTCCTTCGTCACGAAGAACGGGGCCTTCGCCTTCGGCGCCCTGCCCGAGGTCGACGACCTCTTCCGCCGCCAGGCCAGGGAGATGGACCGGAAGAAGCGCGAGGCTCTCCTCTTCCAGATGCAGCGCATCCTCAACGAGCAGGCCACCCAGGCCCCCGTCTATCACCTCGGCTTTCCCACGGGCTTGGGTCCTCGCGTGGAAGACATCCTCGCCCACGCCATCCCAGGCTTTTACATGTCCCCCTACGAGGACCTCAAGCTCAAGAAGCCCTGAGTGGGGGAGGAGGTCGGACCATGAGAACGCTCATCGAAGGCGGGTGGGTGGTCGCGTTCAACGGCAAGAGCCACGAGATCTACGAGCAGGGTAGCGTCGTCTTCGAGGGCGACCGTATCGTGCACGCGGGAGGCCCGTACGCGGGGCCGGCCGACACCCGCCTCTCGGCGCGGGGCAAGCTCGTCTCCCCCGGCTTCATCAACACCCACGTCCACACGACGGGCAACGCGGGCGACTACCTCCTCCTCGACATGGCTAAGAACGACTACCGGACGTCGAACTACATGAGCTTCGCCGCGCCCCTGAAGGGCAAGATGACCCCGCCCCCGCCCGAGGCGGTGGCCGCCCTGCGCACGTTCGTCTTCCTCCACGCCCTCCGGCAAGGAACCACCACGATCATCGACGTCGGGGGCCAGCGCGGCGACTGGGAAGGCTACGTCCGCCTGATCGACGAGCTGGGCGTGCGCGTCTACGGCAGCCCGCCCTTCCGCGATCGCAACACCTTCTCGGACGCCCAGGGCCGCCTCTACTACGATCACGACGCCAGTGTCGGCACGCAGGGTCTGAAGGACGCCGTCGCCTTCATCCGCGAGTACGACGGGGCCGCCCAGGGGCGGCTCCGCGGCATGCTCAACCCGTCCCAGGTCGAGACGTGCAGCGAGCCCCTGCTGCGCGCCTGCAAGGACGCGGCGCGCGAGCTGGACGTGCCCGTGCACACGCACGCGGGCGGCAACCTCGTGGAGTTCCAGCGCATCATGGACGAATATCGCAAGACGCCCATCCAGTTCCTCGCCGACATCGGCTTTCTCGACGATCGCGCTCTCATCGGCCACGGCGTGTTCACCACCGCGCACGCCTGGAGCCACTATCCGTTCGGCGACGATCTCCGCGTGCTCGCGGAGCGGGGCGCCACCGTGGGGCACTGCCCGTACAAGTACGCCAAGATGGCCATGACCCTGTGCTCCTTCCAGCGCTACCTCGATGCGGGCGTGAACCTCGCCATCGGCACCGACACCTTCCCCATGGACATGGTGGCGGAGCTACGCTGGGCGTCCATCCTGGCCAAGGTCGCCGACGCGAACTATCAGGCGGGCCAGCATCGCGACGTCTTCAATGCCGCCACCCTCGGCGGCTGCAAGTTCCTGCGCCGCGACGATCTCGGGCGCCTCGCTCCCGGCGCCAAGGCCGACATCCTGCTCATCAACCTCGACCATCTCGGCGCCCCCGTCTACGCCGATCCCATCAAGGCCCTGATCGACGCCGGGTCCGGGCGCGACGTGGACACGGTCATCGTGGACGGCAAGATCCTCGTCCAGGGCGGTCGCACCACGCGGATCGACGAGGACGAGGTGTATGCCAGGGCCCGCGAGGTGACAGAGCGCTTCTGGAGCAACGTGCCCACCTGGCGCTGGGATGGCGCGCCCGTCGACCGGATCATCCCGCCCGCCTTCCCCATTCACGGCGCGGCCACGAAGTGAACACCCGACCCCGGAGCCAAGCCATGCGAGTTCCCTCTACGCTGATCCGTGAACAGCTCGTCTCCGTGTTTCGTGCCTGGGGCATGTCCTCGGCGCATGCCGACACCACGGCGGAGATGATGGTCGAGACCGACCTGCGCGGCGTCGACTCCCACGGCGTCTCCATGCTGCCCAGCTACGACCAGGAGTTCCGGCGGGGCCGCCTCAACATGCAGCCCGTCTTCAAGACCGTGCGCGAGGGAGCGGCCATGGCCCTCATCGACGCGGACGCCTCGCTCGGCCATCCCGTCTCGGTGCACGCGATGAATCTCGCCGTCGAGAAGTGCCGCTCCACGGGAGTCGCCGTCGTCTCCGTGTTCAACTCGCATCACTTCGGCGCCGCGGGCTGCTACTCGAAGATCGCGGCCGATCGTGGCGTCATCGGCATGGTCACCGCCTCCACCCGCGGGGTCACCCTCGTGCCCACCTTCGCGGCGGAGCCGATCATGGGCACGAACCCCCTCGCCTTCGCCGCCCCCGTCAAGCGCAACCCACCCTTTCAGCTCGACATGGCCACGACCACGGTGGCGGCGGGCAAGGTCAAGGTCTACAAGCTCAACCACAAGCCGCTGCCACCGGGCTGGGTGGTGGATGCGAGCGGCCAGGCGGTGACGGATCCGGAGGAGGCCTTCAGCCACGTCTTCGAGAAGCCGGAGGGCGGCATCACGCCTCTCGGCGGCACGCGTGACCTCGGGGGCCACAAGGGCTACGGGCTGGCCGTGCTCGTGCATATCCTCGGCGGGGTGCTTTCCGGCGCGTCGTTCTCGCCGATCCGCAAGCGCACCCAGCGGGAGTCCGATCCTCACAACATCGGCCACTTCTTCATGGCCATCGATCCGCGGGCCTTCCGGGCGGAGGGGGAGTTCGAGCGGGATCTCGACGAGGTGATCGACGTGCTGCACGACGCCAAGCGGGCCGACCCGGATCAGCCCGTGCTCGTCGCGGGCGACCCCGAGATGGCCACGAGGAAGGAGCGCCTTCAGAACGGCGTGCCCGTCCCCGACGACCTGATGGAGCAGCTCAGAGCAGTCGCGAAGAGCGCCGACGTCCCGTTCCTCCTCGCTCCCTAGCAGCCTCCTTCCCTTATCCCTCTCCCCTCTGGGGAGAGGGCCGCCGTTCGAGCTGAGCCGCTCGCGGCGAGGCGAGGCCTGAAAGTCAGGGGCAGCTAAAGGTCGGCGACGTCTACGGTCTGCCCCGACGCCGCGCTCTTGGCCACGGCGTCGGTGAATTCCATGTAACGCACGCCGTCCTCGAAGTTGGTCCGCGAGATCTTCTCGCGTCCACGGATGGCGTTGACGAACTCCTCCTCGACGCGCCAGCCGATCCGCTTCTCCTTCGGGATGGGGATCTCCTTCAGCTCCTTGTCCCCGCGGCGCCCGCCCGACACACGCTTGGCATCGGCTTCGAGCCTCAGCGTCCCCTCGCTTCCGAAGATCCACACCTCGGACTGGGGGGCAAGCGCGGTGACCGCGCTGAAGCGGAGGTGGGCGACGCCACCGCCTCGCAGCGTGCCCAGGATGTCGATGTGATCGGGCACCTTGACCTCACGCATGGCGCCGCCCCCGTCCCGCCGTCGCGGCACGGCGATCTTGGTCATGGCCGTCACGCGCTGGAGAGGCCCGAGCCAGCGCAGCATGGCCTCGTACCAGATGCCCATGTTCAGGACGTTGTTGCCGCTCAGCGAGACGTCCTGCCGCCAGTGCAGCGGCTCCTCGCGCTCCACGAAGCGCCCGCCCTGCGTGGTCTGCAGCTCCACGGCGAGCACCTCGCCGACGTAGCCCTCGCCCAGGAGCGACTGCAGGGTCGAGTCGACCTCGAGGGTGGGTGGCGAGGGTACGAGCTGGGTGATCAGGTGGGGCGCCCGTCGCGAGGCTTCGAGCATCTGCCGCCCCTCGGCGGCGTTCATGGCCATGCGCGCCTCGCAGAGGACGTGCTTGCCCTGCTCGAGGGCGGCCAGGGTGATCTCGCGGTGCATGTAGGGCCAGGTGCCGATGCAGACCGCGTCGATGTCCTTGGCCTCCACGACCTTCCGCCAGTCTCCCTCCACCCGGCCGATGCCGAACTCCCCGGCGACGCGCTCGCCCGATTCCTTGCTGCGGTTGGCCACGGACACCAGCTCGACGCCGGGCTGCGCCTTGAGCTTCGGAATGTGATGGAGCTTGGTGTTCTTGCCCGCCCCCACGAAACCCACACGGATCGGTCGGTCGGTCATGATGGAATCCTCACTCGCGGTAGTCCAGCCCCGCGACGACGAACTTCGGCTTGAAGGTTGGCCGCGTCACGAAGGCGATGAAGGCGCGCGCCGTCTCCGGCGTGGCCGCCCGCGTGGCCACGGCGGCGGAATAGGTGGTGATTTTCTGCAGCTCCCGCGGCAACGGCCCCACGAGCGTCACACCCTTCACGGGCAGGATCTCGCTGATCTGATGCACGCACAGCTCGGCCTGACCCTTCACGATCGCCTCCGCGGCGTAGCCGCCCGGCCAGAGGACGGTCTTGTCCTTGACCGCGTCGGCGATGCCCAGGCGCTGGAGAACACCGGCGAAGTGAATCCCGCTGGTGGCCCCGCGGCCCGGATCCGTGTACACGAGCGACTTCGCGGCCAGCACCGTCCGCTTGAACGCCTCGACCGTCGAGATGTCGGGAAGGGCGGTGCCCTCGCGCACGGCGACCCCGATGGCCGTCCGCGCCAAGTCGGCCCGCGTGTCGGCGACGACGAGCCGCTTCGCCGCGAGCTGCTCCAGCACGGTGTCCGTGACGATGACCACGTCCGTCACCTCACCCGCCTCCACTTTCTGCCTCAGCTCCCCCGCGGTCCCGGAGGTGATGATGACGGTGTTCCCCGTCTCCTGCCGGAACGTCTCCGCGAGCTCGGTCACGATGCCCTTCATGGCTCCGGCGCTCAGCACCTTGATCTCGGCAGCGTGGACGAGCGCCGCCCAGGGACATACGCCCAGCCCGGCCACGAGGAGGGCCAGCCACCATCCCGTACGCTTTGCTCTCAGACTCATCGCGCCTCCTGGTCGCCCATGGGCGGGCGAGCTCGTGTCGTCATCCGATGATCCGCCCGCCCATCACGCGGATCTCATCTCCCGTGATGTAGGCCGAGGCATCCGAAGCGAGAAACACGCACGCATCCGCGATCTCCTCGGGCCGCCCCAGCCGCCCGAGGGGGATTTGCTTGAGCTGCTCCGTTCCTCCGGGCGGGGCCTGGCGGAACTCCGGATACCACTCCGCGTAACGTCGCTCGGTGTCCATGGTGCCCGGGATGACCATGTTGGCGCGGATGCCGAACGGCCCCAGCTCGGCGGCGAGGGCGCGCACGAGGCCGAGCGTCCCCGTCTTTGCCGCGGTCACCGCGGCGGTGTTGGGCCGGCCGGTCAGGCTCGACTGCCCGCCAATGGCGATGATGCTGCCTCGCTTCCGCTCCTTCATGCCCGGTATCACCGCGCGGGCGAGATAGAAGGCCGAGTGGAGATTCACACCCATGACGTGATGCCAGTCCTCGAGCGAGGTCTCCGCGAGGGACTTGTGAGGCCGGATGGCCGCGTTGCACACGAGAATGTCGATGGTCCCCAGCTCCGCCAACCCCTCCTTCACCATGCGGTCCACGGCCGCGGCGTCGGCAATGTCGCCGAGGGCCGGGACGGCACGCACGCCGGCTGGCCCCCGTGATGAAGGCCGTCTTCCCTCCGAGCTTCATGCGGAGATACTGTACGTCAACGGCGGCGGCGTCAAGCCACACTCAGAAGCCCCGCGGCTTCCGGTGGACGGATGGGGTCACCCGTGGAAAGATGAACTCATGGGACTGCGCGAGTATCAGCGCAAGCGCAACTTCAAGAAGACTCCAGAGCCCTCGGGCAAGGCCGCTCCCCGGCGCGGCAAGGGCGAGCTTCTCTTCATCATCCAGAAGCACGCGGCGAGCCGGCTGCACTACGACTTCCGGCTCGAGCTCGAAGGCGTCCTCAAGAGCTGGGCGGTGCCCAAGGGTCCCAGCCTCGATCCCGCCGACAAGCGCCTCGCCATGCACGTCGAGGATCATCCGCTCGAGTACGGCACCTTCGAGGGCATCATCCCGAAGGGCGAGTACGGTGGCGGGACGGTGCTCCTGTGGGACCGCGGCGCCTGGGAGCCCGTCGGCGATCCTCATCAGGGCTACCGGGCCGGCAACCTCAAGTTCGCTCTCAAGGGGGAAAAGCTCCGCGGGGGCTGGGCGCTCGTGAGGATCCGTGGCGGGCGGCGTGGCGACGACAGCGGGCGGAGCTGGCTCCTGATCAAGGAGCGCGATGCCGAGGCGCGCTCCGGGCGGGCGGCCAACATCGTCGAGCTCGAGCCCAGGAGCGTGGACACGGGGAGAACGCTGGAGCAGATCGCCGCCGCCGCCGACCACATATGGCACTCGGATCGCGACGGGGGCAAGAAGGTCGCCGCTCGCAAGCCGCCGGCCGCGCTTCGCCCGACTCCGGCGCGCCGGGGTCGGGGCCACGCGCCCGTCTCGGTCGCCGACGTGCCCGGGATCCGCCGCGCGGAGCTCCCGAAGTTCGTTCCCCCCCAGCTCGCCACCCTCGTGAGCCAGGCTCCGAGCGGAGAAGCCTGGCTCCACGAGATGAAGTACGACGGCTATCGTATCCTCGCTCGCCTCGACCATGGGCGCGTCACCCTCCTGAGCCGCAACGGGCGTGACTGGACCGAGAAGTTTCCGACCATTGCCGAGGGGGTGGGGCATCTTCCCGCCGAGCGGGCCATGCTCGACGGGGAGGTCGCCGTGCTCCAGCCCGACGGCACCACCAGCTTCCAGGCTCTGCAGAACTTCCTGTCGGGCACGGGGCCGGGCCAGCTCGTCTACATGGTCTTCGATCTCCTGCACCTCGACGGCCGGGATCTCACGGGCGCCCGGCTCGAAGACCGCAAGGCGGTGCTCGAGCGTCTGCTCGCCTCGGGTAACGGCAAGTCAGGACCAGTGCGATACAGCGATCATGTGGCCGGCGACGGACCCGACTTCTTCTCGCATGCCTGCCGGCTCGGGCTCGAGGGTATGATCGCGAAGCGACGGGACGCGCCCTACCGGGGCACGCGAGGCACGGACTGGCTCAAGATCAAGTGCGTCAAGCGGCAGGAAGTCGTGATCGGCGGCTACACCGACCCGGAAGGCTCGCGCGTAGGGATCGGCGCCCTCCTCGTCGGCGTCCACGAGAACGGGCGCCTCGTCTATGCCGGCAAGGTGGGCACCGGCTTCGACCAGAAGACCCTCCGCGCGCTCACGAAACGCCTGGCGTCGCTCGAGCAGAAGGCCTGCCCGTTCGCCACGCCTCCGACCGGCGTCGGGCGGCCGCACTGGGTCACGCCCGACCTGGTGGCCGAAGTGAGCTTCAGCGAGTGGACGACCGACGGCAGGATGCGCCATCCGTCCTTCCAGGGTCTGCGCGAGGACAAGCCCGCGACCTCGGTGACGCGAGAGTTACCCGCCCGCGTGGAGGAGGTGGTCGATATGCCGGCCTCGTCGACGACAGCCGCGAAGGGCAAGGGACGCCGGCGCCCGGACACGGCATCCGCGAACGCGCCCGGCGAGGCCGTGGTCGCGGGCGTTCGCCTCACCCACGCCGATCGTGTCCTCTACCCGATCCAGAAGACGACGAAGCGCGACCTCGCGCTCTTCTACGAATCGATCGCCGACCGGATCCTGCCGCATCTGGAGGACAGGCCGACGGCGCTCGTCCGCTGCCCCGAGGGCGTGGCCAAGGAATGCTTCTACCAGAAGCACGTCGGGGCCTGGGCACCCGACAGCCTGCGCCGAGTCAAGATCCGGGAGAAGACGAAGGTCGGCGAGTACCTCGTCGTCGATTCCCTTCCCGCCCTCGTCGGGCTCGTGCAGCTCGGCATCCTCGAGATCCACACCTGGAACTCCGTCGTCGAGCACCTCGAGCGCCCAAACCGCGTGGTCTTCGATCTCGATCCGGGGCCTGGGGTGCCGTGGACACGCGTGATCGAGGGCGCCCGTCTCATCCGGGAAAGGCTCCTCGCCCTCGCGCTCGAGAGCTTCGTCAAGACCACGGGCGGCAAGGGCCTGCATGTCCTGGTGCCTCTGTCCCCTGGCCCGACCTGGGACGAGGGCGCCGACTTCGCGAGAAAGCTGGCCGAGAGCGTGGCGAGAGAGGACCCGCGCGGCTATGTCTCGCACATGGCGAAGAGCGCGCGCCAGGGGAAGATCTTCATCGACTACCTGAGGAATGTGAGAGGAGCGACCAGCGTGGCCGCCTACTCCACGCGCGCCAAGCCCCAGGCGCCCGTCTCTGTCCCCCTGGGCTGGGACGAGCTCTCGCCCGCCATCAAGTCCGACCACTACACGATCGGGAACCTGCCCCGGCGCCTCGCCGGGCTCAAGACGGATCCCTGGGCGAAGTACTGGACGACCCGTCAGAAGCTGCCGCGGGTCGAGGCTCTCGAAGGCAAGAGATCGGTGGCGGCGGGTCGGAGGTGAGCCGCGTCTTCTTGCTCTCTCCCGCGCACTGCGGCGGAGAGCGCGCGTCGCTCGTGCTGGGCCCCCGCGCCCGCTTCGACCTCGCCCTCCGCCTGCGCGCCTCCTCCGGCGCGCCCCTGGGCGAGGTCTTCTCCTTTCTGAGCGGCCTCTACTTCCGCGGCAAGCTCACCTACGCGCGCGCCTTCGCGAATCCGCCCGCCGGTGTGCCCGGCGTCTACGTCATCACTCCCACGGACGGGCTCGAGCTCGCGGAGACCGCGGTCGACGTGAGCCGTCTGCGGCGCTTCGCGAGCGTCGACATCCGCGCCGATGACGCCCGCTTTCGCCGCCCGCTCCTTCGCCATGCGCAACGCCTCGCCGAGGCGATCGGGCTCGACGGCGAGGTGGTGCTGCTGGGCAGCATCGCCACCCCGAAATACGTCGAGCCGCTGCTGGAGGCGCTCGGCGAGCGCCTGCGCTTTCCCTCGGAGTTCGTGGGCCGGGGCGACATGAGCCGCGGCGGGCTGCTGCTGCGCCACGCGAGGTCGGGCGTCGAGCTGGACTATCTCCCGCTGCGCGGGGCCACGCGGCGCGGCGCTCGCCCGCCCCGTCTCCTGCCCGTCCCCCGCGTCACACATCGCGCGTCGCCATGCTAGTGTAGGGGGCATTCAGCCCCCATTCGCGAAGCCACCTCAGCCATGACACGCCGTGCGCTCGGATCGCTGGCCGTGGGCCTGCTCATGTTCGGGCTCACCGTCGTGGCCGTGGGCCTTCCCGCTTCCGGGCAGGCCCCCAAGCGCGGCGGCATCCTCAACTCGCTTCTCACGGAGGACCCGCCGGGCCTGCTGATCCACGAGTCGGCCACCGTCTCGAACGTGTGGCCCATGGCGCCGTGCTACTCGAACGTCGTGCTCTTCCATCCCCTGAAGTCTCTCGAGAGCGTGGACACGGTCATCCCCGAGCTGGCCGAGCGGTGGTCGTGGCAGGACAACTTTCGCAACCTCGTCTTCTTCCTCAAGAAGAACGTGCGCTGGCATGACGGCCAGCCCTTCACCTCGCGCGACGTCAAGTACACCTTCGACGTGGTCCGGGAGGCGGCGCAAGCGCCCGCCAAGCTTCGCCTGAGCCCCCGCAAGGACTGGTATGCCAATGTCGAGGCCATCGAGGCGCCGGAGCCGCATACCGTCGTGTTCCGGCTCAAGCGGCCCCAGCCCTCCTTCCTCCTCATGCTCGCCTCCGGCTACTCCCCCGTGTATCCGGCCCACATCCCCCTCGCCGAGCTGCGCCAGCGCTGCGTGGGCACGGGACCGTTCAGGTTCAAGAAGTACGAGCGAGGGCAGATGGTCGAGCTCGAGAGGAATCCCGACTACTTCGTGCCCGGCCGTCCCTACCTCGACGGCATTCGCTACACCATCATCGGGGAGCGCGGCACGCGCCTGGCCGCCCTCCAGGCCGGCCGGCTCGACGCCTTCGTGCCTCTCGACGTCACGAAGACCATGGCGGAGAGCCTCAAGAAGAGCGCGCCGTCGCTCGTGATCACCGAGGTAGGACAGAACGGCAGCGACAACGTCATCCTCAACCACAAGCGGCCGCCCTTCGACAACGCGAGCGTGCGACGCGCGATCAGCCTGGCCATGGACCGCCACGCCTTTGTCCAGGGGGTCCGCCACGGTGGCGCCGTCGTGGGCGCCGCCATGATGCCCAAGCCTTTCGGCATCTGGGGACTTCCCGAGCAGGAGTATCGCGGGCTACCCGGCTACGGGAACCCGGCTCAGAACAAGGCGGAGGCGAAACGGCTCTTGGCGGCGGCGGGCTATGGCCCGGGCAAGCCCCTCCGAGTGGAGATGGTCACGCGGACGCTTTCGATCTACCTGGACGTGGCCTCCTTCGTGGTCGACCAGCTTCACCAGGTGGGAGTGGAGGCGACCCTGAAGCAGCTGGACACCGCCGCCTGGTTTCCCGCGCTGGCGCGGCGCGAATACCAGATCGGCGCGAATCTCACCGCGGGCGGCTTCGACGATCCCGACGCGTACTTCTTCGAGAACTACAAGTGCGGGTCCTCGCGCAACTACACCGACTACTGCAACGAGCAGATGGATCGGCTCATCGACCTGCAGTCGCAGGAGCTCGATCACGCCAAGCGTCTCAAGCTCGTCTGGGAGATCCAGCGCCGCCTCGACGCGGAGGTGGCGCGGCCCATGCTGAGCTGGCGTAAGGAATACTTCGTCCAGTGGCCGCATGTCCGGAATCTCGTTCCCCACAACTCCCTCTACAACTACGGACGCATGCAGGAGGTCTGGCTGGACCGATGAGCGAGCGCAGCGCGGGACGGGCCGTGGTCGAGCTGCTGAAAGCCGAGCAGGTGCGGTACATCTTCGGGATCGTCGGCTCGACCTTCCTCGACGTCCTGGACGCCCTCTACGATGACCGCAGCGTGGAGTACATCAACGTCCGTCACGAGCAGGCCGCCGCCTTCATGGCCGACGGCCTCGCCCGGGTGACGGACGTCCCGGGAGTCTGCCTCGTCACGAGCGGCCCCGGCGCCACCAACCTGCTCACGGGCGTGGCCGCCGCCCACGTCGCCCATTCTCCGGTCGTGGTCCTGGTGGGCGGCGTGGACCTCGATCACCACGGCAAGGACGCCTTCCAGGACTACGACCTCGTCAGCATGTTCCGGCCCGTGACCAAGCTCGCCGTCCAGGTGCCCACGCCGGGACGCATTCCGGAGATGCTCCGCGCGGCCCTGCGCGCCGCCATGACGGGTCGCCGCGGCCCCGTCTTCGTGGAGATTCCGAGGAATGTCTTGAACGACCAGACGCTCCCGGGAGAGGACCTGGCGCCCGCAGGCTACCGGGTGACTCACCCGCTGCCTCCGCATCCCGACGCCATCGCCGAGGCGGCGCGCCTGCTGCGACAGGCCGAGCGGCCGCTGCTCCTCGTGGGCGGCGGCGTCACCCGGGCCGACGCCAGCGCCCTCGTGGTCAGCATGGCCGAGCAGCACGCGATTCCGATGATCACCGCCTATGGGCGCAACGATGCCGTGCCCAACGCGCATCCTCTCTACATCGGGCCGCTCGGGCGAGCGGGATCAGCCGAGGCGGCTGCCGCCTGCCGCCGCGCCGATCTCCTCCTGGTCATGGGCTCCCGGCTGGGTCACTTCACGAGCCACTTCGACAGCCGCTACATCCGGCCGGACACCGCCATCATCCAGATCGATGTCGACAGCGGGGACGTCGGCCGCTACTACCAGACCGCCATCGGCATCCAGGCCGATGCCCGCGAAGCGTGTCTGGCCTTGCTGGACACGCTCGGTCGCGACGCCGTAAGCCCGAGCCGCCAGGCGTGGCGTCAAGAGGCCGAGGTCCTGCGAGCCCAGCGTCAGGCTCGGCTGACCGCCGAGGGCGGCCTCCAGGCCACGCCGATGAAGCCCCAGCGCGTCTATGCCGAGCTGCGGCGCGCGCTGCCCCCCGAGACGATCGTCGCGCTCGACGCGGGAGCGGCGCCGGCCTACGGTTACGATCGGCTGCATTTCAGCCGGCCCCGCACCTTTCTCACTCCGCTCGATCTCGGCGGGCTCGGCTTCGCCTTCCCGGAGGCCCTGGGAGCCAAGCTCGGCCGCCCCGACGCGCCCGTGCTGGCCATTCACGGCGATGGCGGCTTCCTCATGAATGCCCAGGAGATCGAGACGGCGGTGCGGCATGGGATCAACGTCACCACCCTGGTGATGAACAACAACTGCTGGGGCTCGGAGAAGGCGTACCAGAAGCATTTCTACGGTTCGCGCTTCATCGGCTGCGACCTCGGCAACCCGCGCTATGACCACTTCGCCCGGCTCTTCGGCGCCGAGGGCTACTACGTCGAGCATCCCGACCAGGTCGGCGACGCCGTCACCGCGGCGCTGCGCTCGGGCAAGCCGGCCATCGTCGAGATCCCCATCGACCCGGACGAGTTTCCGACTCCCGCCACCGCCGTCCGGCGCGAGAAGGCGACGCGCCAGGCCCCGTGACCGTAGGGTATACTTTTGCCGCCCATGAGCCGGCCCACTGACTCGACGCGCGCGGATGCTCGTACCATCACGATCGCGGTCACCTTCTTCGCCGATCTCCGTCGCTTCCTGCCGCGCGGCGCCGAAGGGCCCCAGCGCTACACCGTGCCGGAGGGCGCCACCGCGGCCGACCTGCTCGCCGCCATCGGCGTGGAGCCGGGCGCCGAGGTGACGATCGCGGTGGATGGAGAGCTGGGAAACCGCGAGACACCGCTCCGTGACGGCTCAGACGTCATGCTCTTGAACCCGATGGAAGGGGGAGCCACAGCCGAAGGCGAGGCGACCAATCAAAACATCGGGGGAGCCACAGCCGAAGGCGAGGCGACCAATCAAAACATCGGGGGAGCCGCAGCCCGCTGGAGGAGCCGCAGCCGCAGGCGAGGCGACCAGCAAGGCGGCGAGGCGACCACCAAGATTGCCGGGGGAGCCGCAGCCGAAGGCGAGGCGACCACCAAGATTGCCGGTGGAGCCGCAGCCGAAGGCGAGGCGACCACCAAGATGGAAGGGGGATAGGAATTCATGGACCGCTACGGCTACTGGAACAAGATCCTGCACGTGAATCTCGGCGACCGGAGCACCTGGATCGAGGAGCCGGGAGACGCTTTCTTCCGTCGCTACGCCGGCGGCCGTGGTCTCATCGCCCACTATCTCCTCAAGTACGTGCCGAAGGGCGCCGACCCCCTCGGGCCCGACAATATCCTGGTCATCGCGCCGGGCGTCATCACGGGCGCGCCGGTGCCCGGGGCGGGCCGCCACAGCGTGGGCGCGAAGTCGCCCCTCACCGGAGGCTTCGGCGAGTCGGAGTCGGGCGGCTACTGGGGCGCCGAGCTCAAGCGCGCGGGCTGGGACGCCATCGTCTTCCACGGCGTGTCACCCACGCCCGTCTACCTGTGGATCAACGATGGCGCCGTCGAGATCCGCGACGCCTCCCACCTCTGGGGAAAGATCACGGGAGAAGTGGAGGACGCCATCCTCGCCGAGCTCGGCGATCCTCGCATCCGCGTCGCCCAGATCGGCCCCGCCGGCGAGAACCTCGTGCGCTTCGCCTCCATCGCCAACGACCTGAACGAGGTGGCGGGCCGGACGGGCATGGGCGCCGTCATGGGATCCAAGCGGCTCAAGGCCATCGCCGTGCGCGGCAAGATCCCCGTGAAGATCGCCGACCAGCCGTCCCTGCTCGGGGTCGCCAAGTGGGTCTCCGGCACCATGGACGAGAAGCACCGCGCCTTCCACGAGTTCGGCACGGGCGCGGCCATGCAGGGCAAGAGCCTCGAGGGCGGCATGCCCGTCCTCAACTATCGCCTGGGCGCCGCCGACACCATCGCCAAGGTGGACGCCATCGCGGTACGCGACCAGGTGCGCGTGCGGATGGGCGCCTGCTACGCGTGCTCGGTCCGGTGCAAGAAGGTCGTCCACATCGAGGAGAAGGAAGAGAAGGCGCGCGAGCTGTCAGAGTCGCTCTACAAGGGCCGGGCCCGCGTGGCCGTGGACCCGCTCGGACGCTATAGCGTCGATCCACGCTATGGCGGCCCCGAGTACGAATCGCTCGCGTCGCTGGGCGTCAATCTGGGACTCGACGACCTGATCGCCATCTGCAAGTCGAACGAGATGTGCAACTACCTCTGCATGGACACGGTCTCCCTCGGGGCCACCCTGGCCTGGGCGATGGAGTGCTTCGAGAAGGGCATCCTGACCCTCGACGACACGGACGGTGTCCCCCTGCGCTTCCACGATGCCGACGGCGTGGTCAAGCTGGTCGAGATGATCGCGTATCGCCGGGGCATCGGTGATCTCCTCGCGGAGGGATCGCAGCGCGCCGCGCAGCGGCTGGGCCGGGGCTCGGAAGCCTTTCTCACCACGGTCAAAGGGATGGAGATGGCCATGCACGACCCGCGTCACATGCCGGTCATGCGGGCGTCGTACCTGCTGGCGCCCACCGGCGGTGACCACATGCGCCAGACCAGCAATCGAAACGGCCTGCGCAACCAGATCGGCCTCTGCCACTTCCTGGCCTACGAGGACGACCAATCGCTGACGATCCTCCGCGCCGTCACGGGCTGGGACATCACCGCCGAGGAGATGGTGACCACGGCGCACCGCGGCCTCACCCTCGCCCGGCTCTTCAACCTGCGCGAGGGTTTCGGACGCGCCGACGACCGCCTGCCCGCGCGCTTCAGTGATCCCCTGCCCAAGCACGCCGGCTTCACCTCGGAGCAGCAGGCCAAGATCGTGACGGACTACTACGTCGAGCAAGGGTGGGACTCAGTATCGGGGGTGCCCACGGTCGAGACCATCCGCGCCCTCGAGATCGAGGAAGACGCCGCCCGCGCGGTCTAGAGACGACAAGGGAGAGCACGTGGAGCTCGATCCGGCGACGCTGGAGCAGACGGCCGTCTACAAGATCCTCATCTCGTCCGTGGTCCCCCGACCCATCGCCTGGGTATCGAGCATCGACGCAGAAGGCATCCGCAACGTGGCCCCCTTCAGCTACTTCATGGCCATCACGGACAACCCGCCCACCATCGCGTTCTCGTCATCGCCGCGCGCGGCCGCCCCGGGAGCCGAGCGTGGCAAGAAGGACACCCTGCGCAACGTCGAGGCCACGAGAGAATTCGTGGTCAACATCGTCGACGACGCCCTCGCCGAGCACATGAACCTGACCTCGGGTGATTACCCGCCGGAGATCGACGAGTTCGCCCTCGCCGGGCTGACGTCCGCGCCGGGCGTCAAGGTCAAGACCCCACGCGTGGCCGCGGCGCCCATCAGCATGGAGTGCAAGCTCGCCCGGATCATCCCCGTGGGGAACGCGCCCGCGAACCTCGTGCTGGGAGAGATCGTCTACTTCCACGTGCGGGACGACATCTATGACGCGGCGACCGGGCGCCTGGACATGCACCGCCTGCGCCCGGTGGGCCGCCTGTGCGGCAACCTCTACACGCATGTCCACGACATCTTCGAGATGAAGCGCCCCGGGACTACCTATCGAGGCTGAGCAGTCACTCGACACGTCAGGCGGACCCCTCAGGAGAACACCCATGGAGCTGGATGGACAGATCGCCATCGTCACCGGCGCCGGCCGCGGCATTGGACGCGCCACCGCCCTCGAGCTGGCCAAGATGGGCGCGGACATCGTGGTCGCTGAGCTCGATCGGGCGGGCGCCGATCGCACGGCCTCCGAGGTCAAGGGCCTCGGCCGGCGCGTGCTCATCGTGCCCACCGACGTCACCTCGCGCGCGGACCTCCAGGCGATGGCGGATCGCGCCCGCGGGGAATTCGGCCGGATCGACGTCCTCGTCAACAACGCGGGGATCTACCGGGCCGCCCTGCCCCTCGACGTCACCGAGGAGCACTGGGACGCCGTCCTCGACGTCAACGCCAAGGCCGTTTTCTTCGCGAGCCAGGCCGTCCTGCCCGCCATGATCGGGCAGAAGCGCGGGAACATCATCAGCCTCGCCTCCTTGGCCGGCAAGGTCGGCAGCCGCAACAACCTGCCCTACAACGCGAGCAAGGCTGCCGTCATCAGCATCACCAAGAGCCTCGCCCTCGCGCATGCCGCCGACGGTATCCGCGCGAACTGCGTCTGCCCCGGCTTCGTCGAGACCGATATGTGGACCATGGTCGCGCGCGAGCAGGGAGCGCTCCAGGGCATGGCCCCCGAGGAGTTCACGCGTCAGCGCCTCGCCCAGATCCCGCTCGGTCGCATGGAGACCCCCCAGGACGTGGCGAACGTGATCGCCTTCCTCGCCTCGAGCCGCGCCGCCTACATGACCGGGCAGGCGATCAACGTCACCGGCGGCGTCATAATGCATTAGGGGCGGCTGGGAAAAGTCCCGCGTGATGACCAACGATTCGCTTCCCCTGGCGGGCTTCCTCGTCCTGGATCTCACTCGTGTCCTGGCCGGCCCGTACTGCACCCGGCTGCTCGCGGACATGGGGGCGCGCGTCATCAAGATCGAGCGGCCGGGCGACGGCGACGAGACGCGCCACAACGTGTACCAGCTCGAGCCCGGCCGCGGGGACCAGAGCACCTATTTCGCCCGCGTCAACGCCGGCAAGGAGAGCGTGTCGGTGGATCTCTCCAATCCCGAGGGGCGCGCGGTGGTCGTGGACATCGCCCGGCACGCCGACGTCTTCATCGAGAACTTCACGCCCGGCGTGGCCGCTCGCCTCGGCTGCGACTACCCCGCCATCCGCGAGGTCAAGCCCGACATCGTCTATTGCTCGATCTCGGGATTCGGGCAGAGCGGCCCCTGGAGGCTCCGCCCCGCCTTCGCCCACATCACCAACGCCATCTCGGGGCTCATGCACCTCGAGCAAGGCGACGAGGCGAACCCGCGCTCCTCGAACCTGCAGGCCGCCGACATGCTCGCGGCCACCCACGCCGCCACCGCGATCCTGGGCGCGCTCCTTCGTCGCGCCCGCAGCGGACAGGGCGCCCGCCTCGACGTGTCGATGCTCGAGGCCCTCGTGGCCTCGGACAGCGTCACCTTCGCGTCGGTGCTGAATGGAGGTCAGGAGCACGGCAATCCACGGCCGGGCATGCTCGTCCACAGGATCGGCGACCGCTATCTCGCCCTGCAGAGCGTGGGCGCCCCTGATCTCTGGTCGAGGCTCCTCACGGTGATGGAGCGCCCGGAGCTCGCCAAGGATCCCCGCTTCGCCACCCGGGACGCGCGCCGCACGAACTGGCGCGCGCTGCAAGATCTGATCGGACAGTGGCTGGATCGCTTCGAGAGCGTGGAGGCGGCCCTCGACGTCATGGACAAGGCGCGCATCCCCTGCGCCCCCGTGCTGCATCCGGCCGAGGTCATCGCCTCGCCCCATCTGGCCGAGCGGAGATTCTTCGCCACCCTGCCGCATCGCGGGCGCGGAAGCGTCCGGGTCACCGCCAGCCCCTATCACCTCGACGGCGAGCCCGTCCACCCGCAGCGACCGGCCCCGTATCGCGTGGGCGAGCACACCCGCGAGGTCTTGGCGAATCTGCTCGGCTACGACGAGGCACGCATCACCGCGCTCCTCACCTCACGCGCTATCGAAGCACCGTAGCACCCGGCTGAAACCTCCCGGCGGCTCAAAAAGGTCCAGATGCGAGGCGGCGAGGGCCGCGGCACCCCGAGGCGTAGTTTTCACTAAGCCCTCGCTCGGGGCTGTGCCCCTCAGCTCGAACTACCACGTACGTTGAGCGGTGCCGCCGCCCGCGCCGCACTCTCGCAGATGGGCCTTTTTCAGCCGCCGGGGCGAGTGGCGCCTACCGCCGCGACCACGAAGCGTGGCGCCTTGTCGCGCAAGCTCGGGATGTCCGGCAGGAAGCGCGTCTCCACGAACCCGGCCGCCTCCATCGCTCCCCTCCACTGCTCGGGCGTGAGGAAGCCCCCGCTCGGACGGTAGAGGGGATGGAGCCGAGGTGATCGGAATGTCTCGGTCAGGTTGAAGACGAATTCCGCCTCGATGGGTTGGCGCGGGCGCGGGCGCACGCACTCGGAGACGACGAGACGGCCGCCAGGCGCGAGGGCCTGGAAGATCTCTCCCAGGGTGAATTCCAGATCCTGCGCCACGTGGAGCGTGTTGACGGCGTAGACGAGGGCCACGCTGCCGCGCTCCACGCCCTGCTCCGCGAAGGGGCGGTTCATGTCGAGGGTCGCCGCGCTCAGGGCCGAGAGCGCCGGATAGCGCGTCTGTACCGCTTGCTCCCCGCGGCGAAGGAACGCGGGCACGAACTCCGTGAAGCGGTATCCCGCGATCTCGCCCAGCCTGCCCGCCGTCTCGAGCCGCTCGAGGAGCGCGAGGGCGCCACTACCGAGTCCACCCCCCAGCTCCAGGATGATCCCCCCCGAGGGAGGCAGCCACGCGTCTGCGGCGATGGCGCCCACGCGATTGTTGACGGCGTAGAGCCCGTTGTCGTTGGAGAAGTAGTCGATCCAGAGCCGCAGGCGCTTCGCGGAGAAGAGCACGTCCTCCCCCGCGACCTCGCCGCGGAGGAAGGCCGGGTAGTCGCGGGCCACGGTCTCCGCGAGGACGTATGAGGCCATCCACGTCGGCGCGCTCCGGAGCTGCTCCTCCCTCACCGCGCCGGGATCGAGCACGGGCAGAGGGCCGAGGGCGCGATACCGGCCCCGCCCCTGTCCCGCCGGCTCCGCGAGCAGCCCGCGCGCGGCCAGTGACCGGAGGATCCAGTCCAGCGGCACGAGGGCGGGGGCAGCCGCGAGCTTGGCCCGGAGGGCGATGTCCTCCGTGCTCCCCTCGTCCCGCAGCGCGTCTTCGAGCCCCGTCTCACGGACCACCTGGAGCACGAGGCGGTGGACGAACTGCTCGTAAAGAAAATGGGAGCGCACGAACGAGGCGTCGAAGAGCGGCCGCAGCTCTCGAGGCAGCACCCCCTCGAGAAGGGCCGCCGTGTCGCGGGCTTCCTCCTCGCCGGCGGCACCGAGAACCGAGCCCCCGGCGGCCTCGAGTCCGCTCATGGGGGCCACGGGCTCCAGATGTCGAAGAAATTGAACCACTGCGTCGGGTGCTCCCGGACGGTCTCCTCGAGGATCGCCACCCAGCGGCGCGCGGCGTCCTCCGCCCCGCCCCGCGCGACCTCCAGGGGCTCTGCCACCTTGACGAGATAGCGATGCTCGGGGTCGAGGAGGCAGAAGGCGGGCACCACCGGCACTCCCACGGCCCCGGCAAGGAGAAACGGCCCGAGGGGAAACGGCGCGGGCGCCCCGAAGAAGGGAACGAGCATGTCCCCCCGCGTGCCGAGCGCCCGGTCGCCCTGCACGGCCACCACCTCGCCGCGCCGGAGGGCGGCCACCAGCTCGAGCGAGATGGTGGGGCGGCTGCGCGCCACGAAGCGCACGCCATCGCCGTCGCGACGAACCCATCGCTCGAGCTCCCGGGCCTCTTCTTCGGCGACCACAACGTGTGTTCGCCGAGCCGCGCGGCCGGCGAGGAGGCGGCCCGCGAGATCCCAGTTGCCCACATGCGCGCTCGGCGAGATGAAGCCGCCCCGGACCCGCTCGATGCGCTCGGCGCCCACGACCCGCTCCACGAGCGAGGTGAGCCGCGCCACGGATTGACGATTCGTCGAGACCAGATCGCTGAAGCACATCGCGAAATCCGTGAACGTCCGGACGGTCAAGGAGGCCAGCCGAGGCCCCGTGGCCCCCGTCACGCGGGCCAGGGTCTTCTCGATGACGGCCCGCTCCCGCGGCATGAGCCGAGGCGCGAGCCGCCCGAGCTGGCGGGCCAGCGCGAGTCTGACGGGGCGGGGCAGCCAGCCGAGCGCCGCCGCGAGCCGGTACAGGTCCGCCCGATTGTAGGCGTGGGAGTACCAGCGCGGCCGGCGGGCCGGGCTGTCGAAGCGCGTCAGCGAGACAGGCACACCTGAGCGCCCGACGTCCGCGCTACTCCCAGCGGATGAGCATCTTGATCATACATACCACGGGGCCGCGGCGTCACCTACGTCAAGCCCCCGTCCACCGCAACGACCTGCCCCGTGACGTAGCTCGCCATGTCGGAGGCGAGGAAGGCCACCACGCTCGCAATTTCCTCCGGAGTTCCCATCCGCCCATAGGCGGTCATTCCCACGATGCGCTCCCTGACCTCCTCCGGCAGCGTGTCCGTCAGACCGGTGGGGACATAGCCGGGGGCCACGGCGTTCACGGCAATGTTCTTCCCGCCGTACTCCTTGGCCATGGCCTTCGTGAATCCGATGATGCCGGCCTTGGCCGCCGCATAGTTCGTCTGCCCCGCCCCCCCGATCATCCCGATCACCGAGGTGATGTTGACGATGCGGCCATAGCGCTGCTTGATCATCTGGCGAACGGCCGCCTTGCTGCAGTTGAAGACGCTCTTCAGGTTCTGCGCGATCACGAAGTCGAACTCCGCCTCCTTCATGGAGACGAGGAGGCCGTCACGGGTGGTGCCGGCGTTGTTCACCAGGATATCGAGCCGGCCCCGCGCGGCCGTGGCGGCCTTCACGACTTCGAGGGCGGTCTCGAAACGGCTGACGTCTCCTTGCACGCTCAGGGCCCCGCCCCTGCCCGTCTCGATCTCGGCCACGACTTCCGCGGCGGCCGCCGCGCTCGTGTTGTAGTTCACCACCACCGTCGCGCCGAGCGCGCCCAGGCGGATCGCGCAGGCTCGGCCGATCCCGCGCGAGGCTCCGGTCACGAGGGCGACCTTGCCCGCGAGATCAATCACCGCTTCTCCTCGACAGGGTCCCGCCGGCTCACCCAGAGGAGCCCACCCGCCGCGAAGGCCATGCCGACCAGGCTGGCGAGCTGGGCGACGCGGAATTCCCCCACCCAGAAGCTGTCCAGGCGCAGCGCCTCGATGGCGAAGCGGCCCACGGAGTAGAGCCCGATGTAGGAGAAGAAGAGCACGCCCGGGCGGCTCCGGAAGCGCGGGCGGAGCCAGGAGACGAGGAGCACGAACAGGCCGAGGTCCCAGAGCGATTCGTAGAGGAACGTCGGATGGAAGAGCTCCGCCGTCGCGTACCCGGGCGGCCGATGCGACGGCGAGATGTAGACTGCCCAGGGCAGATCGGTGGGTCGTCCAAAGGCTTCCTCGTTGAAGAAGTTGCCCCAGCGGCCGATGGCCTGCGCGATGGCCAGGCTGGGCGCCGCGACGTCCAGGCTCCGGAGCACGGGCAGCCCGCGGCGCGCGGCGAGCCAGGCGCCCACGAGGCCTCCCACGATGAAGCCCCCGTGGATGGCGAGGCCGCCTTCCCACACCGCGAGGATCTTCCACAAATTCCGGCCGTAGTAGTCCCAGTTGAACGCGACCTCGTAGAGCCGCGCCCCGAGATACCCGGTGACCACGGCCCACCACGCGCAGCGGGAGATCTCTTCCGCGGGCAGGTTCTCGGCGCGTGCCTGGCGATCGGCGAGCCAGAGACCGAGCGCGATCGACGCCGCGGTGAGGATGCCGTACCACCTGATCTCCAGCGGGCCCAGGTGGAAGGCGATGGCGCCGGGAGACCTGAACATCCTCCAGCCCTACCGGCGCGAGCGGTCGACCTCGGCCGGGGCTATGGCTTGCCCCAGTACCCGCGATCCGCCGGGAAGACGGTCTTGCAGCGGACCGGCTCGGTCGGTCCGTCGAGGGCGTCCGCGGCGGCGCGCCACACCGCGTAGTGGGGCGCCTTGCGATGCGCCTCGAGGGCGGCCTCGTCCTTGTAGACCTCGTAGAAGTAGTAGACGTTCTCGTCCTGCCCGTCCTGGAGCACGTTGAAGCGCAGGCAGCCGGCCTCGTCCTTCTCCGAGGCGAGCGCGTCGTGCTCGATGGCCTTGAGAAAGCGTTGCCGCTCCGTCGGTTTGACACGCACCTTCACCCAGATCGCGAGCATAGGGTCTCCTTGCAGTTGGTCAGACGGCGTCGACGAGCGTGCGCCGGGCCGCGGCGATCTCCTGCTGCACGGCCTCGGGACCGGGAAACGCGCGGTCGGCCTTGCGATACCAGTAGCGCGCGTTGTCCAGGTCGCCCTCGAGGGTGTGCACGATGCCGTGCAGCCACGCCGCCAGCGAGGATTTCTCGGCCTGGACGATCTCGTGCGCCTTCTGCCAGGCTCCCGCCTCCAGAAACTCCAGCGCCTTCTCGAGTGCCATGGGAGGAACTATACCATCGGGAAAGAACATCGGCTCGGCGGGGACTTGGGACATGCGCGCTTCGTCGAACGGGAAACGATGGGGTCCTTCGTCACGGGCGCTATACTCGTTAGAGCGTTTCAAGGCACGGAAGCCCGGAGGTCAGAGAGATGTCCGCAGCCTCGCGTCTTGCGATCGGTGTGGTGGGCGGTGGGCAGGGCGGATCGGCTCTCCTCGATCTGCTCCTCGACTGGCCGGCCGCGCGGGTCGTGGTCGTCATCGACTCCCGCGAGGACGCTCCCGCCCTCACCCACGCCAGGGCGCTCGGAATCCCCACGAGCGCTCACCACTTCGAGGTCTTCTCGCATTCCGTCGACCTCGTGCTCGAGGTCACGGGGCGCCCCGAGGTCCTGAACGATCTCCTCCAGACCCGCCCTCCCGGCGTCGAGATCATCGGCGCGGGCAGCCTGCGGTTCTTCTGGGACCTCCTCCAAGATAGGCGCGAGAGTGATGCCCGCATGCGGGCGATCCTGGAGACGGCGCTCGATTGCGTCATCACCATGGACCATACCGGGAAGATCCTGGAGTTCAACCCGGCCGCCGAGCGGACCTTCGGCTACGCGCGGAGCGAGGCGGTCGGCCGCGAGCTCGGCGAGCTGATCGTGCCGCCCTCCTTCCGTGACCGCCACCGGCGCGGCCTGGCCCACTACCTGGCCACAGGACAGGGGCCGGCGATCGGCAAGCGGATCGAGCTGACCGCGATGCGCGCGGACGGGACCGAGTTTCCCGTCGAGCTGGCCGTCACCCGCATCGGCTCCGATTCGCCTCCCATGTTCACCGGCTACATCCGTGACCTCAGCGAGCGAAGGCGGACGGAGGCGATCCTGGCCGGCGAGCGGCAGCTCCTGGAGATGGTCGCGGCGGGGATCGAGCTGCCCAAGGTGCTC
>QHSC01000292.1 GCA_003220345.1 Candidatus Rokuibacteriota bacterium | reverse complement strand
GGGATCGAGAGGCGGAATCCCGTAGCGCCGGCGTAGTGTGCCCACCGGCTCGTGCACAACTGCCCAGAAATTCCATTGCGGCCCGAAGGTGTCCACGGTGATCTCGGAGCCGCGCTCCCAGGCCAGCCAGAAGCCTTGCGGGTCGAAAGCCCCCGTCGCGCTCTTGGCTACATCGTTGAGCTGGATGCCCAGGTGCCAGCTGAAGATCACGGGCAGGATGTGCCCGGACATCGGCTCCTTCTTGTGCATGGCGGCCGTGAAGGTGGAGACGAGGAGCTCGCCATGAGGAGAGGTGTCATAGCCGCTCAGCACGTGGGTCGAGTCGTGAGGCGTGGTGAACTTCTCGTTGAGCCCGTTCTTCTCGCCGGGGAACGGATAGCCGTTCTTCTTGAAATGCGCCCAGAAGGCCCGGCCGAAGCTCCCCGCGGGCAGGGCCCCCAGCCCGTCGTAACGCCGACTGAGCTCGAGATCGGCCCCCGTGCCCGAGTAGGGGAGGAACGTGGAGATCACGTCGTCGGGATTCCAGGTCAGACCTGCGATGCTGCGAATGTTCTGGCGCATCATGTCCATCTTGACCCAGTCGAGTCGGCCTCGCCCGGCCTCCGCGAGCTGCCGGAGGTAGTCGCCACGGACGGCGAGGGCCTCGGCGTATCGGAGGACCAGAGAGATCTTGGCCTCGTCGAGGTGCCCGTCCACCAGGGCCATGACGGCGAGGAAGCGGACGGCGTGATCGGCCAGGCTCGGGTCGGGGAGGAGGGCTCGCAGGTCAGCGGGCGCACTGGGCGGCAGGCCCTCCACGTTCAGCGGCGTCGGACCCTTGAACACGTACCGATAGGCCGCCTCGAGCGCCGCGCGATCGGCAGGGCGCAGGGGCTCGGCACCTCCCGCCTCCGCGACCCGGCGCATCGCCCCCAGAATGCCGAGGGCTTGGTCTGACGTGGCGTGGACGATCATGCGCCGTCAGGGTAGCACGCCGGGTGGGAGGGGTTTTTCCGCGCCGTCAAATGCCTACGATCGTGGCCTTTTGATGCCGATAACCAACCCGTGAGGATACGATCGCACCTTGTCCTGCTCTTCCTCGGGATCCTGATCCCCATCCTCGCCTTCTCTGGCGTGATGCTCGTCGTGTTCAACAGGCATACGCGAGTGGCGACCGAGCAAGGCCTGGTCGAGACCGCCCGCGCGTTGTCCGTCGCGGTCGATCAGCAGGTCCTGGCCTCGCTCTCCGTGCTGCGTGTCCTGGCCGCCTCCGAGCACTTGCAGAAAGGCAACGTGCAGGAGTTCGAGCGCGTCGCCCGCATGTCCTTGGCGACTCAGCCCGCGTGGCAGAGCATTGTCCTCGTCGGCCCCGATATGCGCCAGGTCATCAACACGGGGCTGCCGACGGGAGCGCCTCTTCCGCTCGCGGGAAACCCAGAGCTCGCCCGTGTCGTTTTTGCCACCGCCTCACCCATGGTCTCCGACCTCTTCGTCGGCCGCGTGCTGCGGCGGCCCGTCATCCACGCGGCCGTACCGGTGGTACGCAACGGCATTCCCGTCTACATGCTGTCCGCGGTCTTGACCCCGACCGCGTTGACGGAGGTGCTGCTCCAGCAGAACGTGCGCCCCGACGCCGTGGGGACGTTGCTGGACCGCAACAAGGTGATCATTGCCCGGACCCGTGACGCCGAGCCATTCATCGGCCAGCGCGCCACGCCTGACCTCATGACCAAGGCGCAGCAGACGGACGAAGGAGCCTTCCGGGCCTCCTCCGAGGGCCAGGCGCTCTATGCCGCCATCAGCCGCTCTCCTCGCACGGGCTGGACCATCGTCCTCGGCGTGCCTCAGGCCGCGGCTGATGCCCCGCTCCGCTCCTCGCTCTGGCTGCTCTTGGCCGTCGGCGCTGGCTCCATGCTCCTGGCCATCCTCGCCGCCATGTGGGGAGCCCAGCGCATCGTGGGGCCCATTCGCTCACTGGCCCACTCGGCCGGCGAGCTGCTCCGGGGTGAGACGCCCGAGACGCGCCTGTCTGCCCTGCACGAGGTCGATGAGGTGGGCCGCGCGCTCGAGACCGCCGCCGCCGAGCGATTCCTGGTCGAGGAGCGCAATCGCCATCTTCTGGAGGAGACGGAGCGGCGGCGCCAGTTCGCGGAGAGCCTCGCCGAGACTACCCGGCTGCTCTCCCAGTCTCTTGATCCCGGTGAAGTTGAGCAGCGCATCGTGGAGTCCTTGAAAGGCTTGCTTCAGGCTTACGCCACGGCGCTGTATCGACTCGACGAGCAAACTCAGCAGCTCATCGGCGTGGCGGTGGCGGGCGACGTCGGCCCCGGTTTTGAAGACGGATTGGTGTGGGCCCGCGGTGCGGGAGCGGTCGGCCTTGCCGTGGCGCGGCGCGAGCCCGTGGCCTCTGCCGACATCCTCAACGATCCCGCCATCACGATCAGCCCGGAGGGGCGGCGCCGGATCGAGCAAGCCCGCTATCGCGCCGTCCTCGCCGTGCCTCTGCTCGTGCACGGCCAGATCATCGGGGCCATCGGCATCTCGGACCGGCCCGGACGCGCCTTCAGCGCCGAGGACGTCCGACTGGTCCAGGCCTTCGCCGACCATGCCGGGCTGGCCTTTCACAATGCGCGGGTGCACGCGCAGACGGAGCGGGCGCGCCGCGTGGCCGCCGAACTGGCCCGCGTGGCTCGCCGCCTGACCGAGACCCTGGAGATGAGTGCCGTCGGCGATCAGACCGTGGAAAGCGTGCTGCCCCTCTTCGATGCGCAGATCGCGGTGCTCCGCGTGCTGGAGCCGAACGGCTCCTTGCGCGCCATCGCGGCCAGCGGCGGCGCGCGTGGCGCATTCAAGCCCGGTCATGTGCTGCCGCCAGGCATGGGGCTGATGGGTCGCGTGGCCAGAGAGGGCCGGCCCCTCTCGACGAGGGACATCCAGACGGATCCGACGATCGCCCGGTCGGGAGATTTCCAGGATCGTCTGGAGGTCGCCCAGGCACGATCCGTTCTCGCCGTCCCTCTGTGGGCGAAGGGGGCGATCATCGGCGTGCTCTGCATCGGAGACAGAATCGATCGATCATTCTTCGAGGACGAGGTGACGCTGCTCCAGACCTTTGGCGATCAGGCTGCCATCGCCCTGGAGAATGCTCGCCTGTTCGACGAGCAGCGGCGCACGCAGGAGGCGCTCCGGGAGACGAGCGACCGCCTCCGGGTGCTCATCGACGCGTCGCCCCTCGCCATCGTCGCGCTCGATTCCCATGGGCTCGTCAAGAACTGGAATCTCGCGGCGACCACGCTTTTTGGATGGACGGAAGAGGAGGTCATCGACAGGCCGCTCCCCACCATCCCCGACGACCGCCCGGATGAGCTCGAGAGCCTCTTCGATCACTACCGCCTGGGACGATCGGTGACCGGCCTCGAGACCCAGCGGCGGCGCAAGGACGGCTCCCTCGTCGACGTCGTCCTCTCCGTCGCTCCGTTGCTCGACAGCCACGGGCGCCACGTCGGCAGCATGGGCGTGCTCGCCGACATCACCCCAGCTCGCGGGAGGCATCGCCCACGACTTCAACAACCTTCTCACCGTGATCACGGGGCGCAGCAGCCTGGCTCTCGAGCTGACGAGCCTGGACCGGGAGACACGCCACGACCTCGAGCTCATCACGCGCACGGCGGAGCGGGCGGCCGCCCTCACCCGCCAGCTCCTCGCCTTCAGCCGCAAGCAGGTGTTGCAGCCGCGTCCCGTCGATCTCAACGCCCTCATGCAGAACGTGGCGCCCATCCTGCGACGCTTGATCGGCGAGCACATCGAGCTGATCATCGCGCCCGGCGTGGAGCCAGGTCGTGTCATGGCGGATCCCGGCCAGCTCGACCAAGTAATCGTCAACCTGGTGGTCAATGCCCGCGATGCCATGCCGGAAGGCGGCATGGTGCGCATCGCGGTCCAGCGGCTGCGAGTGCCGGATGTGGTCCGGCACGATCAGGGACATGTCCCCGCGGGGGAATACTCGACCCTGACCGTGCAGGATTCTGGATGCGGACTGGACCAGGCGACCCTGCGCCGGATCTTCGAGCCGTTCTTCACCACGAAGGAAGTCGGCAAGGGCACCGGGCTCGGTCTGTCCACCGTGCACGGCATCGTCCATCAGACGGGCGGGCACATCGGGGTCGACAGCACCGTGGGCCGCGGCACGACCTTCACGATCTATCTGCCGTGCATCGAGGAGCCGGCGGCCGAGGAGGCCCCGGACACCGTCACGCCGCTCGTGAGGGGCAGCGAGACGCTGCTGCTCGTCGAGGACGAGGAAGAGGTGCGCCGCCTTGCCGCAGACGTCCTCAGGAAGTGCGGTTATACCGTGCTCGAGACGGGCGATCCCCTGGAAGCGCTCCTCATCGCCGAGCGTCACGCCACGGATGTCCACCTGCTGATCACGGACATGGTGATGCCGGCCATGGGCGGAACCGCCCTCGCGAGCGAGGTGATGAAGTCCTGCCCACGCCTGAGCCTGCTCTACATCTCGGGCTATGCCGACCAGATGGTGGCGGCCCACGGCATGGTCGACCCTCCCGGCTCCTTTCTCCAGAAGCCCTTCCGTCCCGGCGACCTCGCCCGCGTCGTCCGCGAAACGCTAGACGCCATCCCCGTAGCGCCCATCAAACCTCCTCGCCTCGCGCGCCACACTAGCGAAGGCACCTCCGCCTGGCCCCCCATCCCCCGAGACGGAGGTCGCTCGCCGCCCTGCTGCGCAGGCCGGCTCGCGCGGCGGAGGTGCCCTGCGCTTCGGGGCGCGCTACGGCTCGTCGGATTCGCTCCCGACGGCAACCCGCCGCCCGGCACCTCCCAGGCCCGCCCTCGCGCTGCGTTTCCGCGACCATGGAACTCGATTGATCAGCGAGCGGCGGCGGAGGGGGCAGGGGGCATCCCCCGTGGACCCGTATCTTCTGCGCGCTGCCGAAGCGAAGAACCAAATTCTCGTGGCCCGTCACGAGTGGCCGATGCGGGTTGCGAGTCAGCGTGGTCCGCGGGGGATGCCCCCTGCCCCCTCCGCCGCATTGCCGGCACAATCAGCCTGTGAGATCGTGTGGGCCTCGCGCCATGAGGGTCTTGATCATTCGCCACGCCGCTGCTGTCCCCAGCGGCACGCCCGGCATCGCCGATGACGACCGCCCCCTCACGCCCAAGGGCGCAGCCAAGTTCCGTGTCGCCGCCACCGGGCTGGCCCGCATAGCCGACCGGCCCGACGTGCTGCTGACGAGCCCGCTTCCTCGCGCGCGCGCCACCGCCGACATCGCCGCGCGAGCCTTCAAACGACTCGAGCCCCGCGAAGAGCCGGCCCTCGCTCACGGTGGCGTCGACGCGATTCTGGCTGCCCTCCGCCATCAGCCGCGAGAGGCGACGGTCGCCATCGTCGGTCACGAGCCGGTGCTCGGCGCGCTCCTCGCGCGTCTCCTCGGCGCTCCGGAAGGCGAGCAGTTTCCGTTCAAGAAGGGCGGGGCGGCACTCGTCGATCTCCCTCAGGGGCCGTCGGGTGGCGCGCGGCTCATCTGGTTCCTGAAGCCCAAGATCCTCAGGGCTCTCGCCCACGAGTAGCCTCCGACAGGGCGGGGGTCGGCGTGGTACCATGCAGATCCTTGCCCGGGGACAGTCCCCGAAGAGGCGCGTCATGGCCGAAACACAACCATCCAAGATCCGCACGATCGGGCGCTTTCGCACGCTGGCGATCGACGTCGGCGGCACGCACCTCAAGGCCACCGTGGTCGACGACGGCGGTCACTTCCTCGCGGAGCCGGTCCGCGTGAACACGCCGGTCGGAAGCTCCCCGCGGGCCTTCGTCAAGGCTCTCGCCAAGCTCGTGGCTCCTCTCGGGGACTACGATCGCGTCTCCGTTGGATTCCCGGGAGCGATCAAGAACGGCCACGTGCTGACCGCCCCCAATCTCGGCAACAAGCGCTGGGCGAGCTTCGAGCTGGAAGCGGCCCTGAGCAAGGTGCTTGGCAAGCCGGTGCGCCTCGCCAACGACGCGGACATGCAGGGCCTCGCCGTGATTTCCGGCAAGGGGCTCGAGATGATCATCACGCTCGGCACCGGCTTCGGCACCGGGATCTACGTCGACGGTCGACTGGCGCCTCACATCGAGCTGGGTCGTCATCCATCCCGCAAGGGCAAGTCATATGACGAGTACGTTGGCAACGCGGCGCGCAAGCGGGTGGGCGATCGCAAGTGGAACAAGCGCGTGAAGCGGGCCATTGCCCAGATCCGCGACCTCGTCAACTTCGACCATCTCTACGTGGGTGGCGGCAATGCCAAAAGGATCGATTTCACACCGGGGGCCGACGTCACCATCGTCCCCAATACGGCAGGGATGGCGGGCGGGGCCGGACTCTGGAAGGATTGAAGGAGGCGCGGCCGCTTCGTAACACTTTTGTAACTTGACCCAATGGGGCGCCGGCACCAGGATTCCCGCGCAAAGCAGGAAGTGATCGCCATCGTCGATATCGGATCGACGGCCGTGCGCTTTCTTCTCGCGCGCGTCACTCCGGGGGCCAGCTACCGCGTGCTGGTGGAAGAGCGCGTGCCCACGAGGCTCGGGGGCGGCGCTCCCGGCACGCTGCCCCGCGAGGCGATCGAGGAGACGCTCAAGGCCGTGCACCGGTTCTTCTCGAAGTACTCCCCGACCGCCTGGGGTCCTCGCGTCGTGGCGGTGGCGACGTCGGCTGTGCGGGGCGCGCGCAACCCCGAGCAGCTTCTCGGCCCGCTCCGGCGCAAGGAGGGCATCGACGTGCAGGTTCTCAGCGCGAGGGACGAGGCCAAGCTCGGCGTCGATGCCGCGCTGGACAGCCTTCCTTTTAAGGATGGGGTCGTGGCCGACCTGGGCGGCGCCAGCCTGCAGCTGAGCCGGGTCCGGGATCGCAGAGTGGTGTCGATGGCCAGCCTGCCTCTGGGGGCGGTGAGGACGACGAGCACGTTCCTCCGCGCCAACCGGCCGCGGTCGCGCGAGCTCCAGGCATTCCGCCAGGAGGTCCGCGAGCGGCTCACGGGGGCGCTTCCCGCTGCCGGACGCGGTGAGGTCATGGTAGGCATGGGCGGCACCGTGCGCTCACTGGCGAGCATTCACATGCGGGCGCACCGCGGCGAGCGCAAGCATCGCCACGGGCTCACCCTCCAGCAATCCGACGTCACGGCCATCCGCGAACGGCTGGAAGCCCTCTCGCTCCGGAAGCGCCGGAAGATCCGCGGGCTCAACGCCGAGCGGGCCGACATCATCCTGGCGGGCGCCATCGTCCTCGAGGAGACCATGGTCTTCGGTGGCTATTTGCGGCTGATCGTCTGTACGCGCGGCGTCCGGGACGGCTTGCTCCTGCGCGAAACGTTCAACGGTCGAGGCTGACATGAACTCCGACGCCTTCGTGAACCGGGAGCTCTCGTGGCTCGAATTCAACCGGCGCGTGCTCGAAGAGGCTCAGGACCCGAGCGTGCCCCTGCTCGAGCGCGTGAAGTTCCTCGCCATCTTCAGCTCGAACCTGGACGAGTTCTTCATGATCCGGGTGGCCGCCCTCAAGCGCCGCATCGCCGCGGGCGACCAGGCGGCGGGGCCCGACGGCATGTCCTCCACGGAGACGCTCTCCGCGGTGGCCGCCCGCGTGCACGAACTGGTGGACGAGCAGCACCGGTGCTTCCTGGAGGAGATCCAGCCCCTCCTCGCCGCCGAGGGGATCTCCCTGCTCCGGCCCAAGGAGGCGAGCGACGAGCAGCAGCGCTTCCTCGAGGACTACTTCCGCCGCATGCTCCTGCCCGTCCTCACCCCGCTCGCCGTCGATCCCGGCCACCCGTTCCCGTATCTCGGCAATCGCTCGCTCTGCCTGGTCGCCTCCATCCGGGCCGCCGTGCCCTCGGTCCTGCCGCACAGCACGCTCAGCGTCATCCACATCCCGAGCCAGGTGCTGCCGCGCTTCGTGCCGCTGCCCGATGCTCCCGGCAAGCACTCGTTCATGCTGCTCGAGGACGTGATCCGGCTTCACCTGCCCACCATCTACAACGGCTACGAGATCGTGTCGAGCCACGCCATTCGCGTCACGCGGGACGCGTACCTGCAGCCGCGGGGCGGGCGCGAGGACCTGCTCGTGAGCATCGAGGAGAGCCTGCGCGAGCGACGCCTCGGAACGGCCGTGCGGCTGCAGCACGACGGCGACCTGCCCCCCGACATCCTGGCCACGCTCCTCGAGGAGCTGGAGCTCTCCCCCGAGGACCTGTTCGAAGGGGAAGGCTTCGCGGCCTTCTCCGACCTCTTCCAGCTCTACACCGCCGTCGACGCCCCGCGCCTCAAGGACCGATCGCTGCCGCCTCACCCCGTGCCCGCTTTCGAGACGGCGGCCGACATGTGGAGCGCCATTCGCGCGAGTGACGTGCTCGTGCACCACCCCTACCACACCTTCGACGCCGTCACGCGCTTCGTGGTGGAGGCGGCCACGGATCCGAAGGTCCTCGCCATCAAGATGACGCTCTACCGCGTGAGTCCCGCCTCTCCCATCGCGCACGCCCTTCGCACCGCCGTCGAGAACGGCAAAGAAGTGGCTGTCCTCGTGGAGCTTCAGGCGCGCTTCGACGAGGAGGCGAACATCCGGTGGGCCCGGGCCCTGGAAGAGGTGGGGGCGCACGTCGTCTACGGGCTCGCCGGCTTCAAGACGCACTGCAAGGCCTGCCTCGTCGTGCGCCAGGAGGCCGACGGCATCCGGCGCTACTGCCACCTCGCCACCGGCAACTACAACGTGCGGACGGCCACCACCTACGAGGATCTCGGTCTCTTCACGAGCCGCGAGTCGTTCGGCGAGGACTTGACCGAGCTCTTCAACCTCCTCACCGGGTACACGCGTCCCCACAAGTTCCACCATCTCCTGCTCGCCCCGCGCGACCTGCGCGAGGGCCTCATCGAGCGGATTCGCCGCGAGAGCGAGCACGCCCGCGGGGGGCGGCCGGCCCGGATCATCGCGAAGATGAACGGGCTCCTGGACCGCCGGCTCATCGAGGAGCTGTACGAGGCGAGCCAGGCCGGGGTGAGCATCGACCTGATCGTGCGCGGCATGTGCGCGCTGCGTCCGGAGGTGCCCGGGCTCTCCGACAACATCCGTTGCATCTCCATCGTCGATCGCTTCCTCGAGCACGCGCGGATCTTCTACTTCGCCAACGCGGGCGCGGAGGAATACCTGCTCGCCTCCGCCGACTGGATGCCCCGCAATCTCGACCGGCGCGTGGAGATCACCTTCCCCATCCTCGACCCCGCCCTTCAGACTCAGGTGCGCACCGTGCTGGACGTTCAGCTCGCCGACACCGTGAAGGCGCGGCGCATCCTCCCCGACGGTAGCTCGGTCCGCCTCCAGGTCGACGGAGGGCTGGGGCTCCGCTCACAGGAGCGGCTCTACGAGATCACGGGCGCGGCTGGGGTCGTGCCCGCCGCATCGGTCCTCGTGGACGGAGGGCGCGAGATCGACTAGCCTACGCTCGTCTGATCGTCGCGCAGCTCCCCCGGATCAGAGGAGCGCACCATGGCGTGGTCTTCCGAGTACGAAGGGGCATATCCACGCGAGCTGTGGCATCAGGAGCGCGCGCTGCTCTCCGCCCGTCGGGGCGCCGCGCTCGAAGGAGTCGAGCGGCCTCCCGACGATACATTAGGGGTGGCGCTGTCAGGAGGAGGCATCCGGAGCGCGACGTTCTCGCTCGGGGTGTTCCAGGCGCTCGCCGGCTTCGGCCTGGTGGGCAGGATCGACTACCTCTCTACAGTCTCCGGCGGCGGGTACTTCGGCGCCTTTCTCGGCCGGCTCTTTTCGCGCCGCGAGATCCAGACCACCCGACAGGTCGAGCAGCTGTTGTCGGGCGCGCCGGCCTCCGGCGGCAAGCCGGCCGTTTCGACTATGCCCGACGTCGTGCGCTGGCTGCGCGAGAACGGCCGCTACCTCTCGCCGAACGGCGCGGGCGACCTTCTGCAGGCGGGCGCGGGCCTTCTTCGTAACTGGATCGCCATTCAGATCGTGCTGCTGAGCTTCTTCGTCATGCTATTTCTCGCGGGCCAGCTCGTCGGGGGTCTCGTGGCGGTTTCGCGACCGATGTGGTCGGCGGCCTACATGGCGGCCCTCGAGTGGTACCTGCCCGGCCGGGCTCTCGTCTGGTGGAGCCCCTATATCACCCTGTGGCTCCTTCCCTTCGTGGTCGGGGCCATTCCTCTGGGATGGGCGTACTGGATGATCGGACGCGTGGGCGCCCGCGGCCGATTCTACGAGCGGCCGGTCACCGGTCTCGTCGTGTCCGCCGTCCTGACCCTGATGCTGGCCGCGGGAGCGCCCTCGCCGCTCTGGCGGGACACCGCCTGGGGTCTCCTCGGCGTCGAGGCGCTGACGGCCTTTGCCTGGGCGGCCGCGTACGGCCATGCCGCGCGCCGCGCGCGCGCGCCCCAGGCCCGCAAGGCCTTCGAGGCCGAGAGCGACCCCAAGCGCGCGGCCATGATCTTCAAAGACGACGAATCGCGCCCGTCTCCGGTCAGCGCCCGAACCTGCCTCTGTGGACGGGCTCCGTCCTCTCGGTCCTGGCCGCGCTGGCCGGACTCGGACGGAAGATCACCGTCCTTTTCAGAGGGCGCGTGGGAGGGCAGCGCCCCGGCCTGCCCCTGTCCATCGCGGCGACCACGCTGGCCCTGCTCATCGTCGCCCTCCTGCTCATCCTCACCGATGCCGTGTCGCACGCCATCGTGTGGAGCTTCAAGATTCCAGGCTCCGCGCCCTGGTACTGGTGGGAAGGGCAGGACCCGCGCTACGTGAGTCACCACGAGACGTTCGGCGACCTGTTTGTCCCCGGGCTGGCCTGGCTCGCTCTCGCGCTCTTCTCCCTCCTGTTCGGGTGGTGCTGGCCTTTTCTCAACGGCTCCTCGCAGCTGTCCTTGTACAGCGCCCGCCTCACCCGCGCCTACCTCGGAGCGTCGAACCCGCTGCGTGCCGATCCCACCAACCAGAAAGTCACGCGCGTCCTCCCGGGGGACAACACGGATCTGGCCAACTACTATCCGAGCCCCGGAGCGGGAAGCGCCGACAAGATGCCGCCGCTCCACCTGATCAACGTCACCATCAACGAGACCGTCGACGCCAAGTCCCAGATCGAGCAGCGGGATCGCAAGGGCGTAGGGCTCGCCATCGGCTCCCGGTCTTTCAGCGCAGGCGCCCGACAACATGCTGTCTTCGCGAGCCACCGCCGACAGGATCGGCGGAGCGCGTGGGTCTTTCCGACTGCGGACGGCGGGGCAGCGAGCTCGCCGCCTTTCCAGATGTTCTGGCGCTGGTCCGGCGGCGAGGAGCTCTCCCTCGGCTACTGGGTCGGCATCTCCGGCGCCGCCTTTTCCACCGGCCTCGGCGCCCGGACCAATCTGGGACTCAGCCTGCTGTGCGGGCTCAGCAATGTGCGCCTGGGCTACTGGTGGGACTCCCACGTCGAGCCCAGCCGTCGCCCACAGTGGGCGCCCACGGCGCGCCAGCGCCTCGCCGCCTTGCTCACGCGCTGGGTCTTCCTGGTCCAGACGTGCCTGCTCGACGAGCTGCTCGCGCGCTTCCCCGGCTCGGCCGCGCGGCGATGGTATCTGTCCGACGGCGGGCATTTCGAGAACCTCGGCGGCTACGAGCTGATCCGCCGGCGACTCCCGCGCATCCTCCTCGTCGACGCGGAGGCGGATCCCGAGTACAAGTTCGAGGGGCTCGCCAACCTGGTGCGCAAGGCCCGGCTGGACTTCGGGGCCGAGATCACCTTTCTCACGACGGACGAGCTGGACGCCATCGTGGATCCTGCCTTCCGGAAGTTCTTCGGCACCCTCCCGCAGCTCCGGCGCGGGAAGTGGTCCGGAACTCTCGCGCGCGGTGGGAACGGTGACCCCGGTATCGAGCTGGACGCGGTCGATCTCGCGCGGCTCTCGCTGGCCCACGCCGCGATCGCCCGGGTCGTGTATCAGGACGAGCCCGAGCGCGTGTCGTACCTCGTCTACGTCAAGCCCACCCTCACGGGGGACGAGCCCGCGGACATCACGCAATACCACGGCGCGCATTCGAGCTTTCCCCAGGAGGCGACCTCCGACCAGTACTTCGACGAGGCGCAGTGGGAGAGCTACCGGCGTCTCGGCTTCGAGATAGCGAGCGACC
>QHSC01000352.1 GCA_003220345.1 Candidatus Rokuibacteriota bacterium | reverse complement strand
CCACGTACTACCGAGAGCCGCGCCCGGGTGATGTGGTTCCAGAGCTTTCAAAGATCGAGCAAGTCATCGAATACTTGAAGGTGTTGTACAAATAGACGTTGACTGGTCCTGGTATCGTTTCGCTTGGGGCGCGGTAGGCGCCGCAGCGCCCGAAGTTGTTCGCCTCTACAAGCAAGTCACGCACACTCCGGCCGGCACTCCACCATTTTCGTGGATATACATTCTCGTGTCGTTTCTCTTTCTCGCGCTGGGGGGCTGCTTTGCTGTCGCGTGGAATGAAGACCACGCCTGGAAATGCATCAGTATTGGCGCCGCCCTCCCCATGATTGTCTCTTCGCTGGCCCTTCCTCATAGGACGAGGTGAAGTCGATGAAGGTCACGATGCTGTTGGCAGACGCGGCCCAGGCTGTCAATGGGAAGCTCTATATTCTCGGCGGCGGGTGGTCGGTTGCCGGCCCCGATCCGACTCCAATGGCGATCGCGCTCAAGATTGAGGTGCCCTGGGATGAAGCGAATAGGCTTCATGAGTTCACCCTTGAACTCCTGAACGCGGACGGTCAGCCCGTTCGTGTGCCGACGCCAGATGGCGATCGCCCGATCGAGCTTCGCGGGAATTTCGAGGTTGGACGTCCCGCGGGTCTAGTAGCTGGGACTCCGCTGGACACCACTCTTGCGATCAACATTGGGCCGCTGCCAATCCCTCCCGGAGGACGGTACGTGTGGCGCCTATCGATTGATGGGCAGGCCGATGAAAATTGGGAGATCGCGTTCTCGACTAGGACCGGACAGCCAGACCGGCACTCCTAGCCTACAACCTTCTTCTCTCTGAGCGCCTGCATGTCCGCGGCGCTTATTCCCAGCTCGCGCAGGACGGCCTCGGTGTGCTCGCCCGCGTACGGGGCGGGCGTGCGGACGGTGCCGGGCGTACCGGAGAGCTTGATGGGTATGCCGAACTCCTTGATGGTGCCCAGGGTCGGGTGCTTCATCTCCACGATCATGTCGCGCGCCTGCACCTGCGGGTCCTGGACCATTTCCTCGGGCTCGTAGACCTTGCCCACGCAGACGTCGGCCTTGACGAGCAGGTCGTACCACTCGTCGCGGTTCTTGGTCCGGATCACGGCCTCGATCTCTTCCCGTGCCTTGACCTCCTCCGCATTGGCGGCGCGCACGAACTGGTCGTGCTTGCGCGCGAAGCGGACGAAGTCGGGGCGCCCGATGGCCTTGCAGAAGTTCTCCCAGAGCCAGGGCTCCGTGCAGCCGATGGTCAGGAGCTTGCCGTCCTTGGTCTCGTAGATCGCGTAGTAGGGATACGATCCGCCGAGAAAGCCTTCGCCCCGCTTGGGGGCCAGACCATCGCTGAAGTAGTAGCGCATGTTGGGGGTGGCGGCGAGGAGGGCGATGGTGGTGTCGAGATAGGAGACGTCCACGTGCTGGCCCTTGCCCGTCCGCTCGCGCGCGAAGAGCGCGAACATGATGCCGAGGGCGCCGTGCATGCTCGCCCCCGCATAGTCGGCCACGAGATTGAGCGGGATCACGGGCTTCCGGTCGGGCTCGCCGATGAGGGTGAGCACGCCCGCCAGCGAGAGGTAGTTCATGTCGTGGGCGGGGTAGTCGCGGTACGGGCCGTTCTGGCCGAAGCCCGAGAGCGAGCAGTAGACGATGCGCGGGTTGAGCGCCCGCACGGTCTCGTAGTCCGCGCCCAGCCGCTTCATGACGCCGGGCCGGAAGCCCTCGACGATGACATCGGCCTGCGTGGCCAGCTTGGTGAAGATCGCCTGGCCCTCGGGCGCCTTCATGTTCAGCGCCATCGAGCGCTTGTTGCGGTTGACGTAGACGAAGGCCGAGCGCCGCTGCCAGTCGGGGTCCTCCTGGGTGTCGCCGGGCGTGTCGATCTTGAGGACGTCCGCGCCCATGTCCGCCAGCATCATGCCGGGCATTTCCGCGGGGGGCACGCGCGCCAGCTCGAGCACCTTGATGCCGTCGAGAACTCCCATGCTGTTCCTCCTCAGTGGTACGCGTCGGGCGCCTTGAGGGCGGACGCCCAGAACACGGGATCATGGCTGGGAAAGATGCGCCCGTTCATGAGGCGCGCGACCGTCTTGAGCCGCTTGATCGAATGCATGGCCCGCGTCGGGTCCCAGACGACGCCGGGCGGGATCTCCTTGTCGATGGATTCCTGCCAGTAGCAGCAGTCGCCCGCCAGGATCACCGGCCCCGTCTGGGGCAGCTCGATGAGGAGCGATTGATGCCCCGGGGTGTGCCCGTCGCTCCGGAGCACGGTGACGCCGGGCACGATCTCGGTGTCGCCGTCGAGGAGCCGCCACCGGTAGCCCGGCAGGTCGAAGTTCTTCTTGTAGTAGAAGCCGGAGAAGAACCCCGCGGGGTAGCTCGCGTACGCGTACTCGTCCTGCTGGGCCACCAGCTCGGACTTCGAGAAGAGGAAGGCGCCGCCCGCGTGATCGAAGTGCAGGTGGGAGAGGACCACCACGTCGACGTTCTCCGGCTCGATCCCCACGGAGTCCAGGCGGTTCACGAGCAGGTCGGCCTCGGTGAAGGTCGCCAGGGAGTCGGTTCTCAGGAGGCCGGGCACGGCGCGCGGCGAGAGGCCGGTGTCGAAGAGAATGGTCGTGTCCGAGGTCCTGACGAGATAGCAGGCGATGGGGATGCGCACCCGTTCCCCCGAGCGCTCGCCGAAGAAGAGACCGCTCTTCTCGAAGCCCATGAAGCCGTTCTGCAGCGCGTAGAGCGCCTGAACGGCCATGTTATCTGGCGACTTTGCGGGCGGCCCGGAGGCGCGCGGGCTTGCGCCGGGGCGCCGGCTCCTGCGGATCGTAGACCCAGATCTTGTGCGATGCGGCGAGGCCCATGGTGATGGTCCGCCCCTCGAGGTCTACCGAGATGGTGCCCGCATAGGGCGCCACGTCGGTGACGGTGAGCCGGCTGCCCGGGCGGATGCCGCTTTCCCAGAGGAAGCGGAGGAGCTGGCGATCGGCCTCGGCCTCCTCCGTGATGCGCTCGACCACGAAGGTCGAGCCGGCGGGGGCCTGGGAGAGCGGGATGGGGTTGTGCGCCTCGGGCTCCGGCATGCCCGGGATGGGATTGCCGTGGGGGCAGGTGCTCGGCATGCCGAGGATGGTGGCCAGACGCTCCTCGACCACGGGGGAGAGGGCGTGTTCGAGCCGATGCGCTTCGTCGTGGGCGCGCGACCAGTCGAGCCCCAGGACGTCCGTGAGCCAGCGCTCGATGAGCCGGTGGCGCCGTGCCATGGTGCGCGCGATGTCCAGGCCCTTGGCGGTGAGCCGGATCTCTTTCTTGCTCGCCACCGTGACATAGCCCTCACGCTGCATGCGGCGGAGCGCCTCGGTGATGGACGGCGCCGAGATATGCATGTGCCGGGCGAGCCGGGCGCCGATGACCGGCTTGTCGCTGCCCGCGAGATCGTAGATCGCCCCGAGGTAGTCCTGGATGGCGGGGGTCGTTTCCATGCGTCGAGGATACTCCGGGGGCTTTCCGCGGGGCAAGTCCGTGATATTCTTTCTCAGTTTTCGCTCGCACTTCAAAGGCCGGCAGGGAGGCCACGATGGACTTCGCGCTCACCGAGCAGCAGGAGCTGATCCGCAAGGAAGTCGCCGCGCTTGCTCGGACCTTCTCCCTGGACTACTGGCTCGAGAAAGACAGGAAGGCCGAATACCCGACGGAGTTCGTCAAGGCCTTCGCCGACAACGGCTGGCTCGGGCTCATGATTCCCGAGGCCTATGGCGGCGCGGGCCTGGGCGTCACCGAGGCCGCCCTCATGCTCCACGAGATCTGCGCCTCGGGCGCCGGCACCTCGGGCGCCTCGCCCATCCACTTCTACTGCTTCCCGCCCGAGCCCGTGGTGCGCTACGGGACGGATGAACTCAAGCAGCGCGAGCTCCCGAAGATCGTGACGGGCGAGACCGTGATGGCCTTCGGCGTCACCGAGCCCAACGCGGGCACCGACACCTCGCGCATCCAGACGCGGGCAGAGAAGAAGGGCGATGGCTGGCTCGTCAACGGGCGCAAGGTGTGGACCACCAACGCGCAGCACGCCAATCGCATCCTGCTCCTCGCGCGCACGAGCGACCGCGATCCCGCCCGGCCGCTCAAGGGCATGACCCTCTTCTTCACCGAGTTCAACCGCCAGGCCATCACGGTGCGCCTGATCGAGAAGCTCGGCCGCGCCGCCGTGGACTCCAACGAGATCTTCATCGACAACCTCGAGGTGCCCGAGGCCGACGTGGTCGGCACGGTGGGCGACGGCTTCTATCACCTGATCGACTCCCTCAATCCCGAGCGTATCGTGATCGGCATCGAGGCCGTGGGCATCGGGCGGGCCGCCCTCGAGCGCGCGGTCCAGTACGCCAAGGAGCGCGTCGTCTTCGACCGGCCCATCGGGAAGAACCAGGCCATCGCGCATCCCCTTGCCCTCGCCCTCGCCCAGCTCGACGCCGCGGAGATGATGTGTCTCAAGGCGGCCTGGCTCTTCGACACGGGCCGGCCGTGCGGGCGCGAGGCCAATGCCGCCAAGCTCCTCGCCGCGGAAGCGGGCTTTCAGGCCTGCGACGCGGCCCTGCAGACGTTTGGCGGCTACGGCTACGCCAAGGAGTTCCACGTCGAGCGCCTCTGGCGCGAGATCCGTCTCTACAAGATCGCGCCCATCTCGCAGCAGATGGCCCTGAACTACCTCTCGGAGCACGTGCTGGGGCTGCCCCGCTCGTACTGATGGCGCTGACCCTCTCCACGATCGACCGCTCCTACGACGCCCCCGACGCCGACACCATCGCCAAGGTTCTGGGCTCGCTCGACGGCCGGCGCGATGTCTTCGCCACCCTCGCCCACGCCGAGGAGACCTACCTCCAGGCCACGGGGAGCGCCACCGCGGGCTTCACGCTCACCAATCAGCAGGGCTCGCTGACCCAGCGCTACCGGAGCGTGGGCGCGCCCGTCATTCTCGAGCGGACGGTCGAGATCTTCGCCCAGTACTCGCAGGGGGACGAACGGTGGCGGCAAGCCATGGCCTGGGAGCCCGATCAGGTCGACGTGCCGCAGGTCGCCTGGTACGAATCCTGGCTCGTGTACATCATCGGCTTCTCCCTCGTGATCGCCCTCTTCGTCTGGTGGCGCGGCTGGTGGTAACTCTTCTTTGCAACCCTCGCCCCCGAAAGGGGGAGAGGGCCGCAGTTCGAGCTGAAGGGCGAAGCCCTGAGGCGAGGGCTGAATCAATGAGGGGGCGCCTTTGGCTCACGTGAAGTGGAGCGTGTCTGGGCTACTCGTGTGCCTGCTGTTCATGGCGGTGTCGGGCGCGCACGCGGAGACGCCGGACACGGTGTTCCTCGAGGAGCTGACCTGGACGGAGATCCGCGACCGGATCCAGGCGGGGGGAACGACGGTCATCGTCCCGATCGGAGGGACCGAGCAGAACGGCCCGCACATGGCCGTGGGCAAGCACAACGTGCGCGTGAAGGCGCTCTCGGAGAAGATCGCGCGCACGCTGGGCAACGCTCTGGTGGCCCCCGTGCTCGCGTACGTGCCGGAGGGACAGGTGAGCCCGCCCACGGGGCACATGCGGTTCCCGGGCACGCTGACCGTGCCCGA
>QHSC01000029.1 GCA_003220345.1 Candidatus Rokuibacteriota bacterium | reverse complement strand
GAACTGACCGAGGGTCGGCATCTCTGAGAACTGAGGCACTGTCTAGACGAGCTCGGCGATCCTCAGTTCAGTGGTCGGAACACCGTCTGCGCACGTGGGCCAAGCGCTGCCCTGGCGTGGTCACGAGCTTGCGCGAGGGCGGCGACGAGCTCCTGACATTCTTCCTGTTTCCCAAGGCGCAATGGAAGACGCTGCGGACGACGAACACGATTGAGCGGCTGCACGAAGAATTCCGGCGCCGCGTGAAGACGCAAGGCTCGCTGCCCACCAAGGACGCGGCGCTGGTTCTGCTCTTCAGCCTCGTGGCCAGCGGGCAGATCAAGTTGCGCAGGATCGACGGCTGGCGGAAGATCGCCCCAATGCTCAGTCAGCGCAATACGGTAGCGGCATGATGACCATACGCGCCGCGCTCGCCGCTGCCCTCGCCTTCGGCATCCTCGCGTTGCCGCTCGCCAGCGATGCGCAGCAGGCGACGAAGGTCTGGCGCATCGGCCATCTCGGATACGCGTACCCCACCGCAGCGAGGGACCTGGAGGCGTTTCGGCAGCGCCTCCGCGACCTCGGCTACGTCGAGGGGAAGAACCTCGTCATCGAGTCCCGGTCGGCGGAATCGGGTTTCGAGCGACTTCCTGAGCTGGCGGCCGAGCTGGTCAGTCTCAAGGTTGACGTCATCGCGGCCTTCGGCAATAGGACGATCATGGAGCTTAAGCGAGCGACGCCAACGATTCCCATCGTCATGGTCAGCTCGGGCGATCCAGTCGGGTCGGGGCTGGTGAGCAGTCTGGCGCGCCCCGGAGGCAACGTGACCGGGCTCGCGAATCTCGCGGAGGGGCTGAGCGCCAAGTGGTTGGAGCTCCTCACGCAGACCGTGCCCGGCATGACGCGCGTGGGCGTGCTCATGGAACCGGGCGGGACCGCGCATGCAACCTTCCTGCGGGAGATCAAGACGGTGGGGCAGCGGACCGGCATCGCTGTCCTTGTTGTGGAAGCGCGAGGGCGCGACGAGATCGAGCGCGCGTTCGCCGCGCTTACGAAAACGCGCGCGCAGGGCCTCATCGTGCTGCCGAACCCCGTCATGTTGTCGCACCAGGCGCAGATTGTCGAGCTCGCCGCGCAGACCCGGCTGCCCGCGATGTATCCCTATGGGGAGTTCACCGAGAGCGGCGGCCTCATGGCGTACGCGACCGATCGCACGGAGATGTATCGGCGTTCGGCGACATTCGTGGACAAGATCCTCAAGGGCGCGAAGCCGGCCGACCTCCCCGTCGAGCAGCCGACAAAGTTCGAGCTGGTCATTAACCTCAAGACGGCCAAGGCCCTGGGGCTGACGATCCCGCGCTCGGTGCTCGGGCGGGCGGATCACATCATTGAATGACCGGAAGCCGCGCCGCTATTTCCACCGCAATCGGGACACCACCCTCTTCGATGGCCTTGATTCTGATCGCACGAGGCGGCTCGAGCTTCAGTGGCGCCCGATCGAACATGTCCCAATATTATTGTAGGCGTCACCTTGAAAGAGGGCGGGATTCGAGATTAGCCCCGGCTTGCTGACATCCATCCTGCGCGTTTGCTCGATCATCACGCACTGCGTGCAAGTGGCTTTCTAGGTCACTCTGCCGACAGCCTGACGGTGACGCATAGTGGATATCCCACGAAGGTCTTGTCTCTTGCCCCTCACCCTGCCCTCTCCCGCGAGCGGACGAGAGGGATGTAGAGGGGCCTGGGCCGGATCGGCTGACAATCACGGCGACGGGGGCGTGCTGAGCGGGAGAAAGGCGCGGCCCGCCGAGGAGCCGCCGTTGACGGCCAGGACCTCGCCGGTGATGAACTCGGCGAGGGGCGAGGCCAGGAACAGGGCGGCCTTGGCAATGTCCTCGGGGCTGCCGATGCGCCCCCACGGGATCGAGCGCGTCAGCGTCTCCACGTACTCGCGGGTCAGGGGCGACACCTCGCCCTCCACCTCGATCAGCCCGGGCGCGATGCTGTTGACGTTGATGTGGTGCCCGGCCAGCTCGAGGGCGAGCACCTTCGTGAACATGACCACGCCCGCCTTGGAGGCGCAGTAGTGCGAAGCGCCCTGGCGCCCGCTGAAGGCCGCACCCGACGACAGCGTGATGATCTTCCCCTGCGTGCCGCGTGCCACCATCGAGCGGGCGGCGGCCTGACAGGTGAGGAAGACGCCGCGCACGTTAGTCTCCATCACGCGGTCCCACTCCTCCGTGGTCATGTCGAGCACGGGGGTGTTGGGGTAGATCCCGGCATTCGCCACGGCGACCGTGACCGGGCCGAGAGTGCGCTCGGCGCCGTCGAGGAATTCCGCCGTCGCACGGGCGTCGCGCACGTCCACGGCTCGCGCGTAGACGCGTCCTGAGTCGCCGAGCTTTGTCGCCGCCCGCGCGACGGCGACCTCCCGTAGATCGCCGAGGGCCACGCGGGCGCCCGCCTCGTGGAATGCCCGGGCGATGCCGAACCCGATCCCGGCGCCGGCCCCGGTGACGAGCACCACGTGGTCCTTGAAGTCGAGCATGGTCGGGTCTCCTCCAATGCGGTAGTCATTCCAATGATCCGTCGTGCGCGTGCAGGCTAAGCTCGATCGCCGCGGTCCGTCAACACGAAGGGCGGCTTGACCGCGCGTCGGCGACCGCGCACGATTGCCGCGAGCTCGTGACTGGGTGGTGGATCAGGCTTCCCGACAGGAGGTATTCGCGATGTCACTCTTGAGGCGCGCGGCGCAGTGGCTCGCGGCGGCCATTCGGGCGCTGCTCGACGCTCTCTTCGGGCCGCCGGCCCCGCCGCCGCCGGGGGTCTCGCTCGTCAACGTCTGGCCGGTCGAGGCATGGCCCGGATCGTTGCTGACGCTGGAGGGGTCGGGGTTCGCGCCCGACCTGGACGGCAACGCCGTCGTCATAGGTGGAGTCCCCGCCCTCGTGGTCCGCGCGGCGCCGGTCCAGCTCGAAGTTCTGGTGGGCGAGGGCGCCACCTCCGGCCCCATTGCCGTCACGGTCGGCGGCCTGACGGCGACGGCCCTGCATCCCTTCGCGCTGGCGCCCTGGCCTGACGTGCGCGACGGCGGACGCGACGGGGCGCCGATCTTCTTCCACGGGCCGCAGCACGGCACGCCCGCCATCGGAAAAAAAGATCAGCGCGTGCTCGTCATCCTGGGCTTTCCCACGGATCACGTACCCGCCAGCCAGGCCGCCACCCGGAATGCCGAGGCGGCCAGCTTCGAGCAGGCTCGGCGCTTCTGGGCGGAGGCCTCGTACGGGCGCACCACGGTCCAGTTCGAATTCTCCGCCTGGGTCGCGCTGCCCAACCCGCGCATCTTCTACGTGTGGGAACAGGGGGACATCGACAAGACGCGTGAAGATCTCTTGCGGGTGACCAAGCGCCACGCGGTGCTGGCCGGCACCCGTGTGTTTGCCGCGCAGCAAGGGCTCAACTTCTCGATCGTCGACGTCAGCAATCCGGACAATCCGTTCGAAGAGAAGGTGCTCGGGCCGATCGTGGTCCCGATGCACGTGGCCGTCGGGGCCAACTACGCCTACGTGGCGGCGGGAGACAAGGGGCTGTACGTGGTCTACGTCGGCCCCCCGACGGCGAGCGTGGTGCGGCAGATCGCGTCGACGGGCTGGCTGCACGGCGTCGACATCGCCGGCACCACGCTCGTGGCCGCGGCCACCCGAGCCGGTCTCGAGGTCTACGACCTGTCGGTGTCCGACAACCCCGTGCGCAAGTCAGTCTTCAACCTGGGCGGGCGCTGGGCCACCGCCGTCCGCCTCGTCGGCACGAAGGCCTATGTGGGCGCGACCAACAATGCGTTCCATTCATTCGATCCGACCCTCCGCGTGATCGACGTGTCGAACCTCGCGGCGCCGTTCGAGATCAGCGGCGTCACCGTCGGCACGACGGGGGCCTGGGTCATGGGGCTCGACGTGGTCGGCACGACCTGCGTGGTCGCCACGGACGGCGACGGGCTGCACGTGTTCGACGTCTCCGGCGCCGTGCCGGTCATCAAGGGCATCGAGCGGAGCGTGCTGCGCCTCCACTCCGTGACGCTCGTGGGCACGACCGCCTACGGGACCGGGGCCGACCAGGGACTGGTGATCTGGGACGTCGCCGATCCCGCCAACCCGAAGCTGGTCAGCACGCACGTCGGCGCCCCCGGCCCGGGCTACGACTGCTACGGCGTCGCCGCCGGCGGCGGCAACGCCTACCTCTCGCTCGGCGGCAAGTACCTTCAGGTGGTGGGGCTTGGCGACCTGGCGCACCCGACGGACCGGGGCGGGATCAACCTGACCGGGACGTTCATCTTCGGGAGCAATCCGAATCTCGGCGGCCTGCGCGAGTCCCTGCGCAACGCGATCGTGTACCAGGATCTGATCAAGCACGATGCGCTGCACCTGCACGCTCTTCAGGGCCTGAAGGCGATCACGCCGGCGCTCGACTTCGAGTCCTTCGAGGGATTCGTGGTCGTCCTCAACGGGCCCTTCGGACGGGCGCAGAGCAGCAACCCCGCCAACATCACCCAGACGTCGTTCGAGGGACAGACGATCAAGTTCCAGTCGGCCAAGGGTCGTCTGTGGCTCGCGACCGACTCCAGCTGGGGGCGAAAGGCGCACGAGCTCGGCCACTGGTTCCTGATGCCCGACATCTACACGGAGAAGTACGACAACGGCACGATGCTGGCGGGTGACGCCGAGCACTGGGACCTTGCCGGCGAGGTCGACGACGGCGCGCTGTTCAGCGGCGCGCAGGCCGACCACATGCAGCTCTTCGACGGGGCCAACGTGGCGCGCCGGTCGTGGGACCCGGGCGGCGGCTCGACCTCCGAGTCGTTCGAGATCATCGCCCACGACGCCGCCGAGGATGGCGGCCCCCGCATCCATCTGCTGGAGCTGAACGTGGCCGACGGGCTCTCGTACTACGTGGAGGTGCGCCAGAAGCCGGGGCCAGTGATCTTCGACGCGAACATCCCCGCCGGCAATCCGCAACAGGGAGCGGTGCTCGTCACCCGCGCCCGCAAGGCCGAGACCTTCATCAACAACGCGAACGAGCGCTCCACCATGCTGTTCGGCGTCCTCGACGGCGGGCAGAGCGCGGTCGACCCGCCGCGGCTCCTTCGGATCGAGTGTGCGGAGCGGCTGCAGGACCGGCCGCTCGTGTACCGCGTGGTCATTCACTGGAACGAGGAGCCGCCGCCGAATCCCGACGGCACCTTCGACCTGAGCATCACGCCCTGGAGCACTGAAACGTGGGAATCCGTGGACGTCTGGATCGACAGCCTGCGCAACAACGCGGCGAACGGCACCGTCGTCTACGAGTTCCACGAGGACGGCAAGCCGGACGTGGCGAAGCTGAGCGGCGACCGGCCCTGGGTGAAGCACGTGAACAAGGTCCACGCGCGCGTCCACAACACGGGGGGAAAGTCGGCGGCGCAGGACGCCAAGGACGTGTGGGTCTCGCTATCGGTCACCTCGCCGCCGGGCATCGGCGACAACGGCGTGGCGCCCGACGGCACGCGGCCGCGCTGGACCACGATCAAGACGATGAAGCTGCCGAGCGTGGCCGCGAACTCGGTGCAGGACGTGCAATTCGACTGGACGCCGGACGTGGCCGAGCACACGTGTCTGGTCGTGGCGATCATGCCGCAGTTCGGTGAGATCGAGCCGCACAACAACCGGGCCCAGGAGAACGTCGCCAACTTCGACAGCGCGGGCGGCTCATCGCACGAGCCGGTGATCCTGGACGCCGAGGTGCGGAGCCCCTTCAGTGTCGTCCGCAAGGTCGACCTAGTCGTGCGGGGCTTGCCCGACGGCTGGCACGCCGTGGTCGATCACGCCTGGACATGGGTCGAGCCGAAGGGCGCGAAGCCCGTGCGGGTGGTGGCGTGGACCGATCTGCACTCCCCGCGCGCCCACGAGCGCCAGCAGATCCCGGACGTGGCCTTCCCGCGCGTGGAGGGATGGACGAACTTCGACCACATCTACGTTCCCATCGGCGGAATCCTGATGCCGGTAAAGGCGAACGCGCGGGTCGAGATCATTCTCGAGGCCCGCCCCGGCCCCGGTGGACTCATCGTGGAGACCGTGCTCCATCCGGGGATCCGCGACGTCCCCATCGCGGTGGAGGTGACGAACTCGCATGGCGACAGCCAGATCCTGCACGGTATCACCGACACGGCGGGGCGCTGTCTGGTGCAGGGGCCGTTCGCCGTGGGCACCTATCGCGTGCAGGCGTTCTCGGCTTCCACGCGGGCCGCGGCCGAGGCGTCGAGCGCCCGCGTGACGGCCATCGTGCCGTAGCGACGTTTCTTCGCCCCTGGTGATCGGAGCCCCCTCACCCTGCCCTCAACCGATGGGGGAGAGGGATGCGAAATTGGGCGATCCAGGTCGCGCGGCCGACTAGCTAAAATCTTTGAGGGGCGGGAGGACTGCCTGCGCGGGGTCGGGCCGCGGGCGGCTCGCCGAGCATCGTGGCGAGCTTGGCGCGCTGCTCTGGGGTGAGCTGGGCCTTGGCGCGCTCGATCGCGCGGACTCGTCCCACGCGAAAATCGGCCTTCAGCCGCTCGCTCTCGCGGATCTTGGCCTCCACCCGGCCGGTGTCCACGGGATCCGCGCGAAGAAGACTGGCCACATCCATCTCGGCCACGCGCTGATCCGCGTCCAGCTTGATTGCTTCCTTCTGGAAGTCGCTGCGGATGCGCTCCAGCTCCTGGACCTGGATGGGCGTGAGCGCAAGATCGGTACGGTGGTCGAGCATGTAGGTGACGAGCGGGCGCTCGGGGCCGGTATCTCCAAGCGTGAAGTGGCGACGGAAGCGCTCCCCGAGTGCGTGGAGCTGGACAGCGAAGTCATCGAAGGCGCGCCCCATCTCCTCGTGTGTGGCCGGGACGATGTCGTCCGCCGCCGCGGGCGAGGCCGGGAGCATCAGAGCGACAAGCAGGAATCCAAGCAACGCCACGGTCGCACGCATGGGTGGTCCTCCCACGTATGGTGATCTCGATCTGGCCGGAGTGTACCGCAGGTCGCCCGAGCTGGACTATTCGCGAGACAACGCCACCCTCACCCTGCCCTCTCCCTCTCCGAGGGAGAGGGATGATCTTGTTCCCTCGCCCGTAGCAAGGGGGAGAGGGCCGCATTTCGAGCTGAGCAGCGTAGCTGCGAGGCGAGGGCTGAGTAGATCAGGGGGAGTCCAGCCCGGCCTACAGAGCGTAGAGGCGCTCGGCGTTCTGCCTCGCGACGAGTGACGCGACGCGGAGCGCGTTCGTCAGGCTCCAGTCGCCGGCTTCGATCCACTCGCCGACCACGGCAGAGAACGCCCGCCGCCAGAGCAGGGTGCCCAGATGGTGCAGCTCGGCTGGGCCCCAGGCGTCCGAGGAGTAGAGCTGCTTGCCGAACGGGCCGACCTCGAGCGATTCGGCGACGAGCTGCTTGGACTGCGCGCCCACGTAGTTGACGGCGACGCCGACGTCGAAGAACACGTTCGGATAGATGTGCGCCAGGTAGCCGGCTTCGCGGTGGAAGGGGTAGCAGTGCAGCAGGAGGATCGGTGTACGCGAGGGCTCGCTCTGGCGGATGAAGTCCGTGAGCAAGAGCGGATTCGCGCGCGCCAGGTGCAGGTCCGAGTCTCCGAACCCGACGTGGAGCTGCATCGGGAGGCGCGCGTCGATGCCCGACCACAGCATGAACCGCAACAGCGTCGGATCGGTGAGGCGCACGCGCTGCCCCCCGCCGATCGCGGTGAGCCACGCGGAGGCGGCGCGGGTGACCTCGCCCGGCTCGGGCCGCGCGGGATCGAGCTCGAACCCGTGGCGGTAGGCGGCCACGCTCTTCGTCCCCACCGCGCCGGCCTCGAGCCTGGCATGGAGACGGTCGAGGAAGGTCTTGGCGAAAGCGTCGGCACTCGGCCCGGCGCGGGCAACTTCTTCCGCGACGGACTCGAGGCGCACGATCTCTCGCGCTTGGCCGCCGGAGAGAGTCGCCATCGCGCGCAGGTCGAGCAGCTCCTCGGCGGCGAAGCCCGTGTCGACGAGGTAGTGGGAGACGCCCGAGGAGCCGAGGAGGCGGCGGTTCGTCTCCTCGGGCCCAAGCTCGGTACGGCGTGCGAGATACTCCTCGGGAGACACGTGGGGTGAAAGCCCGAGCGCGGGGGCACACCAGCGCAGAATGGCAAAGCCTAGCTGCGAGTCGAACGGCGTCACGCCGGGGGCGAGCGCCCGATCGGACTCCGTGATGGACCGCTCGAACTTTGTGCGGTCGAGCGGTCCGCGGAAGGCGCCGTGCACGTGGTGATCGACCAGCGAGAGCGCGCCGACGGCCTCCTCGAACGCGCGCCTGTCCCGGTCGCCGCCCTTCACCTCTCAGACCGACCAGGTGAACCGGAAGCGCTCCACCAGCTCTTCGATCGACGCGCTTCGCGCGATCTCCACCTCGTGGCGCCGGACGGCGAGGAGGGCCTCGAGCAGCCCGGCGCCGAGAATCTCCTGGGCGATCTTGAAGCGCTCGAGCAGGTCGAGCATCGCGGACTGATTCGACTCGAGCCGGACGATCCCTGCCTGGGCGCGCTGGTCGTCCGTCATCGGGCCCGGGTCGCGCGTCGTCTCCGCGGGGAGCGGGACGCGCTCCTCCAGCCCCCTGCGCGCGAGGCCGAGCAACAGGGCGTTGACCACGTACGGGTTCGCCGAAGGGTCGATGCATTTCACCTCGACGTTCGCCCCGCGTGGATTGCCGGGCGTCGCGGCGCAGAGACGCACCGCGGCCTCGCGGTTCTCCAGCCCCCAGCACGCGAAGGCGCCCGACCAGTGCGAGGGCTGCAGGCGCAGGCCGGAGAGCAGCGACGGCGCGAGCGCACCGATCACTTCGGGGAGCCAGCGCACGAAGCCGCCCAGGACGGCGGCGCCGCCTTCCGTCAGACCGTGCGGCCCCGTGCCGCCCGAGAGGAGCGGCGCCCCGGCGCGGCGGAACGACCAGTGCACGTGCGCGCCATTCCCGACGCCCGCGGCGAAGGGGCGCGGGGAGAAGGACAGCCGCAGCCCGTGGCGTCGCCCGGCGCGGCACAGGAGGACGCGCGCGAGGACATTCGCATCGGCCGCCTGCAGCGGCGCCGCGGGCGCCACCGACAGCTCGATCTGCCCGGGCCCGTACTCGGCGTGGAGCTGTTCGATCGCCAGCCCGGCGTGGTCGAAGTCGCGGTGCACGTCGTCCACAAAGGCGGCATGCTCGAGCAGCGGGGCGAGGCCGTAGGCGGGCCCGCCGCGGCCGGCCACGCTTTTCCCCGTGGCGTCGAACGCCACGAACTCGATCTCCGTGGCCGCGAGGATCTCGAGCCCGTCAGCCTCGGCGGCCGCCTGCTGGCGCCGCAGCGTGCCGCGCGGGCAGAACGCGAGCGGCTGCCCGTCCTGGTCCGCCAGCTCGGTGGGCGCCCACGCGGATCCGTCCCCCAACGACACGGCCGAGTCCAGGTCCGCGCGCAGTCGCATGTCGCCGACCACACCGAAGCTGGGCGTGAAGGCGATGGCGTCGTCGACGCAGAAGATCACCCAGACGGGGGAGGCGCCCAGTCCGGGGGAATGGAAGACCGGCGCGCGGTCGATCGAGACCTGCTTGGCGCGCAACACACCGGCCGAGTCCACGAACGTGCCGAGAAGATGGCGGGCACCCTTCTCGCGAAGCTCGCGCGCTCGGAACGTGGCGTCGGCCTGGGAGAGCACGGAGAGCTGGGCAGGGGTCGTCATCACGCAACGCCGGTCATACAGTCCTTCGGGTGGCCCTCGTCCGCTAGGACTCGCTCACCACGATGGCGTAGTCGCGGCCGGGCTGCCGCCGATCACCCTGCCGTCGCTCCGCGCTCGGCGTATCGCTGCGACGGCGCCGCTCCGCGACTCGCCGGTCCATGATCACCGAGATCGTCGCGTCATCGGCGAACTTGTCTTTCAGGTAGGCGAAGAGCGCCGGGGCCGTGCGCGGGACGATGACCATGACCTTCTTAGCCATCTCGCCCATGATCTGACAGCAGCTCATGTCCAAAGTCAACCGGCGCTACCACCATTTCCTCCCCCCTGGACACGCGGAGAGGCTTAGAGCGCGACTTCGAGGGGCTCCGCCCCGATGCCGCTCACCTTCAGGACCGAGAAACCGAGCACATTGCCTTCCGCGTCCACCTTCTCCATGACCTGCTCGTTGGCCGTCTCTCGGAAGTAGCCTGGCCGCTGATCGAAGAGCACTTCGAGATAGTCGCCCTTGGCGTCGTACCAAACCTTCACTCTGTCTCTGGCCATAGCCTCCACCCCCGCTTCACGCTGTCCGTCAGGTAGGCAGTCAGCACGAAGGCATCGCCCTGGGTTATCTTGACCACGACACATAGGTACTTTGCGCCCACAGTTGTCTCCCGGTAGAACCGATAATACAGCCGGGCTTCCGAATCGAACAGGGATTCCAGGACCCGTTCAGGAGTGCGAAGCGTCTCTTCGATCGCTCCCTCGCGTCCCGTCATCTCCGAATGTTCGAGAATGTGCTCCAGACGCTCCTCGGTAAGTCGTACTTCCATGCCCTGAAAATCGCGCAGAAGTATCATGGTGTGCCGAGAGATGCTGAATCCTGAAGTCCGACCCCGTCAATGTGTCCGGCGAGATACAGCGCAGAGAAATCCGGGTTTCCGGCTTGTCATGCGCAAAAGGCGAGGCGCGTGCAAGCTATGGCATGATGGCGCCCGGAGGAGATACCCATGCCCGCAAGCCCGCGTATCGTGAACCCGCAGTACCTCGTGGAGACCGACTGGCTGGCCGCGCACCTGGCAGATCCGGAGCTCCGCGTCTTCGATTGCACGACCTTTCTGGATCCTGACCCGGTCAAGACGTTCGTGGTGCGGAGCGGCCGGCCGGAGTGGGAGCAGGGGCATATCCCGGGGGCGGGCCATCTGGACCTGCAGGAACTGTCGGACGCGGCCAGCCCGCTCCGGTTCACCATGCCCAGCGCGGAGCAGTTCGCCGCGGCCATGTCGCGCCATGGCGTTGCCGACGGCACCCGCGTGGTGCTCTACAGCGCAGGCAGCGTGATCTGGGCGGCGCGGATCTGGTGGATGCTCCGCGCCTTCGGCTTCGACAACGCCGCCATCCTGAACGGCGGCATCGACAAGTGGAAGGCCGAGGGCCGGCCCCTGTCGACCGAGGCGCCTCGCCCGGCGCCGGCGCGCTTCGTGGCGCGTCCGCGCCCCGAGATGATCGCCACCAAGTCCCAGGTGGCCGCGGCCATCGCCGACCCGCGCGTGCGCGTCGTCAACGCGCTCACCGCCAAGCAGCACACGGGCGAGGCCGGCGCGAACTACGGCCGCCCCGGGCGCATCGCGGGCAGCGTGAACGTGCCCGCGCACCGTCTGGTCGACGGTGAGAGCAAGGTCTTCCTGCCCGCGGGCGAGCTGGCCGCGATGTTCGCGGAGACGGGGGCGGACAGGGCCGAGAAGGTCATCACCTACTGCGGCGCCGGGATCGCTGCCAGCGCGGATGCCTTCGTCCTGGCATTGCTCGGCCACGACAACGTCGCGCTCTACGACGGCTCGCTGATGGAGTGGGTGAAGGACCCCGCGGCGCCCATGGAGACGGGACCGGAAAAGCCGCGGTAATTGGCAGTTCGTCAGTTCGCCACGCTTCTGCTGAGATAAACCTGCAACGACGCCCTGCTCGAGCACGTTCACCGGCGATCGGCTCTCGACGTCGTGCGGCAAGTCGTGCGTGAAGAGCTCGCATCCTACGAGACCATGCGGCGGCGGGCCAGCCGCCGTTCTATGTCCTCCGGCCGCTGACGACTCCTTGTGAGCGCGGCCTCTACTTCGAGAGCATCACGAGCTGACTGGGCGCGAGTCGGCCGCCAGCGCGACCGGGACATCAAGACCGGACGCGGTCACCCCGAAGCTGATCCTCCGCATATCGTGGGAGGCATCGTGCGGCGGGGGTTGAAACCCCCGGGTAAGACTAGGCGGCGTTCTTCAGGAACGCGCGAAGCTCATTGACGACCGCGGGCGCAGCCTCGATCAGGAGGCTGTGACGATAGCGCGGCAGGATGACGAGGCGTGAGCCGCGAATGCGCTCGTGCATCGCCCTCGCCATCGCGGGTGTCGAATTCACATCGTGCTCGCCCGTCATCACCAGCGTCGGACAGCTGATTCGCGGCAGCTCGTCGATGACCTCGGACTCCGCGAAGACGCGATACGCCGCGGCGTAGCCCGCGGGGTCGTTGCCGAGCACGCGCTGGACCTGTCGCTCGACCGTGTCGGGGTGGCGCTCCCGGAATTCCGTGGTGAACCACCGCTCGACCGCCGCCCCCACCGTCATCATCGCCCCGCCCTGGGCCAGCTCATCGGCGCGCTTGACGACGGCCGCCCGCTGCTCGAGCGTTCGCCCCGCGACCGCGCTCACGATCGCGAGCTTGCCCACACGCTCGGGATGCCGGGCGGCGAACGCCGAGACGATCATCCCCCCGAAGGAGAAGCCGACGAGCGTCGTCCGGGCGACGGACTGGGCATCGAGCAGCGCGGCGAGGTCCGCGACATAGTCGTCGAGATGGTACGGGGCGGGCGGCTTCCCGGACTGGCCGTGGCCGCGGAGGTCGTAGCGGAGCAGGGTGAAATCATTGCGGAGCGCCGCAACGACGTCGTCCCAGGCCTGGAGGTGCGAGCCCACACCGTGAAGCAGGGTGACATGCGGGCCGTGGCCCTCACTCTGGAAGTGGATGGCGACGCCGTCGCGCGACGAGATCATGGCGCAGCGGCGGGCACGGTCGTCTCACGGAAGCACGGCATGACCTCGCGGCCGAACAGCTCCAGCGACCGCATCGCGAAGTCGTGCGGGAGGCCGAAGCTCGCGCCGTAGCAATAGTGGTCGACGCCGAGCCGCGCGTAGCGTCGGATGCGGTCGATGACCTGATCGGGCGTGCCGAACATCAAGCTGTCGCGGAGGACCTCCGGCGACGGCGGCGCGGCCGAGCCGGGATCCATCGCCGTCGGTAACCCGTTGACCACCCCCGCCGCGTTGTAGAAGAGCCCGTTGAAGACGCGCGTGTCCTCGGCGGCGGCTTCAGCGGGCACGCGCCAGTCCGTGGCGTCTTCGTAGACACACGTCCGCCGGAGCACCATGAAGCGGGGACGGCGCGCCCCGGGGTTGTCGGCCACGGCCCGCGCGAGCTTGCCGGCGAGATTCTCCACCTCGCTGTCCGGCTTGCTGAGGGGCGTGGCCATGACGTCGAGACCGTGCTTGATCGTCCAGTCGTACGTGTCGGGATCGCGCGCGGCGATCCAGAGCGGAGGGTGCGGCTGCTGCAGCGGCTTGGGGACCGACGTGGCGCGCGGGAACTTCCAGATGGTCCCGTCGTGGGCGTAGTCGCCCTGCCACAGCTTCTGCACCGCGGGCACCAGCTCGCGGAGGTAGTCCCCTCCCCGCTCCTGCGCCATGCCCCCGGCCATGCGATCGAACTCGTACTGGTACGCGCCTCGGCCGAAGCCGACCTCGAGCCGCCCGCCCGTCAGGATATCGGCCAGGGCAATCTCGCCGGCAGCGCGCAGCGGATTCCAGTACGGCGCCGTGATGACCGCCGTGCCGAGCCGCATCCGGCGCACATGCGCGGCCCAGTGCACGATCAGCACGAGGGGGTTGGGCGCGATGGTGTACTCGATAGTGTGATGCTCGGCGGCCCAGGCGATGTCGAAGCCCTGATGCTCGGCGGCCCAGACGATGTCGAAGCCCAGGCCCTCGGCGGCCACCACCATCTCGAGCGCCTGCGCGGCGATGGTCTCCATCGGCACGTCCGGCCGTCGCCGCATCATGTTGATGGCGATCGAGAACCTCACACGCCCCCCCGTCGGAGCCGAGGATTCAGGGCGACGTTGAGGCCGTCGCCGAGCACGTTGAGGAGCAGGACGAGGACGAAGATCGCCGCCCCGGGAAATCCCGGCACCCACCACGCATTCGTCACGTACTCGAGCCCGCTCGTGAGCATCTGGCCCAGGCTGACCACGTTCGGATCGCCGACCCCGAGGAAGCTCAGCGACGCCTCGGCGAGGATGGCGGAGGAGCCGAGCAGCGCGATCATGGCGACCACGGGCGGGAGGGTGTTGGGCAGGATCTCGCGGAACATGAGGTGGAGGTCGCCCGCGCCGAGGGCGCGCGCGCTCTGCACGAAGGCCTCTTCCTTCAGGGCCAGCACCTCGGCGCGCACGATGCGCGCGATCTGCGGCCAGGTGGTCAGGCCGAGCATCACGATCACGAACGTGAGCCGCCCCCCGAAGATGAACGCGACGGCGAGCACGAGGAAGAACGTGGGCACGATCAGGAGCCCGTCGGCGGCGCGCATGATGACGTGGTCGATCGAGCCGCGGTAGAAGCCAGCCGTGGTGCCGAGGACGAGGCCGATGCAGAGCGCGATGGCGGCGACGGAGGCGCCGACGAGCAGCGAGGTGTTCACACCGTGCAGCACGCGGCCGAGGATGTCGCGGCCCAGATAGTCGGTGCCCATGGCGTGGGCAAGCGAGGGGCGCCCGAGCACGTCGGCGGAGATCGCCTCGGGATCGATCCGGCTCAGGACCACGATGGACGGGCTCGCCATCACGATGACGGCGAGGGCGAGGAACCCGCCCGCGGCCGCCCGCTGGCGGCGAAACACGCGCCACACCTCCGCGAGCTGCTCACGCATAGCGGATCCGGGGATCCAGCACCGCATACAGCAGGTCGATCACGAGATTGGTCACGACCACCGCGGCCCCGCTCACGATGAAGACGGCGAGCACGACCGGATAGTCGCGCTGCACGATCGCGCTGAACGTCAGCAGGCCCATGCCCGGCCACGCGAACACCACCTCGGTCATGACGGCGCCCGCGAGCATGGTGCCCAGATACAGCCCCAGCACGGTCAGCACCGGCCGCGAGGCGTTCCGGAGCGCGTGCCCGTAGAATACCCGCGCTTCCGACAGCCCCTTCATCCGCGCGGTCATCAGATACGGCTTGCGCGATTCTTCCAGCATCGAGGCGCGCGTCAGCCGCGTGAAGGCCGCGAGATACCACCAGGTCAGCACCGTCACGGGCAAGACCATGTGCCTGGTCACGTCGAGGGCGTGCGCGAGGCCGCGAGACGAGGCGCCGAGGGTGGCCATGCCCTGCGTGGGCAGCCAGCCGAGCGTGCTCGCGAACAGCACGATGAGCAGGATGGCGAGCCAGAAGGGCGGCGTCGAGTAGCCGACCATGGACACCGCCCCGATGACGTAGTCCGTCGCCGTGCCGAGACGCCGGCAGGCGGTAGTGCCGAGCACGACGCCGCCGGCCGCCGCGAGCAGGATGCTCGGAGCCATGAGCAGAAGCGTGTTGGGCACCTTCCGCGCCAGCATGGCCGAGACCACTTCGCGGTTGATCTGGGAGTACCCGAGGTTGCCCGACGCGAGATTCGTCACGTAGACCCAGTACTGCTCGCCCAGCGGCCGATCGAGCCCCCAGACCTGGCGGAGGGCGGCCAGCGTCTCGGCGCTGATGTTCTGCGCGCCGTAGAGGTACAGCACGGGATCGCCCGGCGCGGCCCGGATCACGAAGAACCCGATGGTCACGACGAAGGCGAGGAGGACGGCGCTCTGCAGCAGCCGTCCCGCGACGTACCAGGCGACGCCGGTCAACTGCGGTTGAGCGACACCGTGTCGATCGTCGAGAGCGTGCCCGTGAGGCTGTCGATGCTGTGGATGCCCTCGACGTACCGCTGCCACATGTCCACGCCGAGCGCGCTGTAGAGCGGAACCACGGGCGCCTCGTCGGCGACGATCTTCTGGATCTCCTGATACATCCCCTTGCGCTTGGCCTGGTTGCCGGTGGCGCGCGCCGCCTCGATCAGCTCGCCCGCGCGGGCGTTGGTCCACTGCGAGTAGTTCGAGCCGCCGGGCTTCGCGTTCTTCGGGCTCAGGTAGTCGAGGATGAGCGAGGGATCCACCTGGCGCGGGATGAAGATGGTCCAGATCATGCCCGCGGTGTCGCGGTCCTGACGGATGCGCTGGATGTACGGCGCCCATGTCGACGACTGGATGCTCGACTCGATCCCCACGGCCGTGAACATGGCACGCAGGGCTTCCGACAGCTTCACGCGGAACCCTTCCGTGGCGAGGATCGTGATCTTGAAGCGGCCCCCGGCCTTCTTCGGGTAGCCCGCCTCGTCCAGGAGCTGATTGGCCCTCGCTGGGCTGTAGTCCGACTTGATCGCGGGGTCGTGGGCCCAGCGCATCGAGGGGAAATTGCCGACGACGGAATCCTGGACGCGCCCGAAGCCCTGGAGGAGCGCCTTGACGATCAGGTCCTTGTTGATGGAGTGCGCGATGGCGCGGCGAACCTTGGGGTTGTCGAAGGGAGGCGCCGCACAGTTCATCCAGAGAATCTGCGAGAACGCCTGCACGAACTCGTTGGTCACGATGTTGGGGGGCTTGGCGTCGACGATCTGCCGCACGAGGGCGTAGGGCAGGCCGCCCGGCACGCCCTGGGACAGCACGGCATCGAGCTCGCCGTTGCGGAACGACTGGATGCCCGTCGCCGCGTCGGAGACGACCTTGAAGATCACCTGATCGAGATACGGCCGCCCCTTCCGGAAGTAGTCGCGGTTCGCCACGAACGTGAGATGGTCGCCGCGCTGCCAGTCCTTGAGCTTGAAGGGCCCGGTCCCGACCGGCTGCGCGAGGTACTGGCTCTTGCGCGGGTCGGCGCCCGCCCAGAGATGCTTGGGCAGGATGCCCATCGCCGACACGCCCGGCATCATGAGCACGTTGGGCCCGTTGAAGCGCAGCGTCACCGTGGACTTGTCCGGCGTGTCGATCGACTTCAGGTTGGCGACATAGACGTTGAGCGGTGAGGCGACCTTCGAGTCGGCGACCATCTCGTAGGTGAAGCGCACGTCGTCGGCCGTGCAGGGCTGGCCGTCGTGGAACTGCACGCCGGGGGCCAGCTTGAAGGTGAATGTGTCGGCTTCCTCGGAGGCCGTCCAGCTCCGCGCGAGACCGGGGACGAGGTCGCCCGTCTCGTTGAAGTCGGTGAGGCCGTTGTAGACCATGCGCATGGTCTCGGGCCAGTTCGTCCCTTCCAGCGTGGGATTGAAGCCGATGGCGGGCTCGATCTGCAGCAGCCGCAAGGTTCCGCCGCGCTTGGCCTCCTGCGCGTGGACGAGACGCGACGCGCGCGGCCCCTGGAGGGCGGCGCCGGCGATGCCAGCAGCGGTGGTGGCAATGAACGCGCGACGACTGACCATGACGAGCCTCCCTGGCTGCTATACGAACGGCTGCGATGCGAACGCGACGAATCTAGCCCGGAACAGACGAGATTGCAATTTCGCGACGGATCGGCCTCACGGGCGGCCGCGGGCAAAATGAACGATCAAGGAGATGACGGCGACGAGCAGGAGGAGGTCGCTCGTACGGCTCCTCGCTGTCATTGGGAGCGTGAGCGGCGTCGCGCACGCGGGCGGGTCTGACGGGATCGCCCAAGTCGACGCGCTGCTTCTGCGGCGGGGACGCTACGCTCGCGGAGCCGCCGCTTCAGTAATCGACGGAAGCCCGGGTGGTGCTCGACGAGTCGATCGATCAAGTCGTCCTTCTCTGTCAACGGCACGAGCTGAAACGCGGGTCTCCCGTTGACGGTTACCACCACCGGCTCGTCATGGCAACGATGAGCATATTCACTCAGATGCGCTTTCGCTTCACTCAGCGGGATCACTTTCATGATGCGCCGTGAACCTCCTGCCCTGCACGATGAGGGCTTCTCCGCGTTTCTCGCCGACAAGGACAATGGTCACGCGCTGCTGCGATCGATCGATGTTGAAGAGCGCTCGGTACTTGCCGAAGAGCCGCAACTCACGCTGCGCGATGAGATTGGGTCGGAGCGTCTTCATGTTCCGTGTCTGGGCCAGCGGATCCGCCTCGAGCCGTCTTGTCGCCTCCTTCAGCACGGCTCGACTCGGCTTTGTTCCAAGGGCCCGCAAGTCATCGATTACCGACGCCTTCAGCAGAACCCGCCAGCCTGCCACGTGCCAAGACTATATCAGACTATAATTCTGGTCAATCCTGGTAGTCCCTTGGCAGTGGATCATCGACGAGAATTTGGGCTCGTGGGCCGGCCAGGGGCGAGACGCCGTCGCTCCCTTTTAGGCCCTAGGCCTGGCGACGGTCCACGACCCGCACGGATTTGCCGGCAGGCCGGGGCAGCTCTCCCTCCTTGAGCACGGTGAGCTCCGGGCTCAAGTTGAGAAATTGTTTGAGGTCGCTGCGCAGCCGCGGCAGCGTCGTCTCCACGAAGCCCTCCCTGGCCTCGATGAGGAGGGCCAGCCGGTCGCTGCCGCCGGGCGCCCGGTCCAGAACGATCTGGTACTCGTGCCCGACGCCGGGTTGCTTGAGGATCAGCGATTCGACCTGCTGCGGGTAGAAGTTGACTCCGCGGAAGATCACCATGTCGTCGGTCCGCCCGCGGAGCCGGTCCAGGCGCAGGTGCGTGCGGCCGCAGGGACACCGCTCGCGGCTCAGCACCCGCGTGAGATCACGCGTGCGGTAACGGATCAGCGGCAGCCCCTCGCGGGTGAGCGTGCTCACCACCAGCTCGCCTTCCTCGCCGTCGGAGCGCGGGCGGCCCGTCTCCGGATCCACCACCTCGCAGAAGTAATGGTCCTCCCAGACGTGGATGCCCGCGCGGGCCTGGCAGTCGATGCCGAGCCCAGGGCCCCCCGTCTCCGTCATGCCGACGATGTCGAAGGTGGCCACGCGCAGCTCGCGCTCGATGAGCCGGCGCAGATCGTCGGACCACATCTCCGCACCCAGGATGGCCACGCGGAGGCGGAGCGAGTCGAGGTCGAACTTCTCCTCCCGCGCCACCTCGAGGATCCGCAGTGGGTAGGTCGAGATGCCCGTGAGCACGGTCGCGCCCAGGTCGCGCATCACCTGGAGCTGAAGCGAGGTCCGGCCCGCCCCGCTCGGGATGATCGTGGCCCCGATCCGCTCGGCGCCGTAGTGAAGCCCGAACCCGCCGGTGAAGAGGCCGAAGGACGCGGTGATCTGGATGACGTCGCGCGCGCCCACTCCCGCCGCCGTGTAGCAGCGCGCCATCACGCTCGCCCACTGCTCGACGTCGGCGCGCGTGTAGGGATTGACCACGGGGTTGCCCGTGGTGCCGGAGGACGTGTGGATGCGCGCGACGTGCTCGGGCCCGGCGCAGGCCAGGCCGAAGGGATAGGCCTCGCGCAGCTCGTCCTTGGTGAGGAACGGCAGGCGCGACCAGTCGGCGATCGCGCGGATGTCACCCGGCTCGACGCCACCGAGACGCCGCCGCCAGGCGGGGTTGGCCAGGACGTGACCCAGCGTCTTGCGCAGGCCCTCGAGCGTCTGCCGCTCCAGCTCTTCGCGCGGCAGCGACTCCGCCCGCGCCTCCCACATCGTCATGGTGCCGGGCGGGAGCTAAGCGCGCGGAACACTCGCTCGGGCGTCATCGGCAGCTCGGTGAGTCGCACGCCCACCGCGTCCTTCACCGCGTTGGCCACCGCGGCGGCGACCGGGATGACGCCCGCCTCGCCGAGCCCCTTGGCGCCGAAGGGCCCCGCCTCGTCCACCGTCTCGATGAGCTCGACGACGATCTCGGGCATGTCGGAAGGGGGAATGAGCGCGTACTCCATGAACTGCGGATTGACGACTCGCCCTTCCTGGATCAGCAGCTCCTCGGACAGGGCATAACCCAGCCCCATGTGGATGCCGCCGTGGATCTGTCCCTCGGCGGCCGGCGGATTGAGCGCCCGGCCCACGTCGTGGGCGGAGGCGACCTTCAGCACCTGCACCTGGCCCGTCGCCTCGCTCACCTCCACCAGCACCCCCTGGGCGGCGAAGCCATACGCGGGCGAGACATTGCCCCGCAGGTCCTTGGACAGCATCTCGGTCGGCGGATCGTAGAAGGCCTCGGTGACCAGGGTCCGGCCGCCCGATCGAAAATGTCCGGCCCGCACGACGCGCTCGTACTCCATGCTCCGCTCGGGATGGCCCTTGACCCGCACGCGGCCGTCGACGAGCTCGAGATCCTCCTGCCGCTCGTCCATCACCGAGGCGGCCAGGCCCAGGAGCTTTTCCTTCAGCTCGCGCGCAGCGATCAGCGCGGCGTTGCCCGCGATGAACGTGGTCCGGCTGGCGTGCACCCCCACGTCCCACGGCTTGACGGCGGTGTCGCTGTTGATCACCTCGACCCGCTGCAGCGGAACACCGAGCTCCTCGGCGACGATCATCGCCAGCACCGTCTCCGATCCCTGCCCGATCTCGCTCGCGCCCGTGATGAGCGAGGCCTTCCCGAAGTCGTCCAGCTTGAGGATGGCGCCGCAGCCGTCGGAGCGATAGACGCGCGCCCCTCCCGCCACGTGGAACATGGCGGCAAAGCCCACGCCGCGCTTCCAGCCGGTGCGGGGCGGGCGAGCGACGGGCTTGCGCATCTCGCGCTCGACGGTGTCCAGGCACTCGGTCATGCCGCAGGAGGTGATGACACTGCCCTGAGGATTCACCTCGCCCGACCGGGTCGCGTTGCGGCGACGGATCTCCAGCTTGTCCAGGCCCAGGCGCTCGGCCAGGTCGTCCATCTGGGCCTCGATGGCGAACGTGCTCTCGAGGTTGCCGTAGCCCCGCATGGAGCCCGAGTAGGGATTGTTGGTGTAGACGATGGTGGTGTCGAAGCGCACGGCGGGCACGCGGTAGAGGCCGGCCGTCGTGGCCAGCATCACGTAGGGCGTGGTGGAGCCCCAGGACACGTAGGCGCCGTTGTCGATCACCACGCGGGCGTCGCGGGCGAGCAGCCGGCCGTCCCGGTCCGCGGCCGTCCGCAGGTGGATCACGCACGGCTCGCGGGTCGGGCTCGCGATGAACTCCTCGATGCGCTCGAAGGCGATCTTCACGGGCCGGCCGGCCCGGCGGGCCAGGAGCGCCGCGATGATGTCGATGGGATAGAGATCGAGCCCGCGGCCGAAGTTGCCGCCCACCGGCGGCTGGATCACGCGCACCCGGTCGCCCGTGATGCCCAGCGCCTCGGCGAGGTCGCGCTGGTAGAGGAACGGCACCTGCGTGGTGCTCCACATGGTCAAGCTGGCGTCAGGACTCCCCGGAGCACTCCAGGACGCGATGGCCACCATGGTGCCCAGGCAGGCGGTGGTGACGTAGTTGAGCCGGTAGCTCCCCTCGACCACGACGTGGGCCTGGGCGAAGGCCGACTCCACGTCGCCGTGGGCAAACTGGTACTTGAGGTTGACCAGGTTGCTGCCGAGCTCGTCGTGGATCAGGGGAGCGCCCGGACGAAGCGCCGAGTCCGGATCGAAGACGGCGGGCAGCTCCTCGTAGTCGACCCGGATGAGTCGTGTGGCTTCTTGCGCGATCTCTTCGGTGAGGGCGGCCACAGCCGCGATCTCGTCCCGGATGCAGCGGACCTTGCCGCCGTCGGCCGTGCCACCCTTGAGGGCCAGGTGATCCTTGGCAAAGCCGACGGGATGCTGCTCCACGCGGTCGGCGGTGATGACGGCGAGCACGCCAGGGAGCGCCTCGGCAGCGCTCGTGTCGATGCGGCGCACCCGCGCGTGGGGATACTGGGTCCGCAGAATGGCCCCGTGGGCCATGCGCGGCAGGGTGACGTCGTGGAGGAACTGCGTGTGCCCCGTGACCTTCTCGGCGCCGTCGCGCTTCGGGGTGTCCTTGCCGATGACGCTGAAGCTCACCGCCGTGCGCCTCGCCGAGGCGGCGACGCTACCCGCCCATCCTCGCCACCTGGCTCTTCCGCCACTCGGCGCGAGACACGAAGCCGGGGCGATTGCGACAGAGCGCTTCCGTCTCCTTGAAGATGGTCTCCACCGGCTTCTCGATGTCGAACGGCTCGGCCACGGGCTGCGGGGTGTGCCACGGCGTGTCGACGAAG
>QHSC01000351.1 GCA_003220345.1 Candidatus Rokuibacteriota bacterium | reverse complement strand
CATCGTCGGTCGGCCCCACACAACACCGCGTACGCCGTCACATTCGGCGCCGCGCGCCGAACTGTCGGCACGCCGCCGCCCCGTCGGCGCGTGTCGCAGATGGTGGGGAACGTGAAGGGCCTCGAGAGGCTCACGGGCCGCCGGGACGCGCCTTTCGGAGCGTGATGGTGAGCGATCCGTCGGACTCGTAATCCGCCTGCGCACCGTCCTCGACGGCCGCCTCGGACAGCCAGAGCGATCGCGAGCGCAGTTGCCGGCCGCCACTGCCCTGCGCGATGACAACCACGTTTCGCCCCGCCAGCTGCACCTCGACGGATCCAGGCGGAACGTCCTCCGGCAAGAGGACGCGCAGGCGAACCCTCTCGGGCGTCTCGGTGACGAGGACCGAGAGCTCGGATGGGGTGATCGACTCGGGACCTGTCGCGCGGCCGGCAACCGCGTGCGCGAAGAGGACCACGCCGGCGACCAGGACCAGGACGATCGGGCCCGTCTGCGTCATGGATCGCCGTTACCCGGTCCGCGCGCCCTCGCCGAGCGGCGCCAGTCCTGCCGCCATGAGGTGTCTTCCTCTACGCCTGGCGGCCAGCTACGGCCGCCGGCCGCCGCAGGGCACTAAGGTAAGATCGGGCCGGCTGCAGATCGTTGAAGGGGATCGACGGTCGGCGGGTAGCCACCCATGGCGGCATCAGCCGGCCACGGTGAGTGCGTGGGCAACGAGGCAAGCGCGCGTGTATAGGGGGGGCGCTCGGCGTGTCGCCCGCAGCCCCGAGCTCGGCACGGCTCCGGCCTCGAGGGCGGAGGGTCTCGGGTGAGGCGCCGGCCGTGCCGCGGTTCAGGATGACGAGTACGATCCACAGCAGCGCGCCGAAGGCGAGCCGCGAGAGGTCCGGGGTCAATCCCGAGTCGGGCGCGAGCACGGCCGTGTAGACGAGCGTGGTGACCTGCGCGAGGAACGCCATTGCTCACCCTTTCCGGCGCGGGGTTGCTCGCGGTGTCGAAGCCCGGCAACGCCATCGCGTCTCAGTTCAGCAGGCAGCCGCACGATGACTCGATGTCGCAGCAATCGGCGTGCCGCTGCTCGACCGGCCAAGCTGGCGGGCAGACGCGCGAACGGACGTGGGCGAGCTCGCAGGTGTGCCGTAGACGCAGACCGGCGCGTGCCGACGGCTCGGCACGAGTGCCGCGCGGCAGCCTCTCTCACGAAGAAGAGGAGCAGCAGCGTGGCCGCCCAGCCGACGAAACCATGCAATTTAAAGGACGGTCCGGCCGTTCCGCCGAGTCTTGCGGTCCGTCCGCCGGACGAGGACTCCGCGCACGAATCGAAGCGGGCGCCTCGCGGCCGGCACCGCGATGCGCCCACGGGGGGCACTTCGCCTCCGCCCTTCGCCAACGGACTCCCGGTTATGGGGCGTACCCATCAACAACGGCCGCGCCTGACGCAGCGGCGGTCGCAACCGCCGAGCGTGGGCAATGTTCGCGCCAGGGCAATGCGTCGTGACGAGAGTTCGGCACATTGCCGAGCCCTCGGCACTTGCGGGTTTGGTTCTCTGCGCACCCACCCGGGTGAAAATCCAGTCGATCGCGCACTTCCCGTGCGGCACAAAAGTTGCGTCGCGGTAGCCATGTCGAGAGCGACCACCAGGGTCGTCCTTCACCTTGAGGTTCAGCGCGTGATCGCCATGATGAGCGCTCGGCTGTGGATCCCGAAGTCGTGAGCTCGGCATCCGCAAGCATCCTTTCCCGCATCCGGGAGCTGCTCGGCCTGACGCGCGACGACCCCGAGTTCCCCATGCCGTCGCGGGAAGCGCTGCTGCGTCGCACCCGCCGTCAGCTGCTCGAGGGTGCCCGGTACCTAGGCCTCACGGGCCTCCATCGGCTCACCAAGGACGCGCTCGCCACGCGGTTTCTGCGGGCCCTGCAGGAAATGATGGGCTCGGGGGCACCCGAAACAGACGAGCCCGCCGACCGTCCGCACCAGTTCGATCTCGGGCGCCCGACCGAGACGCCGGGCGAGGTAGAGCACATTTCGTGGGCGTATGGACAGGACCGTGCCACGGCCATGGTCGTCGATCCCGAGCGGCTCTACGTCTACTGGGAGGTGACCGACGAGGCGATCGAGCGCGCGCGGGGCGGCCTCGGTCCCGGCGGACGGGACGCCTGGCTCAACCTGCGCGTCTACGACGTCACGAATCGTATCTTCGACGGGACCAACGCCCACGCCTACTTCGATCAGTCGATCTCGCGATCCGACCGGCAATGGTTTTTCTTCATCGGCAAGCCGGGATGCACGGCGATCGTGGAGCTCGGTCTCAAGTCGCACGAGGGCTACTTCGTCCGCATCGCGCGGTCCGCCCGGGCGGACTTCCCACGCCGGGAGCCGGTACCGCCCGGGGGTGTGGAATGGCTCACAGTCCGCGCGGCGACCGGCGAGATCGACGAGCCGTCCGCGGACAACCGTCCGCCCCCCGTCCTCCTGGCTGGTGGCGAACTCACGGCACACGTCGAGCCCGTGCGCGTCTGGGACATTCGCCGCACGCACGCGGGCCCCGACGGCGAATGGATCATTCGCGACGAGAGCTTCGGGACGGACTGGACGGTATTCGAGTTGGCACCCGAACACCGGATCGAATGGGAAGGGCCTCTCGTCCGCACCAGCTGGGAAGCAGGCCCCTTCCCCTACCCCGTCGAGCCGGTTCTCTACGTCGAGGAACGCCACGGCGGCACGGTGACCGTCCGCTCCGTGGACGGCAGGACCCACGTCGTCTACGGTCCGTGGCAGGTCGTCGTCCGGGGGCTCTGCGCGAGAGCCGAGCGGCAGATCGTGGCTATCTGGGAGATCCATCGCTCCTGGGTTGCGCACGCGGGCGTCGCGATGCACACGGCGGCCGGGATGGGTCGCACGCCGGGCGGCTCGGAGGAGGCGGCCCTCGGTGCCAGCGAGCGTCGCTGGCGCGCGGCGAGCGAGGTCCGGCTCGGCGGCGCCTCCGAGCTCTACCGCCTCGGCGCGAGTGAACTCCGCTATCTCGGGGCGAGTGAGACCGTGTACGCCGGGGCAAGCGAGTGGCGCCTCGGCGGGGCAAGCGAGCTTCGCTTCGTCGGCGCGAGCCAGCGGCTGTACGTCGGGGCGAGTGAGCGCCGCTTCGCAGGCGCCAGCGAGCGGACCTCTGCTGGCGCGAGCGAGCGAGCGCGCCTCGGGGCGAGCGAGCGCCAGACGGCAGACACGGCCGACAGCTGGCTTGGCTATCCCGAGGCCGGCGCGAGAACCACCGCCGACTCAGTGCCGCCGAAACGGTAGGTCTGATGCCAACGGGATACTTCGCGCTCGTCCTGCACGCCCACCTGCCGTTCGTCCGGCATCCCGAGGACCCAACGGTGATGGAGGAGCAGTGGCTCTACGAAGGCATCACCGGAACGTACCTGCCGCTCCTGCAGATGTTCGAGGGTCTGGTCGCCGACGGCGTCCCGTACCGCTGCACGATCTCGCTCTCGGCGCCGCTCATCTCGATGCTCACCGACGATCTCCTGAAGGAGCGCTACGCCCTCTATCTCGACCGGCTGATCGAGCTTGCCGAAAAGGAGCTCGACCGCACGCGTCCCGAGCCGCACTACCATCGCCTGGCGCAGATGTATTGGGACCGCTTCCAGTCGATTCGCCACACGTGGCGCTGTCACGAAGGGAACCTGGTGCGAGCGTTTCGCCGCCTTCAGGAGGCGGGCCGGCTCGAGGTCATCACCTCCACGGCCACCCACGCCTTTTTTCCACTCCTCGATCGCAACTGGGCAGGGCTGCGCGCCCAGGTGCACGTCGCGGCCGACCTCTACGAGCGGCACTTCGGGTGCCGCCCGCGCGGCATGTGGCTGGCGGAATGCGGCTACGTCCCGGGCGTCGACGAACTGCTGCGCGAGACGGCGATCCGCTACTTCTTCGTGGACACCCACGGCATCCTGCTGGCGGACCGATCTCCCGTCTACGGTCCCCATGCGCCCCTCTACTGCCGCACCGGCGTGGCGGCGTTCGGGCGCGACCCGGAGTCGTCCGAGCAGGTGTGGAGCGCCCGTGAGGGCTACCCCGGCGATCGGCACTACCGCGATTTCTACCGCGACATCGGGTTCGACCTGCCGCTCGACTACATCGGGCCCTACATTCACCCCGAGGGGCACCGGACGTACACCGGCATCAAATACCATGCGATCACGCACGACCGGCTGCACGATAAGTGGGTCTACGATCCCGCCATCGCCCGGCAGCGCGCCGGGGTGCACGCGGCGCACTTCCGGAGCGCGCGGCAGCGGCAGGCCGAGAGCCTCGCGGCCGGCATGACTCGCCCGCCCATCATCGTCAGCCCTTACGACGCGGAGCTCTTCGGCCACTGGTGGTACGAGGGCCCGATCTTCCTGGGCGACCTCTTCCGCCAGCTGCACTTCGACCAGCAGGCGATCGAGGCGATCACCCCGGGCGACTACCTCGATCGCCACCCGACCAACCAGGTCGCGACTCCCTCCGCTTCCTCCTGGGGATGGAAGGGGTACAACGAGTACTGGCTCGACGAGACGAACGCCTGGGTCTACCGGCACCTCCACGTGGCAGCGGAACGCATGGTCGAGCTGGCGCACCGCCATCCGTCGGCCGATGGGCTCGCCGCCCGGGCGCTCAACCAGGCGGCGCGCGAACTCATGCTCATGCAGGCGAGCGATTGGACGTTCATCATGCGCACCGGAACGACGGTCTCCTACGCCACCCGCCGGATGAACGAACACATCCTGCGCTTCAACCGTCTCTACCACGAGCTGACGGCGGGTCAGGTGAGTGAGCCATGGCTGGCGGACATCGAGGCCACGGACAACGTCTTCCCCCATCTCGACTATCGGATCTACGCATCGTGACGCTGCAACCCATGGAGGTTCTCGACCCGTGGCCGCCCCGCTGAAAGTCCTCTTCGTCACGTCCGAATGCGCGCCGTTCGTCAAGACCGGCGGTCTCGGGGAGGTGATCGGGTCCCTCCCGAAGGCGCTCTGCCGTCAGGGACTCGATGTGCGCGTCATCATGCCGCTCTACGCCGGCATGCCATGGCAGGCGTTCGAGCCCTTGGAGGGCATTCTCTCGGTGCCCATGTGGTTCGGAATGGCGCACGCTCGCGTCCGCCTCGGCCGACTGCCGCCCAGCGAGGTGCCCGTCTACTTCCTCGAGCATCACCGCTACTTCGACCGTCCGCACCTCTACGGCCCGCCACCCGAGGCGTACCCGGACAACCTCGAGCGGTTCGCCTTCCTGTCGCGGGGCGCACTCGAGCTCGTGAAGGCGCTCGCCTGGATCCCCGACGTGATCCACGCCCACGACTGGCAGACGGCGCTTGGGCCCGTCTACGTCAACACCGTCGAGTGGGCACAGCCGCTGCACGGCTGCGCCACTGTCTACACGATCCACAACCTCGCCTATCAGGGCGTCTACGACGGCAAGGCGCTGTTCGTTACCGGCCTCGGGCCCGAGCACTATCACCCTCGCGAGTTCGAGCACTTCGGCACGATGAACCTCACCAAGGCCGCCCTCTATCACAGCACCGTGCTCACGACCGTGAGTCCGACGTATGCGCACGAGATCCAGACCGGCGCCTACGGCTGCGGCCTCGACGGCATCCTCGTCGAGCGCAGGGGTGACCTCGTCGGCATCCTCAACGGCATCGACACGGAGGAGTGGAACCCGGCGACGGATCCGCACCTCGCCGCCCACTTCGACGTGCACGATCTCGCCGGCAAGGCCCGCTGCAAGGCGGCGCTGCAGCAGGAGGCGGGGCTGCCGGTGCGGCCGGAGGTTCCCCTCCTCGCGCTGGTCGCCCGCCTCGTCCCGCAGAAGGGGGTGGACGTCTTCGCCCACGCCCTCGACACGATTCTCGGGTGGGACGTTCAGCTGATCATGCTGGGGTCAGGAGACCCCGAGGCGGAACGGTTCTTCTCCTCACGAGCCCGTTCGCGCAGCGACCGGTTCTGCGCCTGGTTCCCGTTCGATGACGAGCGGGCGCATCGCATCCAGGCGGGCGCGGACTTCTTCGTGATGCCGTCGCGCTTCGAGCCGTGCGGCCTGAGCCAGCTCTATGCCATGCGGTACGGGACGCTGCCCATCGTGCGGGCCACCGGGGGCCTCGCCGACACCGTCAGGACCTACGATGAGGCCACCGGCGTCGGGACCGGCTTCGCGTTCCACGACCTCCGTCCCGACAGCCTGGCCGACACGATCGGATGGGCCATCTCGACGTGGTACGACCGCCCGGCGCACATCGAGGTGATGCGTCGCCGGGCGATGGCGCAAGATCATTCCTGGGATCGGGCGGCAAGCGAGTATGCGCAGCTCTACCTCGCGGCCTATGCTCGCCGGCGTGGGCCCGGCTTTCCCGAGGCGGATGTTCGGCAACGCGAAGGGATGCGCGGTCAGCGGAGCGGCGAGAGGTTCTCCGGAAGGCGCCGCAGCGTCCGCAGCGCGCTCCGGGCGGCGAAGTAGCCGCACATCCCGTGGACTCCGCCTCCGGGCGGGGTAGACGCCGAGCAGATGAAGAGGCGCGGGTTCGGCGTCGAGTAGGGGTCGAGTCGGGCCACGGGCCGCGAGAAAAACTGCCAGAGATCGGCGACACCCCCGCTGATCGCACCCCCGAGGTAGTTGGGATTGTCGCGCTCGAGATCGGCGGTGCGCATCGTGTGGCGCGCGAGAATGCGGTCGCGAAATCCGGGAGCGAAGCGCTCGATCTGTTGCTCGATCACGTCCTGCCGATCGACGACCGAGCCGGGCGGAACGTGGCAATAGGCATACCCGGTGTGCTTGCCCGCGGGTGCCCGGGACCCGTCGAACTGGCTCTGCTGGACGAGGAGCACGAAGGGC
>QHSC01000028.1 GCA_003220345.1 Candidatus Rokuibacteriota bacterium | reverse complement strand
GCGCGCCGAGGGCCCCGAGAATCTTTCCCGTGGGCCGCGCGAGCTCCTCGAGGATCGAGAAGTGATCGTGACGCGCCAGCGGCAGATACTCGCCGGACAGGCCGTGCTGCTGCCACGCGCGGGCGTATTCTTCTGATTGTCGAATCAGCTCCGGCAGCTCTCCGAGCCCGACGGTGACGACCAGCGGCGATGCCCCCGAGGGGAGATGGAGGATCGGGCTGTTGCGAGCGGCCTCGGCCTCGTCGAGCCGGAGCTTCTCGTTCAGGTAGTTCAGACGTATGGGCTCGAGGTCGTAGATGCCGCTGATGGCGATGCCGCCGGCCACGCGCCCGTCATCCATCGCCATCGCGGTCAGGTGGCCGCCCGCCGAGTGCCCCGTCACGAACACGCGACCCGGATCGCCGCCGAACTGCTTCGCGTGGTCGATCACCCACGCGACGGCCGCGCGCACCTCCGCGACGATCTCGTCGAGCCGCGCCGCCGGCGCCAGCGTGTATTCCACCAGGGCCAGGTTGAACCCGGCGGCGAGGACGCCCTCGCCCAGGAAGGCGTACGGCTCCTTGTCGTTCATCTGCCAGTAGCCGCCGTGGATGTACACGAGCGTCGGCGCCGGCGGCATCCCGCACTCGAAGACGTCCAAGCGCTGCCGCGGACCCGCGCCGTAGCGGACGTCGATCGAGCCGCCCCGAGCCTTCCGGAGCCTGTCGCTGCGGGTCGCCCAGTCTGCGACGTACCGATCGCGCGCGGCCTGGCCCACGGCGGCGGTGTTGTTGTACGCGGCATCGAGCGCCGCCCGATCCATCCCTCGGTAGAGCATCGTCAGCCTCGCTCTCGGGCCAATTAGATCCGCCGGCTGTTGTCGTCCGGCTGGTAGCGGTACTCCATGTGACGCGCCGTAGCGCGTGCGATTGCATCGCCGTGGTACCGTGCGACCACGCGGAGAGCCATGTCAATCCCGGCCGAGATACCGGCCGACGTGAGCACGTGCCCGTCCTCGACTACGTGGAGCTTCTCTTCGACGGTCACGGTCGGGAACGCTTCGCGCATCCACGGCAGGGAACGCCAGTGCGTCGTGGCACGTCGACCATCGAGGAGGCCGGCCTGGCCGAGCAGCATCGCGCCGGTGCACACCGACGTGAGCGTTTCCACGGTCTTGCCCCGGTCGGCGATCCATTCGAGCAGGCGCTGATTCTTGATCTCGCTGCGCGTTCCCCGACCGCCCGGGACCACGAGCACGTGGAGAGGCGCGCACGCATCGATCGGGGCGTCGGGGATGACGCGCAAACTGCCCGTGGCGACGACCGGCTCGGTGCTCTCGGCGACCAGCAGCACCTCGAAGGGCGACGGCTCCTCACGTCGGCGCTCCTCGTCGAGGCGGGTGACGGAAAAGACTTCGAAGGGACCGCAGAAATCGAGGACTTCGACCTGCGGGAAGATCAGGATTCCGACACGCTTCGTGGCCATTGGCTAAGCTCCAGGCGCCCCGGCGCTCGCCTCGAGCCGGGCGCGCAGCCGCTCGCGCTGCTTGGCCACGATGTGAGGAGGCGCCGTCTCCGGCGAGCCCGCCGAGAAGGGCGGCTGCGGATCGTACTCGATGCCGAGCTGGATGCTCTGCGCCACCTCGTCGCCCGCGATGCGCGCGGCCAGCGTGAGCCCCATGTCGATCCCTGACGAGACTCCCGCGGCGGTGATGATCTTGCCCTGCACGACCACCCGTCTGAGCGTCGGACGCGCGCCCAGCTCGCGTAGCGTCTCGAGGGCCGCCCAGTGCGTGGTCGCCTCCAGGCCCTTGAGCAGGCCGGCGGCGCCGAGGAGAAGCGAGCCCGTGCACGTCGAGGTCGTCCACTGGGTGGTCGTGTGCGCCTCGCGAATCCAGTCCAGCAGAGGATTGGGCGTCATGAGCGCGCGCGTGCCGAAGCCTCCCGGCACCATGATGATCTCCGGGTGCGGGACGGCGGAGAGTGGGTCGGCGGCCACGAGCGTGACCTGCTTCGTGTCGGTCTGGTACGGGCCCGCCGTGACGGCGACGAAGCGCACGCGATAGCCCGGGAGGCGCGAGAGCACCTCGTAGGGGCCGATGGCGTCCAGAGCGGTGAAGCCCTCGAAGAGCGGGATGGCGATGTCCATGAGATCTCCTGGGCTCCGCCTCACGAGGCCGTGGCGCGGCCACGCGGGACGGCGCGGAAATGACGGCGATAGCTGCCGGGGGTGACGTGAAGCGCGCGCCGGAAGGCGCGATGCATGGTCTCGACGCGCCCGAAGCCGCAGGCGATGGCGATGTCGGCCACGCTCCGCCCCGTGGTCTCGAGCAGACGGCGCGCCCCTTCCACTCGCTGGGCCTCCACGTAGGCGGCGGGCGTCACGCCGATCTCCCGCCCGAAGGCGCGCGCGAAGTTGCGCGGGCTCATGCGCGAGCTCTGGGCCAGGGCGGACACCGAGAGATCGGCGTCCAGGTGGTCGGCGATGAAGGCCTGCAGGTCGCGCAGGCCGCGACGCTCGGCGAGCTGGGCCGAGAGCTGCACGCTGAACTGGGACTGGCCGCCCGGCCGGCGGAGAAACATCACGAGCCAGCGCGCCACCTTCAAGGCGAGGTCGCGGCCCCGGTCTTCCTCCACCAGCTCGAGGGCCAGATCCATCCCCGCGGTCACGCCGGCGGAGGTCGACACCTTGCCGTCGCGGACGAATATGGGATCGCGCTCGACGCGCGCGGAGGGGAAGCGCTGCTGCAAGGCGTCGCAGGCGGCCCAGTGGGTGGTGACACGCCGGCCGTCGAGGAGCCCGGCCTCGCCGAGGAGAAAGGCGCCCGAGCACACCGAGGTGATCCGCCGGGCTCGCGGCGCCGTCCGCTTGATCCACGACACGAGCGGGCGATCCCGCATGGCTTCACGGGTGCCGAGCCCGCCCGCGACGATCAGGGTGTCGATGGGGCCCGTGATCTGACCCAAGCTGCGCGCGGCAACAAGTCCGACCCCGCTCGAGGTCCGCACCGCGCCGGGCTTGGGCGCCACCACCCTCACGGCATAGGGCGGGGGCGCGCCGGCGAGCCGGTTGGCCATGGAGAAGACTTCCAGGGGACCGGTCACGTCCAGGATCTGCACGTCGGGGAAGGCGACGATGACCACGGGGAGCGGCCCGGCCGTCCTCGCCAGCCTCACGGGATGTGTCGATCGCATGGCCCGAGCATGCCGCGATCGGGCCGTGGCCGCAATGCCAATGATATGGCGAATCCTGCCACGCGCCGGAGCCCGCGGGAGGCCTGTGGCATCATGAGCCCGCGAACTTGGGGGGATGGCGGCGGGACTCGGATCGGACCTCGAGGAGGAGGGGCGATGACGGGAAAGCTCGAGAAAAGGGTCGCGGTCATTACCGGCGCCGGCTCCGGGATCGGTGCGGCGACGGCGCGACGCTTCGCCAAGGAAGGGGCGCGCATCGTCATCGGCGATCTGAGCGGCAAGCGCGCCGACGCGGTCGCCGGAGAGATCCAGGCGACCGGCGCGCGTGTCGAGTGGCTCAAGATGGACGCCGCCGATCCCGACGGCGCGCAGGCCTTGGTGTGGCGAGCGATGGACGCCTTCGGCCAGATCGACATCATGATCAACAACGCCGGCTATGCGGAGGTGGCGCCGCTCGAAGAGATCACCCTCGAGAGCTGGAACCGGGTGCTGGCCGTGACGCTGACGGGCACCTTCCTCGGGATGAAGTACTGCCTGCCCGTGATGCGACGGCAAGGCAGCGGCGCCATCGTCAACACCGCCTCGATCTCCGGCACGGCGGGCGACTACGGGCTCTCCTCCTACAACGCCGCCAAGGCGGGCGTGATCAACCTGACGCGATCGGCGGCGATCGAGAACGCGAAGTTCGGGATCCGCGTGAACTGCGTGTGCCCGGGGACGATCGATACCCGGGCGCCCCAGCTCCTGGGCGGAGACCGCGCGGACGAGATCCGTCGCAGGCAGGCGGCGGCGAATCCCGTGGCCCGCATGGGTCAGGCGGACGAGATCGCCAACGCCATCTTCTTCCTGGCCTCCGACGAGTCCTCCTTCATCACGGGCGCGGCCATCACCGCCGACGGCGGCCTGACCGCCCACACCGGCCTGCCCCCGTTCTGGCGCCTCGGCGACAGCGCCTGACAGGCTCAGGTCAGCGGCACGATGGCCGAGAGCCGGGGCTCGTTGCCGACCACGCGCGTGACGTGCCCCTGGCCCGTCAGGTCCTCGGCGAGCACGATGTCGCCCGGCCCCACTCGAGCGACGGTGCCGTCGCCGACCTCGATCTCCGCGGTGCCCGACAGGGTGATCGAGTACTGCCGCCTCGGGGCGCAGTGCCATTCGAGCACGTAGCCCGGAGGGAAGACGCGGAAGGCGATGCCCGATGCGGGTTGCATCGGGGTGCCCTCGCCGTACGAGCCCTCGACGTCCTTGAAGGGCTTGAGGGCCATGGGCTCCTCCGCGATGTGAGACTTCCCGTCCGCCGCGCTGTAGACCCGCCAGATCTTCGGCATCAAGTTCTCCTCTCGCGTGATGGTCCGAACAAGGATACGATTCCCGCGGGGAGGTGTCGATGCTGAGAGTGACGCAGGACCTCGTGCTGCCCACCGCCATCACGGGCTCGTATCCGCGCCCCCTCTGGTTCGACGAGAGCCTGCGCGGCCGATCGTTCAAGTCTGCCCTCGGCGATTCGATCTTTCGCGAGCAGTACCTCGATGCGGTCGCCGCCGTGATCAATGCCCAGGAGGCCGCGGGCCTTGACATCGTGACCGACGGCGACACCCGGTTCGATCTCGCCGTGGGGGGCAAGTCGTGGTTCTTCTATCCCATCGAGCGTCTGGGTGGCATCGAGGGCCACCGCGACACGTCGCGGGGCTGGATGCAGCGGCACGGCCTTCGCCCCGGCAAGATCCTCTGGGAAGTCCAGGAGGCCTATCAGCCCGGCGTGGTCAAGAGCCGGCTCACCCGAGGACCGCTCGAGTACGCCGCGCTCTGGAAGGTGGCCCAGCGTCTCACCGACAGGCCCGTCAAGTTCGGCGCCATCTGCGCTCCCGCCCTCTCCAGCATGCTGTGGGACGAGCACTACGGTGACGAGAAGGCCCTGATCTACGATCTCTGCGACATCATGAACGCCGAGTTCCGTGAGCTGGCCGCCGCCGGCTGCCCCCTCATCCAGGTCGAGGAGCCGCCGCACCACGGACGCACGACGCGGCCGGACTGCACGGATGCCGATCTCGAATTCCTGACCGAGGCGTTCAATCGCCAGCTCGTCGGGGTCGACGCCGAGATCTGGGTGCACACGTGCTGGGGCAATCCGAACCAGCAGCGCGTGTACTGGGAGCCTCCGAGCTACGAGCGCGCCCTGCCGCATCTCCTGCAGCTCGACGCCGACGTTATCACCTTCGAGTGCGCGAGCAGTGACGGCAAGGATCTCCCGCTCTTCGGCAAGTACGCGACGGAGAAGAAGATCGGCATCGGCGTGATCAGCCACTGCAACACGGTGGTCGAGCCGCCCGAGCACGTCGCCCGTCTGATCCGCCGCGCTCTCGAGTACATCCCCCCCGAGCGGCTGGTCGTCACCACGGATTGTGGCTTCGGCCGCGAGGGGTTGAGCCGGCGCATCGCGTACTACAAGTGCGTGGCGCTCGTGGAGGGCACCAACATCGTCCGGCGCGAGCTGGGCGTCCCGGAAGCCCGCGTGCGTGCCGCCGATCCTCGCCTGTGGTTCGCGAGCGGCGCGGACTAGCCCGGAGCCTCGCGCGCCCCACTCGACCTTGATGGACCACGAGGGGTCAACGGTCATGGAACAGGCGACATCGGCGCCCCACACGCTTCCGCCTCTCCCTCCCGAAGTGATCGAGGAGGAAATCCGCAATCTCGAGGAGCGTCGCCGGTGCGTCTTCAACGATGCGGGCGCGCGAGCCTCCGCGGGCAACCCTGGAAGCGGAGCGCAGGATGCGCCGCCGGCTCACGCCGCGCCCGCCGATGATCATGCGCGTGCGCTCGGCAGGCTCTTCGGCGCCGCTCACCGGTTCAAGGCATGCGGGCTGGCCCTGTCCGGCGGCGGCATACGGAGCGCGACGTTCAACCTCGGCGTGATCCAGGGACTCGCCGAGCACGGACTGCTGAAGTACCTCGACTATCTATCCACGGTATCGGGTGGCGGGTACATCGGGTCGTGGCTGCATGGGGTCATCAAGAACCGCCACGACGGAGACCCCAGAGAGGCCACGCGGTTCCTGTCTCCGACGGATCACCCTGTACCCGGCTCCCCCGATGATGACCCGGTGAGCTTTCTGCGCAAGTACAGTAACTACCTCGTGCCGCGACCCGGGCTCTTTGCCGCGGACACATGGGTGATCGCGATCATCTGGGTTCGGAACGTGCTGCTCAATCAGCTGATCCTCGCCCCCACCGTCGCCGCCGTCGTCCTCGTCGCGCTCATCGGCGGCCTCGTTCCGCAGGTGCCGCGAGAGAGACTCTGGGGGGCGCTCGGGCCGTGGTTCGAGACTGTCGCGGCGGCGGTGGCCCTGGGTGCCCTGGCGGGCGCCGTGTGGATCATGGCCACGAACCTCAAGGCGGTCGTGCGACAGGGCTTGCCCTCACCCACGCCCTTTGAGAAGACGCCCGGCGAACAGCAGGCGGAGCGTCTCAGTCCGCTGATCGCGCCCCTCGCTTTCGTGGCGTCGATCCTGATCGCCTGGGGGCTCCTGGGCGCGTGGCATCCTCGGCTCGACGTGGTCGACCTTCCGAGGTTGGGGGGCTGGCTTCGCGACTTGCGGGTCAATCTGGCCGTGCTCGCCATCGGGGTGTTGGTCCTGCTCGCCGTGATCCAGCTCAGGGGCGGCTTCGTTGCCGGGTTCATGTCACGACATTCGAACCAGAAGGGATGGGCGAGGCTCCTCGCCTGGCTGCAAGCGGCGTGGATGGTGCCCGTGACCGCCGCTTTCACAGTCGGGCTGCTCACCGCCACTCCCGTCGTACTGGGCGGGGGGCGCTTCGGGGAAGCGCTGCCGTGGGTCATGGTGGCGCTGGCCCCGCCTCTCGTGTCCCTGAGCTTCCTCTTCGGGGTGGGGCTCCTCATCGGCCTCATGGGCGCGGACTATCCCGACGCCGCGCGCGAGTGGATGTCTCGCGTGGGATCGATGATCGCGCTGCTCAGCGCCGTCTGGATTGCTCTCTTCGCCATCGCCGTCTTCGGCCCGTGGGCGGTGTCGGCCCTGCTGAACAGTTACACCACCATTGGCGTGACCGCCCTCACCGGCTGGCTGGCCACCACGGTCGGCGGCGTCCTGGCCGGTCGGAGCGCGCGAACGGACGGGCCCGATGCCCAGCGCTCGTCTCGCATGATGGGAATCCTGGCCGGTATCGCGCCGACGGCATTCATGGTCGGCTACGTGCTGCTCATCTCAGCATCTCTCCACGTCGCGCTCCAGTGGGCCAGCGGCACGCCGGCGCGCGTTCGCGACAGCGGAGCCGACCCGCGGGCCGTCAGGACGTACGACGTCGACATCTCGGCTCCGGGCGGTGGCTCGAAGGTGCGCCTCGACGTCCGCCCCGAGCCGCCTCCCGGATGGATCGCGACGGCCTTGCGGCCGGTGGCGAAATTCGAGAGCCAATACTGGCCGGCCCTGACCTTCGGACCGCTCAAGGAGATTGGACCTGGTTCGTTCCGCTGGGCAGGCGACTGGGGCAAGTTTGTCGGACTCCTGGGTCTTCTGGCCGGCGGGCTGGTGGTGGCCGTGATTGCCTCCACCCGGATCAACATCAACGAGTTTTCGCTGCACCATTTCTACAAGAACCGCCTGGTGCGCTGCTACCTGGGGGCGAGCAACAGCAAGCGGCGAAAGCCGAACCGCCTGACCGGCTTCGATCCATCTGACGAGTTTCGGCTCGCCTCGCTGCGGCCGACCAACGATCCGCCGTACCTCGGTCCCTTCGCTCTCGTGAACGCGACCCTGAACCTGAACGCCGGATCCGAGCTGGCCAAGCAGGAGCGCAAGGCCGCGTCGTTCGCCTTCAGCCCGACGTTCTGTGGATTCCTGCCCGCGGCATCAAGGAGAGATCTGGAGCTGGTCAAGCAGAAGCGGGGCGAGTTCGAGACGAGCGGGTATGTTCCCACCCTGGGCTACAGCCATCCTGATGGTCCGGAGATGGGGACGACGGTGGCGATCTCGGGGGCGGCGGCGAACCCGAACATGGGATACCACACCTCGGGATCGATGGCGTTCCTGCTGACCGTGTTTGACGCCCGGCTCGGATGGTGGCTGGGCAATCCTCGCTGGCGCGGTCCCAGCCGGTATCCGGGCCCGGTCTTTGCGTGGACGTATCTGATCGCCGAGCTGCTCGGCCAGACCACGGGGCGCAGCCGATTCGTCAACCTGAGCGATGGCGGCCACTTCGACAATCTCGGGCTGTACGAGCTGGTACGCCGACGCTGCCACTACATCATCGTGGGCGACGCCGAGGAGGACGCAAAGCTGGCCTTCGAGTCGCTGGGCGGGGCCATTCGCAAGTGCCGCGCCGACTTCGGTGTGGAGATCGACATCGACCCCGAGCCGATTCGCATCGTGAACGGACGGAGCGGAGCGCACTGCGTGATGGGAAGGATCCTCTACCCGGAAGGGGCCCGCGGATATCTGTTCTATCTGAAGGCGAGCCTGACCGGCGACGAGCCATCGGATGTGACGGAATACCATACCCGCTTTCCGGAGTTTCCTCATCAGAGCACGGCGGATCAGTTCTTCTCCGAGTCGCAGTTCGAGAGCTACCGGAGACTGGGGCTGCACGTCGTCCGGGCTGCGCTCGAAGGTGTCGTGCCGCCGCCGCTCCCGGGAAGCCCTGGGGACCTCGCCGGGACGTTCAAGGCGCTCGAGGAGAAGTGGTACGCGCCCACTCCGGTGACGGCGGAGGCAGCCAGCCGCCTGGCCAACGCGTATACGGCGCTGATGCGATCCCTGAGCGCGAGCCCCAACCTCGCGGCGCTGGTGCGCGAGCTGTTCCCGGAGGGAGGCGCACAGGGTCAACCGTCCCCACCGACGGCACTTGATGGGGCGGCCTTCGCCGCCGCCGTCGAGGTGATCCAGCTCATGGAGAACGTGTACACGGAGTTCGAGCTCGAGCACCCGGCGAATCAGGCGAATCCGCGAAACAGGGGATGGATGATGCTCTTTGGGCGGTGGGCGAGAAGCCCGATCCTGTACAACCAGGTCTGGGCGGCCGTGCGCGCGGACTACAACCCTCTGTTCCAGCGTTTCGTGGATGACTTGCAGCAACGCGGCGGGAATTTCGCCGAAGTGCCGCCGCGCCCGTAGGTGAGGGCCGCTCCGAGATCTGGGAATGGTAGTGCCGTCTTGACACGGGCGCGCCGCTCGGCAACAGTGGTGGCATGAGCCATCGGGGATTGACCTTCGGCATCTTTCTGGCACCGTTTCACCGCGTGGGCGAGAATCCGACGCTGGCCATCGCTCGCGACATGGAACTCCTCGAATGGCTCGATCACCTGGGCTATGACGAGGCGTGGATCGGCGAGCACCACTCGGCGGGCTGGGAGCTCATCGCCTCGCCCGAGCTGGTGATCGCGGCCGCCGCCGAGCGCACGCGACACATCATGCTGGGCTCGGGCGTCACCAGCCTGCCGTATCACAATCCGCTGCTCGTGGCCCAGCGCTTCGTGCAGCTCGATCACATGACGCGCGGCCGCGCCATGCTGGGCTGCGGCCCGGGCGCGCTCGTCTCGGATGCCTACATGCTGGGCATCGAGCCCGTGACGCAGCGGCAACGCATGGACGAAGCCCTCGGCGTGATCATGGCGCTCCTCCGCTGCGAGGAGCCGGTGACCATGAAGACCGACTGGTTCGACCTGCGCGAGGCGCGGCTGCACCTGGCGCCGTACACCGATCCGCACTTCCCGATCGCCATCGCCAGCACCATCACGCCGTTCGGTGTGCAGACGGCGGGGAAGTACGGCGTGGGCGTGCTCTCGCTCGCCGCGGGCTTGCCGGGCGGGCCGGAGGCGCTGGCCGGCCAGTGGCGCCTGGCCGAGGAGACGGCCGCGGCGCACGGAAAGACCATGGACAGGCGGCAGTGGCGGCTGGTCACCAACGTGCACGTGGCCGAGGACGACGAGCTTGCCCTGCGCCAGGTGAACGTGGGCGAGCGCCACGAGACCGTCACGTATTTCGAGGAGACGCTGGGACGGCCGCCGGGTCGGTCCGATGATCCGCTCCGCGAGGGCGTCAAGATGGGCACCACCCTCGTGGGCTCGCCGGACACGGTGTCCAAGGGCATCGAGCGCCTGATCCGCCTGAGCGACGGCGGCATTGGCGGCCTGCTCTTCCGCGCCCACGAGTGGGCGCCGCGCCACGAGACCCTCAAGAGCTACGAGCTCTTCGCCCGCTACGTCATGCCGCGCTTCCAGGGCTCGATCGACACGGTCCGGGGCTCCAACGACTGGGCGCGCGCCAACCGCAAGGGCATCTTCGGCCCCAACGTCGAGGCCGTGCGCCGCGCCTTCATCGATGCGGGCCGCGAGGTGCCCAAGGGTTTCGAGGCGCGCACGGCGGGCGCCCGCGACATGCCGGTCGAGGACGACACCTCACCTTCCCGCGAAAAGCACTGAGCCCGCGTCTGCGGTCTCGCTGCCAAGGAGATGGCATGAGCGCACGAGGTATCGCCATCGCGCTGTTTGCCCTGGGGCTGGCCGCCTGCGCAACCACGCTCCCTCCCAGCGTCAGGGTGGCCGATATCTCGGCCCTGGCCGGAACCTACTCGGGCCGGCTCAAGGAAGTGAGCCAGCTGTCCCGCTCGGCCAGACTGGTCGTGCAGCCCAACGGCAACTTCGAGCTGACGGCCAGCGAGCCCCGCGGCTTCAGGACCCTCGGCGTGATGGTGCTCGAGCCGGACGGGACCTTCAAATATCTCTACAACGAGTCGAAGGGCGAGGGAAAGGTCCTGAGCGGCAAAGGAGTCGTCCACGAAGGCGATGGACGGCGGGTGCTGGTGCTGACGCACGACGATGGTTTACAGACCATGACAGTGTCCCGGAGCCTCCCCTAGCCACCCGCGAGCCACGCCAAGGGTATATGGCAACGGAAAGCCCGCAGTCGGAGCCACCGCCGCAGGTCGTGCTGTACCATCTCGCGACCGGACACTACATCTCGCGCGCGGTCTGTCTTGCCGCGAAGCTGGGGATCGGATCGTGCCTACGCAGGCGAGGGTGAGCGTGATCGAGGGGGTGAGCGCGCCATGAGCTTCACGCGTCGTCGTCTGCTCGGAGTCACGGCCGCCACGCTCGCGGGCAGCGCGCTGCGCCCCCGCGCCGCGCGCGGGCAGACCCCGAAGCGCGGAGGCACGCTCACCATCCGCGCGTGGGATCCGCCGTTCTTCGACCAGATGCTCAGCACCGCGTATCGGGTCCAGATCCCGATCAGCTTCACGCACAGCCGGCTGATCCGCCACAAGGCCGGACCGGGCGTCCCGCCCACCACCTTTCCCCTGGAAGGCGACCTCGCCGAGTCGTGGTCTCAGCCGGACGAGACCACCTACGTGTTCAAGCTGCGCCGGGGCGTGCGCTGGCATCCCAAGCCGCCTGTCAACGGCCGCGAGCTGACCGCGGAGGACGTGCGGTACACGGTCGAGCGGTTCCTGAGCATCAAGGGCAACCCGAGCGCCTACATGCTGAAAGCGGTGGGCCGCGTGGAGGCGGTGGACCGCTACACGGTGAAGTTCACCTTGAAGGAGCCATTCGCGTGGTTCCTCGACGCCCTCGCCAATCCGATGGCCGTGGCGATCGTCGCCCGCGAGTGCGTGGAGAAGTTCGGCGATCTCAAGAAGCCCGAGGCCGTCGTCGGTACCGGCCCCTGGATGCTCGAGAGCTATCGCCCCAACGCTGGCCTCACGCTCGTCCGGAACCCGAGCTACTTCGTGTCCGGCCTGCCTCACATCGATCGCGTCGAGCTCGCCGTCGACGAGGACAACGCCTCGCGCATGTCGGCGTTCCTCGCCGGGAAGTACGACCTGGGCTGGGAGTTCCCCGGCACGATCAACCGCACGGACTGGATCCAGATCAAGGACACGCTGAAGCGGGTTCGCCCCCAGCTCCGGACCACGGAGTTCGCCAGCAACGTGGAGACGCACATCTCGATGCGCACCGATCGGCCGCCCTTCAACGACCTCCGCGTGCGTCAGGCGATCTCGCTCGCCATCGATCGCCAGGGCATGATCGACGCGACTCAGGAGGGCGTGGGCATCTTCAATCCGGCCGTGCCGGCGGCGCTGAAGGAGTGGTCGCTGCCCATCGCTCAGCTCGGCGAGGGCGCCAGATACTTCAAGCACGACCCGGCGGAGGCGCGGCGCTTACTGGCCGCGGCCGGGTATCCGGGCGGCTTCCCCGGGAGCGTCTGCTTCACGACGTACGGCTCCACGGTCCTCACGGACAACGCCCAGCTCATCTTGAAGTACCTCAAGGACGTGGGGATCGACGCGAAGCTGGACCAGCGCGAGTACGGATCGTTCATCTCCTCGTGCTACTTCGGCAAGTTCGATTCCATGACGTACGGCCCGCAGACGCCGTTCGTGGAGCCCGACAGCTTCGTCTTCGGCATGTACTACCCGGGCGAGCAGAAGAACCAGAGCCACGTCGACGACCCCGTCGTGACCGACTTCCTGATCCGCCAGCGACGGATCGCCGACCCTGTCAAGCGCCGCGAGGTGCTCCACGACCTCCAGCGCTACCTCGCCCGCCAGCAGTACTACGTGCAGATCCCCTCCGGCGTCTACATCGCCGCCTGGGATGGCGCGCTGAAGAACTATGGGCCCAACCTCGGCTACGACTACGGCGGGCGTCTCCTCGCCACCTGGCTCGAGAGGTGACGCGGATGCAATTCGGCTGGCTGACCCTCGGGCTCTCCCCGTCCTCCGATGGAGACTACACGGCCATCCACGAGCAGGTGGCCCAGGCCTGCTTCGCAGAGACGGCGGGGTTCGACGGCATCTGGCTCACCGAGCACAACTTCACCGGCGAGAGCGTGTACTGCGATCCCATCCCCTTCGCCAGCGTGGTGGCCGCCCGCACGTCGCGGATCCGGATCGGCTTCGCGGTCATCCAGCTCGCCCTCCGCCACCCCATCCGGATCGCCACCGAGCTGGCACTCCTCGACAACCTTTCCGGCGGCCGCCTCGACATCGGCGTCGGGCACGGGACCAATTTCAACGAGTACGAGTTCGTCGGGTTCGGGCTGCGCAGCCACGACAGCCGGGAGCGGATGGCCGAGACCCTGGAAGTGATGGTGCGCGCGTGGACGGAGGCGCCGCTCGTGCACCAGGGGAAGTTCTATCAGCTGAGCCTGCCCGAGCTTCGCCCGCGCCCCTTGCAGCGCCCGCACCCGCCGATCTGGCGCAGCGTCTCCTCCGCGGGCTCCGTGCAGGAGTGCGGCCGGCTCGGCGCGCCCATCATGATGGCGCGCATCCCGCTGGCGCGCGTCCCCGAGCGGCTGGCCCTCTACGAGGCGGGCCTGGCGGAGAGCGGCCTCGACGACGCGGCCCGGCAGCGGCTCCGTGAGCAGGCGGCCCTCTGGCGCTTCGTCCACGTGGCGGAGAGCCAGGCCCAGGCCGAGGACGAGCTGACGGCGGCCCTCCTCGAGACCCGACACCACATGGTCCACGCCCGCGCGACCCTCAACCCGCCCGACTACGAGGTCGACGTCTCACGCGTGAACCCCTGGAACGATCCCCGGGTCGCGGACGACGTGGGCGTCCGGTACTCGCTCGAGAACGCCACGCTCTACGGCACCGCGGCGCGGGTGGCCGAGCAGATCGCCGAGCTCCGCGACACCGGCGTGCGTCACGTCCTGTGCCAGATGAGCTTCGGCTACCTGCCGCAGGAGCGCATTCTGGATTCGATGCGGCGCTTCGGCGAGCGCGTGATGCCGCGCTTCCGCTGATCAGCATGGGGAGGCTTTGGACATGGGCCAACCTCGGGAATCCTGGATGACCCGCCCGCACCATCACCTCATCGTCCTCCTCGCGGCTGCCGCGCTGGTCCTGGTCGCGGCGACAGAGGCCCCCGGCCAGCCGACCGGTGAAGCCGTCATGGCCTGGCACGTCACGATCGCGCCGACCTGGTTCGACCCGTCCACGGCGCCTCCCCAGATCACCCCGTTCGGGATTCTCTTCGCCCTCCACGACGCGCTCGTCCGCCCCCTGCCGAACCAGAAGATGGGCAACAGCCTGGCCGAGTCCTGGACGGAGAGCCCCGACGGGCTGGTCTACGAGTTCAAGCTGCGCCGGGGGCTCAAGTTCCACAACGGCGATGCCCTCACCGCCGAGGACGTGAAGTTCAGCTTCGAGCGCTACAAGGGAACGGGCGCCAAGGAGCTGCAGGCGCGCGTGGAGAGCGTGGAGATCCCCGACCCCCTCACCGTGCGCTTCCGCCTCAAGGCGGCCTGGCCGGACTTCATGACCTTCTACGGCACCACGGCCACCGCGGCGGGAATCGTCGTGCCGAAGAAGTACATGGAGAAGGTTGGCGACGAGGGATTCAGAAAGCATCCGATCGGAGCTGGTCCCTACAAGTTCGTCAGCCACATGCCCGGCGTGGAGGTGGTGCTGGAGGCTTACACCGGATACTGGCGGCGGGTGCCCAACGTCAAGCGGCTCATCATGAAGAGCGTGCCCGAGGGTACCACCCGCGTGGCCATGCTGAAGAAGGGCGAGGCGGACATCGCTTACGCTCTCGACGGACAGGAGGCGGAGGACGTGAGGCGGGACCCCCGTCTTCTCCTGGTGGCCACCCGTCACGCCTCCATCTTCTGGATCGAGTTCGCGGACCAGTGGGATCCCAAGTCGCCGTGGCACGACAAGCGCCTGCGCCTGGCCGTCAATCATGCGCTGAATCGCAAGGCCATCAACGAGGCCGCCTGCCTCGGCTTCTGCCCGCCCGCCGCGGTGATCGTGCCCCGCGTGATGGACTACGCTCTCCAGGTGGAGCCGCCGGCCTACGATCCGCAAAAGGCCAGGCAGCTGCTCGCGGAGGCTGGCTATCCGCGGGGCTTCGACGCCGGAGAGTTCGTGCCGATTCCCCCCTTCTTCACGGCGGCGGAAGGCGTGATCAACGACCTGAAGGCCGTGGGAATCCGCGTGAAGATGCGGCTGGTGGAGCGCGCGACCTTTTACGCCGAATGGCGGGAGAAGAAGTTGCGCGGGATCTTCCTGACCGCGGTCGGCAACTCCGGCAACGCGGCCAGCCGCGTGGAAGCGTTCATCTACTCCAAGGGCAGCTACTCCTACGGCGGCTACCCGGACATCGACGAGCTGTTCCTGCAGCAGGCTCGGGAGCGGGACTCCGCGAAGCGTGAGGCCGTCCTCCATCGCATCCAGCAGCTCGCCATCGACCGGGCGATGTTCGCACCGCTCATGGATCTCCGCGCCCTGACCGGCATCGGGCCGCGCATGGCCGAGCACACCATCAACCTGGTCCCGATGTCCGCGTTTCCCTCCTACGAGGACATGCGCCTCAAGTAGCCCGCAGGTCGCTGAAAAAGGCCCATCTGCTTCGTTGGCGCCCTCGATCGCACGCTCAACGTACAGGGAGTACGCCTCGCGTGCGACCTTCGGGCGCCGCCTCGCATCTGGACCTTTTTGAGCGACCTGCGAGTCTTCTTGCAGGCCGGAACGGTCGCTGGGTTAGGTCTTCAGGCGGGGATCGAGGACGTCGCGGAGCGCATCGCCGAGCAGGTTCATGGCCAGCACCGTGACCATGATGGCGAGGCCCGGAAAGGTCGAGATCCACCAGGCTTCGCGCAGGTAGTCGCGCCCCTCGCTCAGCATCCGCCCCCATTCGGGCAGCGGCGGCTGGCTCCCGAGCCCCAGGAAGCTCAGGGCGGCCGCCGACAAGATGGCGGTGCCGAGGCCGAGGGTGGCCGTCACGATCAGCGGCGCCACCACGTTGGGAAGGACGTGACGGGAAAGGATGAGGACGTCGCCGGCGCCGATGGCCCGGGCCGACTCCACGTAGAGGTTCTCGCGCGCCGAGAGCACGCTGGCCCGGACGAGCCGGGCATAGGTCGGCACGGCCGAGAGTCCCACCGCGATCATGACGTTGGTCAGTCCCGGCGTGAGCACGCTCACGATGGCGAGGGCGAGGAGAATGCCGGGAAAGGCCAGGAGCACGTCGATGACGCGCATCACGATGCCGTCGAGCCAGCCGCCGTAGTAGCCGGCCACGAGGCCGATGGGCGCGCCGAGCAGGGCGGCGATGGAGACGGCGATGAGCCCGACGGTCAGCGAGATGCGCGTCCCGTGCAGCACGCGACTGGCCACGTCGCGGCCGAACTGGTCGCTGCCCAGCACGAAGCGCGGGCCGGGAGGCTGGAGCGCGTCGCGAACCGAGGTCTTGATGGGATCGCGCGAGTTGAGCAAGGGCGCGCCGACGGCCAGGACGACGAGCGTGCCCAGGACCATGAGGCCCACGATGGCGCCCCGCTGGCGCGCCAGCCTTCCCATGGTGCCGCGCCCGGGGGCGGGCGTCGAGGAGACCGGGCGCTCCAGCGCGATGGTCGAGGTCGCCATGTCGCGCTACCCGAGCCGGATCCGCGGGTCGGCGACGGCGTAGGCGACGTCGACGATCACGTTGATCAGCACGTACACCGTGGCCACGAAGAGCACGGTGCCCTGCACGAGGGGGAAGTCCTTGGCGAGGATGCCGCCCACGATCAATCGGCCGAGCCCGGGCCGGCTGAACACGGTCTCGACGATGACCGTCCCGGCCAGGAGATTGCCGAACTGCAAACCGAAGATCGTCAGCACGGGAATGAGGGCGTTCTTGAGAGCGTGACGGAGGACCACGCTCCACCCGGCCAGACCTTTCGCCCGGGCCGTGCGCACGTAGTCTTGGCCGAGCACCTCGAGCATGCTCGACCGGGTCAGCCGGGCGATGATGGCGGAGGCGATGGCCCCCAGCGTCACCGCGGGGAGAACGAGGTGGAGAAAGTCCCCGCCCCCCGTCGCGGGGACGCCGAGCAGCGCCACCCCCATGGACGCGACGTCGAGCCACGAGTTGCGGACGAGGGCCGCGATGAGCCCGAGGGGAATGCCGAGAGCCACGGCCACCGCCATGCTCGCCAGGGCCAGCTGGGCCGTGCTCGCGAGGTTGTCGCCGATCTCCTGGGTGACGGGCCGGCGGCTCCGGATCGACGTGCCGAGGTCGCCCCGCAGGGCATTGCCCACGAAGCGCCCGTACTGCTGGAGCACCGGCTCGTCCAGGTGAAGCTGGGCGCGCATGCGCGCGATCTGCTCGGGCGTGGTGACGAACTCGGCGAGCATGATCTTGACGGGATCGCCGGGCACGAGGAACAGCATGCTGAAAACGGCCAGGGTCACGCCGAAGAGCACGGGGGCGACGGCGAGCACGCGGCGGGCGATGTAGATCAGCACGTGGGGGCTGGCCCCGCCACGCTAGCGGCGGGTGGTGGTGGCGTCGCTCAGCACCGGGTAGGCGTTGAAGTTGTACTTCACGCCCTGGACATTGGCGCGGAACGCCCACACCGCGAGCTCGTCGACGAGGGGCACGGTCAGCGCCTCGTCGAGGGCGAGCTTCTCGATCTGCAGGTAGACCGCGCGGCGCTTGACGGGATCGGATTCGCGGCGTCCCTGCTCGAGAAGCTGATCGAGCTTGCCGTTCTTGACGCACGACCAGTTGAAGTTCTGGCCGACGAGCGAGGAGTGGAACAGCGCGTACAGGCCGTCGGGATCGGTGGCGCGCAGGAACATGACGGGCCCGTGGGTCGCACAGCGGTAGTTGTCCTCGTACCAGGGCGGCCGGGCCTGGGCCTTGATCTTGACGTCCACCCCGACGTCCCGCAGCGAGGCCTGGATCAGCTGCGCGGTCGGGTCGGCTCCGCCGCCGTACTCGATGGCGTTCAGGATGATCTCGAGGCGCTGACCACCCTTGGTCCGGATGCCATCGGCGCCGGGCGCCCAGCCGGCCTCCCCGAGCAGGTCCCTCGCCTTGGCGGCGTCGAAGGCAAAGGCCTGGCGCAGCGACGGCTCGTCGAGCATCACGGCGGTGAGGGGGGCGAAGGCCTTCAGGCCCGTGCCCTTGTACACGGTGGCGAGAAACGCCTCCTTGTCCACGGCAAAGTTGATCGCCCGGCGGACTTTCACATCGTCGAGCGGGGGCTTGGTCGTGTTGAGAAGCCAGATGCGGGGCACGCCCGGCCACGGCATCCGATCGACCCGCATGTCCTTGCTGCTCTCGAGACGGGGCAGGGACTGGGCGGGAACGAGGTAGATGCCCTGGGTCTCGCCGCTCTCGAGGGTCGCCACCCGCGTGCCCGCCTCCGGGATGAACTTCCACACGATCGCCTCGAGGAGGGCGGGGCCACTCCGCTCGCTCCACGGCGCCTTCCGGTTGTAGGCGGGATTCTTCACGATGGTGGCGTGGTCCTTGGCGACGTAGTCCTTCATCATGAACGGCCCGGTGCCCACGGGCCGCGTGTGCACCTGGTCGCCGCTCTCACGCACGGCCTTGGGCGACACGAGGCTCAAGGTGCCCGCCGCCGCGTAGGTCAGGAATGGCGCGTAGGGCGTCTCGAACGAGACCTGCACGGTGAACTCGTCGAGGACCTTGGAGCCGGCATAGCCGGCGATCTGCGCGCGCGAGGAGCCAGGCTTGAACTTGGGATCGACGATCCGGTCGAAGTTGAACTTGACGGCGTCGGCGTTGAAGGGCGTGCCGTCGTGGAACTTGACGTCACGGCGGAGCTTGAAGGTCACGCTCCGCCCGTCCTTCGACGCGCTCCACGACTCCGCCAGCCACGGCTGGAGCTTGCCGTCGCGCCCCTTGTAGAGGAGATTTTCCGTCACCGACGCGATGATCTGGTAGGTGACTGCCGACGGCGAGGCGTGAGGATCGAGGGTCGGCGGCTCCTGGTCGAGTCCGATCACCAGCGTGCCGGGCGTGTCGGCTGCCCCTGCCGGAAATCCGGCGAGGACAAGTCCGACGACGGCGGCAACCGCACCGACCCACCGCATGTGGCTCAAGCGCATCGTGCTCCTCCTGTGGACAGGTCCTCGATGGCCGTACCGTCAGTCGACGGCCCGGTGCAGGCTGGCGGCTTTCTGGCCGAAGAGATAGCGGGCGACCTTGACGGAGGCCGCGACGTAGCCGGGCTCGAGGTTCTCGATCTTGCCCTGGACCCGCTCGTGGAGACGGGGGAGGGCGTGGAACGGCACCGCGGGGTAGGCATGGTGTTCAGCGTGATAGGGCATGTTCCACGCGAAGAGGCGCACGAGGGGCAGGGTGAGCGTGGTCCGCGTGTTCTCCAGGCAGTCGCGCGTGAACGAGCAGGCCGTGTGCTCGGCCAGGAGATACGGCCGCAGGAACGTCTGATCCAGCATCCACGGAACGATCCATACGAGGAGCGCGATGGATGAGCCGGCCAGCATCGAGGCTGCCGCCACCGCGACGTAGACGGCCAGGTACGCGCGCGCCTCGATGATCAGGGGCCGTCGCTCCGAGGGCGCCATCCACGGCCGATCCGCCCGGCCGATGGCGAGCCGCAGGATGTCGCCGACCCGCCGGACGAGATTCGGGATGCCTGTCAGCACGAACACATAGGCGGGCAGGGACTCGGGCTTCGAGAAGTACAGCTCGGGATCCCGCTCGCGATCCTGGGTGAAGCGGTGATGCTCCCAGTGGTAGACGCGATAGTTCCGGTAGGGCCAGAAGGTCAGGAGCCCGGCCAGGGTGCCGACGGCCACGTTCAGCCAGCGGGTCCTGAAGGCCGTGCGGTGCGCGGTCTCGTGGAACGCGCAGAAGGTGAAGGCCAGCGCGTACCCATGGACGAGGAGCAGGGGGAGGACCCACGCCGTGGACCGCAGCTTCCAGAGGAGCGTGCCGGTGATCGCGAGCACCCCGAAATGCCAGATGGCCCGCAGGAGGGCGGGCCCGTTGGAGCGGCCCATCAGGTCGTGGAGGTCCTCCCGGGAGAGCTGGTGAGCGGTGAACCTGACGAGCGGGTCGTCTCTCATACGCTTCGGTGACTACCTCCTCGATTGCTCACGCTTCCGATCGACCAGGCCAGTCTTCGCCACGTCGCGCAACAATTCGCCCGGTTGACCACGCCAAAGATTACCACCGACGGCCCCCTCGTGACGCCGGCTATCCCGTCAGCCGGCTCTCGATCCCGCTCTCTCGACCATAGCGTTCGGCCCACGCACGCTGCATTGTTCGAATGATGGCCGGGTAGACGACCAGACGGCGAAACGGCGCGATTGCTCTCATGTACAGCCTGGTGAACCCATGCACGGGCTGCACGAAGACCCCCAGGTAGGCCAGGTAGCCTTCCGGTGTCGGCCGGATCGAGAGTGACGCGAAGGCGTGTACCGTCGCGTTGCGCAGCTCGCTCAGCTGCTCGTCCTCGAACCGATACAAGAGGCGAAAGCTTCCGTCCGGTGTCCCTGGGGCGATCAGGGACCGGGCGCGATCCGCCACGCTGAGACGATCTGCGTAGGATTCAGAATTCCAAGCCGAGCGCTGATGATCCCACCCGAACAGGGCGCCGATGCGGAACCGCAGCCAGAAGAGCCCTTGGACCACCGCAGGCGCCGCCGCGCGCCCCGCGACCATGACAGCCCGCAGGTCCTGGACCGTCCGGCCGGCGCCGCCACCCGCGAGCGGAATCGCCCACGCGTCCTCCAGCGGGACGTCGTGCAGCAGTGCGTGCACGCGAAGGGGGCGTGCGCGGAATTCCTCTGGGTCGATGCGTGGTGAGCCCGCTCGGTTACGATCGTGCCGCATACAGACGGTTGCTTTCCTCGAACAATTGCATGGTCTTCTGCACGTCATATGGCTGTTCGACGAGCCGCTCCGGATCCCACTCTTTGCGAGGCACACCGAAGAAGTCGCCACCGTAGACATGAATGGCGCCGGTCAGACGGCCGATCGGGTTTGTCACGGAATGAATGATGTCGTGGCCCAGGGGGAGGGCGTCGCGTTCGCTCAGCGATTTCGCGCCCGCGGCCTCGATTCGGCCACCATCCTCACCCGGGAGCCGACGCCACAG
>QHSC01000350.1 GCA_003220345.1 Candidatus Rokuibacteriota bacterium | reverse complement strand
CCGCGGGTCGCTGCTTCGGCATCGGGGTGGCGCTGGCCGTCGACCCGTCCGTGTCCAACATGGGCTACGTGGCGACGGCGCTCGATCCTCAGCTCCGCGCCAAGCCCGAGTACCTGCCGAAGTCGGGCGCCGTGGATGCCGCGACGATCAGGGTGGATCCGCTCGGGCGCGTCACCGCCGTCCTCGCCACCACTCCTCAGGGTCAGGGGCATCAGACCGTCGTCTCCCAGATCGTGGCCGACGAGCTCGGGCTCACCCCCGAGGACGTCACCGTCGTCGACGAGATGGACACCTACACGCGCTTCTGGTCCATCTCGTCCGGCACGTACTCGAGCCGCTTCGGCTCCGTGGGCACCAGCGCGGCCGCCCTGGCCGCGCGGAAGCTCAAGGCGAAGCTGATCGAGTACGCGGCCCACCTCATGGAGCGGCCGGCGGCCGAGCTCGTGTTCCGCGACGGCGCGGTGCGGGCCAGGGTCGGCCCGGGGCCCTCCTACTCCGTGAAAGACCTGGCGGGCCGGGCCCACTGGAACACCCAGTCGCTGCCCGAGGGCATGGAGCCGGGTCTTCAGGCCACCGCCGTCTTCGGATTCACGGGGTCGGACGCCGTCGACGAGAACGACTGCGTCAACTCGTCGAACACCTACGGCTTCATCGCCGAGGTGATGGCCGTCGAGGTCGACCCCGAGACGGCGGCCATCAAGATCCTGCGCTACGCCTCGGTGCACGACGCGGGGACGATCATCAACCCGATGATCGCGGAGGGCCAGATCTACGGCGGCGCGCTCCACGGCCTGGGCGGCGCCCTGTTCGAGGAGCTGCAGTACGACGACGACGGGCAGTGTCTGACGGGCTCCTTCATGGACTACCTGGTGCCCACGGCCTCCGAGGCGCCCGTCATTGACATCGCGCACGTCGTCTCCCCCTCGCCGCTGACCCCGCTGGGCTCCAAGGGGCTCGGCGAGTCCAGCTCCATGACCGTCCCCGCCGCGATCGCGAATGCCGTGAGCGATGCGCTGGGGCCGCTCGGAGTGCGGATCACCGAGCTGCCCATGTCGCCGACACGGCTCTGGGAGCTGATCGAGCGCGCCAAGCAGGCGAGAGGCGTCCCGCGCCCGTGAAGCCGGTACGGTTCGACTATCACCGGCCCGCGACCGTGGAGGAGGCCATTGCCCTGCTCACGCGCTACGGAGGCGAGGCCAAGCTCCTGGCCGGCGGCCAGAGCCTGATGCCTCTCATGAACTTCCGCGTGGCCCGGCCCGCGGCCCTCATCGACCTGAACGCGATCGCGAGCCTCGCCTACATCCGCGAGGACGACGGGCACGTGCGGCTCGGGGCCATGACGCGCCAGCGGGCGATCGAGTTCTCACCCGTCGTCCGACAGCGGCTGCCCCTCCTGGCCGAGGCGACCGCGCTCGTGGGCCACCTCCCGATCCGCACGCGCGGGACCATCGGCGGCAGCCTCGCCCACGCCGATCCCTCCGCCGAGTACCCGGCGATCCTGACGGCGCTCGAGGGCACTGTGGTGGCGCGGGGGCCGCGCGGTGAGCGGACACTCGGGGCTTCCGAGCTCTTCGAGACCTACCTGACCACGAGCCTCGGTCCCGACGAGATGCTCGTCGAGGTGCGCGTCCCCGCCATGCCGGAAGGCGCCGGGTTCGCCTTCGAGGAGTTCAGCCGCCGCCACGGCGACTTCGCCATCGTGGGCATCGCGGCCATGCTCGTCGTCCAGGGGGAGCGCTGCACGGCCGCCCGTCTCGTGACGGCGGGGGCGGGGCCGGTACCCATCCGCCTGCGCGAGGCCGAGGAAATCCTCGAGCGCGATGGGTGCTCGACGGCCGCCATCGAGGCGGCGGCGCGCCGGGCCGGCGAGCTGGTCGACCCTGACACGGATATTCACGCCTCGGCCGCCTATCGCCGCAACCTGACCCGCGTCCTGACCGGCCGCGCCTTGCGCCGGGCCATCGCGCGATTGGGAGGCCGCTGAGTGGCCGATCTTGCCCCGGTCCGGCTGATCGTGAACGGCCAGGCGCGGGAGGGTCGCTGTGAGACGCGAAAGCTCCTGGTCGACTTTCTCCGGGAAGACCTGGGGCTGACGGGGACTCACGTCGGCTGCGAGCACGGGCTCTGCGGCGCCTGTACGGTGCTCGTGAACGGCGAGGCGGCCCGCTCGTGTCTGATGCTCGCCGTTCAAGCGGACGGGGTCGAGCTGCTCACGATCGAGGGCCTGAGCACGGACGGCACGCTGCACCCGCTCCAGGAGGCCTTTCACGAGCACCACGGCCTTCAGTGCGGCTTCTGCACGCCCGGCATGCTGCTCACGGCGCTCGACTTGCTCCAGACCAATCCCCGACCGACCGAGGCGGAGATCCGTCAGGGCCTCTCCGCCGTGCTCTGCCGCTGCACCGGCTACCAGGGGATCGTCAAGGCGGTGGAGGCCGCTGCGATCAGGCTTCGCAGCTCAACCTGACATCTGTGGTCCCATGGAGTCGGTTCAAATCCGATCCCCGCAAACTAGACGCGGCCAGCACGAGGCCGCCCCAGATAAATCGCGGAATCAGTTCAGCCCCGCTCCCATCACTACTGGATCATCTCATCGGCCCGCGACAGCAGCGACGGCGGGATCGTCAACCCAAGCGCCTTGGCGGTCTTGAGGTTGATGACGAATTCGAACTTGGTAGGCTGCTCGATGGGCAAATCGGCGGGCTTGGCGCCCTTGAGAATCCGGTCCACGTAGCTCGCGACGCGCCGGTAGAGATCCGCAAGATGCGCCCAGTAGGACATGAGGCCGCCCGCATCGGCATATTCCCTCGGACCGTACATGGCGGGCAGATGGCGTTTGGCGGCGAGCTCTGCAAGCCGAGTGCGGGGAAACGCAGTCAATGGGTCGGCCAGGACCAAGAGGGCCCCGGCCCGTTTCCTGGTCATTGCCTCGAACGCCCTGTCGTACCCCTCGGAGCCGCGCACCTCCAGGATCTGAAGCTGTACGGCTAACGATCGGCCGGCAGCCTCGGCACCCTTCAAGGCGAGCGCATGCCACGGATTATCTGGGTTCCACAAGACGGCGATTCGCAGTGCCCGAGGAACCGCCTCCTTGAGGAGTTCAAGCTGCTTGCTGCTCAAGTCCGCACTCAGGGTGGTGGTGCCAGTGACGTTGCCGCCCGGTCGCCCGAGGCTAGCGACGAGGCCCAGCTGAACGGGATCAGGAGTGTTCACCATGACGACCGGGATCGACGCCGTCGCCCTCTTGGCCGCAAGAGTGGCCCCCGGCACGGTCGCGACAATCACGTCAACCTTGAGGCGCACAAGTTCGGCCGCGAGGTGATCGAACCGCTCCGTCTTCCCTTCTGCGTCACGCCACTCGATGGCAAGGTTTAGCCCTTCGACGTACCCCAGTTCGCGCAGGCTTTGCCGCAAGAGTTCGGAGGAACCTGTCCTCGTGGGAGGACCCGGAGAGAGAACACCGATCCGCCACACCTTCCCGGCCTGCTGCGCCTCGGCCGCGAGTGGCGCGGCGACGAGCCCGCCGGCAAGCGTTGCCACGAATGTTCGGCGCGAAACTTCAGGCGAACTGATGGCGATCATGCGTCCCTCATGGGCTGGCCGGGAGTCTACCAAAGCGTGCGTCACGGCAACCATCGAAGTAAACTGTCCGTCATGTGCGGACGCTACACGTCGGCCGGCGCCTTCGAGACGATCACGTAGAGAGTCTCCGCGTCAGGGCACGGAAAGGAAGCGTGGCCATGAACGAAATTCTGGAACAGCTCACGAATCGTCCGCTGGCATCCGACGGTCCGGTCACCCGGTTGTTTCGTGCCGCGGGCATCCAGGACTTCGTCGCGGCGGCACACCACCTCTGGAAGTTGCCTTACGGGCGCATAGCAGATCGCGATCAGCTTGGGCTCGTCCTGAGCGAAGGGCGGGGCACATGTACGACCAAGCACGCTCTGCTCGCAGAACTTGCTCGTGAACAGCGCATCGATGTGCAACTCACACTGTGCATCTACGAGATGAGCGAACGGAATACGCCCGGCGTTGGAAAAGTATTGAGCAGATACGGGCTGTCATGCATTCCAGAAGCCCATTGCTACCTCCGCTACGGGGGCAAGCGGATCGATGTGACAGGAGTGCCAGCGGGCGCCGAGCCTATTGAAGAGTTTCTCTATGAGGAGCCTATCGCGGTAGGGCAGATCGGAGTGTACAAGAACGACCTCCACAAACGGTTCCTCAGCGAGTGGATCACCCGCACGGAAGTGGTCCACGGGCGAAGCCTCGAAGAAGTGTGGCGCATCCGTGAGGAATGCATCGCCGCCTTGGGCGCGGGAGAGTACGCCAAACCCGACAATTGAGTGTCGTCACGTGGCAGTTACCCGCCGCGATTGAAAGAGAACGGTGTCGGGCGCATCACATGTGGCCTCAGCCGCTGACCGTCACGCTTGTCGCTGCTGGTGCTGCCGCCCTCGGCTCACTCTTGACCATCTTTCTCACGCCGTGGCTACAGCGCCACTTCTGGCGCAAGCAGCGTCGCGATGAGTTGCGGCTTGAGGCCATCTACGAGCTTAAGCGACTCGCCGCCGAGTTCCAGCTTGGCCATACTGACGCACCGGCCTCCTTCCGCCCTTCGGCGGCCTGGCGAAAGGCGTTCACCATGTTGGACTCCGACATCAAATCTCTTTTTCCCGAGGAGGCGTACGTCGCCTTCAAGCGCCTTGAAGTATTGACCAGCCCCAGCAAATACGGAGGGCTGGGACTGGAAGGGAGGCAGAACGTGCATGACTTCGTAAAGGCCCGAGATGCGGCGTTACGCGCCCTTTACAGGGAAGTTGTACCGATAAGGTGACCGCGCGTAGGCTCACGCTCAATCCTTGCCCATGCCAGCGGACTGAGAGTTGCCCGCAACCCAGGGCCGGCGAAATAAAACTCTGAAAGCTGCACAGGCAAGGCGGCGCCCCAACTGGAACAGGTAGCGACCGTAGGGTCTTGGGCGGTAATTACTTCCGTGTAGATGAGACCGGCCGCTCGAGCTCGGCCTCGAATCTGGCCTACGCTGGTTGAATTCTGTCTTGGGTCAGCGGGCGGCTCCTTCATCGCAGGCGACAAGGAATAGAGACGAGCCGGCTACCGTCGCACCCTCATAAGTTAGCGACCGAGTGGGTACCCTTGACTCTTGTCCTCATGCCTCTAGGGTCGAGGTCACCGGCATCACGCAGATAAAGAGCGGCGGATGAGGGAAGATGAATCAGGCAACCGGGTGGTCCGATAACGAGTTACGTCGGCGTGTGCGCGATGGCCTACGCAACGGCAAGCTCTTTAGGGTCGACGGTAACGGAGTTGCCGGGAAGGGAACGCAAGAGCGTTGCGCCGTCTGTCGTAGGCCAGTCCCAACCTCCGAGATTGAGATCAGAATCGAACAGCCGCGACAGGCGCTCGCTCACTTGAAGTGCTACGCGATCTGGCTTGAAGAGTCGAAGGGGTTCGCCGAGCCTGGCGACTAACTCCCACGTTCCCGCCGGGCTGGGCCAGGCTGCGTACTATCTACTTTTCCTGAGGATGATCAGTGACAGCAAGGTGCTGACGCCGGGATCCCCCGGCGCGCGACTCAGGCGAGCATGGCGAGGGTCTGTTCCAGCGTGCGGACGCGCGCGTACATCTTCATCGAGGTGTCCAGGCTGTAGGCGTGGGCCGCGGCATCGCCGCCCCAGCAGCACTCGCGCACGACCACCGTGTCGAGATCCATGCTGAAGGCCTCGCGGACGCTGGTCTCGACGCCGCGATTGGTCGCGCCGCCGCCAATCACCAGCGCGGTGCGGCGGAGCAATCGCAGCAGCTCGGCCACCCCGGTGCCGTAGAAGGCGCTGGGGCGGCGCTTGAGGTACGCGTAGTCCTCGGGCCGAGGGGCGATCTCCTCCGGGAAGCCGGCCTCGGGCGTGCCCTCGATGCAGTTGGTGAGGGACGGGACGCCCGTCTGGACGCTGAGGTCGGTGGGCAGCAGCACGACATCGGCGCCGTCCGCCCGGCTGACCGGGGTCGTGTAGATGATGGGCATGGCGCGCGCGCGACACGCGCCGATCAGGGCCACCCAGGCGTCGAGGACGGGCCGCATGGCCGTGCGTCGCG
>QHSC01000027.1 GCA_003220345.1 Candidatus Rokuibacteriota bacterium | reverse complement strand
GAAGTACGTGCAGGCACTCTCCGCGATCTGCTTCTCGAGCTCTTCTCTCACGCGGGCCGGGGTGCCCGCGAAGGCGATGCCGCGCTGGCGGGCCTCGTCGAAATCCCGCGCAAAGCGGATCGGGGTCGATCCAAAATCTCGCCAGAGCTTGGTCAGGTTCGCGAACCAGACGGCATAGTTCGAGCGGGCGAGGGCTTCCGCCTGGGCCTCGGTGTCCGCGACCACGACGTGCCGCGAGACGCCGAGCCTGGGCATCGTCCCTCCCCCGTGCTTGCGCTCCCACACCTCGCGGTACCGCTCGAAGAGCGACTTCGCCCCATCCGCGGGCGCGTTGCTGATCACGTGCACCTTGTTGGTGGCCGCCCACTCCGCTCCCGCCGCGTGGCCGAGGCCGTACCAGAGCGGCGGATGCGGCTGCTGAAGGGGACGCAGGACCATGGGGACCTTGCGGTAGACGTACCGGGCGCCGCGGTGCTCGAGGACATCGCTCGTGAGGCCCTGGAGGATGACCTCAAGGGCCTCCCGGTAGATCTCCTCGGTCTCCAGGTGATGCAGGTTGAAGTACGCCATCTCGTAAGGCACGATGCCGCGGCCCACGCCGAAGTCGAAGCGTCCGTGCGAGAGATGGTCGAGCATGCACACCTCTTCGATGAGGCGCAGCGGATCGTAGAGGGGCAGGCAGTACACGCAGGGGCCGAGGCGGATGCGTCGCGTCCGCTGGCTCGCCGCGGCGAGGAAGATCCCGGGCACGGGCGCCAGTCCGAGGGGCGTGGCGTGGTGTTCGGCGAGATGGTAGGAGTAGAAGCCGGCGGCATCGTACTTCTCCAGCAGGCGCAGCCGGCTCTCGTAGAACTCCTCGAGCGGCGCCTCCCGCCGGTCCAGATGATCGAAGATCCCGAGCTCCATCGCTCCTCCCTCTCGCCAGCCCCGACGCGTCAGGCATTCCTGGCCGGGAACCGGCTCGCACGGAAGGTTATACTGCGGGACGCGGGTCTTGGCCATGACTACTTCCGGGCGCGGCGAGGCGCATCTCATCGGCAGCGTTCCCCTGCCCGACGCCGAGGCAGTCTTCCGGACCGTGGCGGCCGCCCTCGGACCGTTCCTGCGCCGGATGCCGGACGGAGAGACCGGAGAGCGCCGGCGCTGGATCTTCTTTCAAAGCGTCATGCTCAAGAATCACCCCGCCATGGAGATCGATCCCACCGTTCCCCTCTTCGCCCTCCGGCAGTGGGACGGCAAGCTGCTGCGCGAGATGCCCCTGCTCCGCTTTCGCGCCGACGTCGATCCCGACCGGGTGGTCTTCGAGACGGGCTACGCGGAGGCGGCGCGCGCCTCCCACGGGGTCTTCCGGCGGCTGCGGAAGGAAGGCGCGATTTCTGAGGGCACGCGCTTCCAGGTCTGTCTTCCCACCCCGATGGCGAGCGGCTACATGTACGTCAGCCCGAAAGCGCGCGAGGCGTACCTGCCCGTCTACGAGCGGGCCCTCCGTCGGGCGCTCGAGAACATCGTGGCGTCCATTCCCGCCGAGGAGCTGGCCATCCAGTGGGATGTCTGTCAGGAGGTGCTGGTCTACGAGGGATTCTTTGCGGACCGGCCCCGCGACTACAAGGGGCAGGTCGTGGGGGAGCTCGCGCGACTCGGCGACCTCGTTCCCCCCGCCGTTCAGATGGGCTATCACCTCTGCTACGGCTCGCCCGCGGACGAGCATCTGGTGATGCCGCGCGACATGGCCATCATGGTCGAGATGGCCAACGAGGTCCGCCAGGCCCTCGCCCGCCGCGTCGATTTCCTCCACATGCCCGTGCCGAAGGATCGCACGGATGCCGCATATGTCCGTCCGCTCGCAGAGCTCGCGGGCTTCGAGGAGTGCGCGCTCTATCTCGGCCTCATACACCACGACGACCCGGCGGGTGACCAGGCGCGCATCAAGGCCGCGCGCGACGTCGTCGACGTCTTCGGGGTGGCCTCGGAGTGCGGCTGGGGGCGGACCGATCCCCAGCGGGTGCCCGGCCTTCTCGAAAGTCACCGCGCGGCCGTCCAACTCATCACGGGGGTGAAACCATGAAGCTTCTCTTCTTCGACGATTTCAAGCTGGGCATCCTCAAGGCCGATGCCGTGGTCGACGTCTCCGACGCCGTGAAGGCCATTCCCCACAATGCCCCGCACGAGCTCATCAACGGGCTGATCGCGAGGTTCGCCGAGTATCGCCGCCCCCTGGAAGAGGCGGCGGCCCGCGGCAAGGGCATCCCCGTCGCCCAGGTGCGGATCAGGCCGCCCGTGCCCAAGCCCTACAACATCGTGGCCATGGCCGTGAACTACATGGAGGACGGGACCCGGAGCGAGCCCGCGCCCATCAACGCCTTCCACAAGTCGCCGCACGCCGTCATCGGCGACGGCGACACCATGATTCTCCCCGACGTCCCCGCCACCATCTTCGAGGGCGAGGCGGAGATGGCGCTCGTCATCGGCAAGCGCGCCTCCGGTGTCCCCGCCGCCGAGGCCATGAGCTACGTCTTCGGCTACCTCAACTTCATCGACGGATCGGCGCGCGGGCTCCTCCCCCCCGGCAATACCTTCTACCAGATGAAGTCGCGCGACACGTTCGCGCCCATGGGGCCGTATCTGGTCACCGCGGACGAGGTGCCCGACCCCCACAAGCTCCAGATCCGTCTCTGGGTCAACGGCACCCTCAAGCAGAACTTCAACACGAGTGACATGGCCCACAAGATCCCGCGGTGCATCGAATGGGTCAGCTCCATCCATCCGCTCGAGCCGGGCGACGTCGTGGCCACGGGGACCAATCATCGCGGGCTCAGCGGCTTCCAGGACGGCGACCGCATCGAGCTCGAGACGGAAGGGCTGGGGCGACTGCGCTTCAACGTGCGCGACGACCTGAAGCGCACCTGGGCGAGGGAGACGCGGCTGGACCGGCAGGAGAAGAAGCTCGAGGGGACGACGCCTCAGCTCACGGGCAAGTACGCGCCGAAGTCTTAGCCGGGCAAGGGCGACGAGGTCAGGTCTGCCCGGCCCAGGAGGCCTCGGCGGCCTCGCGCCAGCGCGCGCGGATCGTCTCGAACTCCCGGGCGGGGAGGGGGCCCGCCTCGAGATGGGCGGCGTTCTGCGACCAGCGCTCCGGCTTCGCGGTGCCCACGATGGCCGTGTGGACGCCCGCCACGGCGAGCGTGAAGCGAAGCGCGGTGGCCGCGCCCGCCTCCGGCGCGTTCCGGAGGAACGGATAGTCGAGGGCGCGCAGACGGGACCAGTACGTCTGGTAGTAAGGCTCCGCCGGCTTGCGCGCGTATCGCCAGGCCGCGTTTGCCAGTGGGCGCTTGGCGATGATGCCCACGTCCCGCGTCCGCGCCAGGGGCAGGGTGAGGTCGAGCGCTTCCTGGTCCGCGATGCTCACCGAGGTCTGCAGCGTGTCGAAGCGCCCGCACTCGATGGCGTAGCGTGCCGCCTCGCCGTCGCCGCTGTAGCCGATGTATCTCGTCAGGCCGCGCTCGCGCGCCCGCTCGAGAGCGCCGATGACGTCGCCCTTGCCCAGCTCTTCGCGCGAGCAGCTGTGGAGCTGGATCAGGTCGAGGTGATCGGTGGCCAGGCGCTCGAGGCTCCGCTCGATGCTGGCGAGAAGCGCCTTGGGCCGCCAGTCCCCCCTGCCCCAGCCGCGGCCGTGGCCGCACTTGGTGAAGAGGTAGAACTCGCGGCGCCGCGCGGCGACGGCCCCGCCGATGAGCTCCTCGCTGTCCTCGTAGCACTCGGCGGTGTCGATCACGTTGAGCCCGGCGTCGAGGGCGCCGCCCAGGAGGCGGCCGACAGTCCGGCGGCTCACGCGCTGGTAGCCGATCTCCGAGCCCCCGAAGCCCAGGACGCTCACCATCATGTCGGTGCGGCCGAGCCGGCGTCTCTCCACGTGTCCTTCCCGTGCTAGAATTCGCGTCCGTCGATCACTCTTCCGTCCCGTGAGGCTACCATGAAGATCACGCACGTCACCACGCGGGTGCTGAGCACGCCCGCCGACAACCCACTCGTGGTCGGTTTGCCCGCGCCCACCGATACGCGCGAGTTCGTCCTCCTCGAGCTCGGCACCGATCAGGGCCTCACGGGGATCGGCCTGACCTTCTTCGGAGCCGCCCTCACGCCCGCCCTCAAGGTCGCGCTGGACACCCTGGCCCGCCTGCTCGTGGGCGACGATCCCCGCCAGGTGGAAGGCGTCGCGGCCAAGCTGCGGCGGGCGGCGAGCGGCTCGGGGCCGGGCGGTCTCTTCACGCTGGCCCTCTCGGCCATCGACATGGCGTGCTGGGATCTCAAGGGCAAGGCGGCGGGCCAGTCCGTCTGCGCCCTCCTGGGCGGGTCGCGCGAGCGCGTGCCGACCTACGCCAGCGGCGCCCTCCTGCGCGCGCATCCCGTGGATTACCTGGCCAAGGCGGGGCCGCGGCTCGTGGACATGGGCTTCCGCCAGATGAAGATGCAGTGCGGGAGCGAGCCCACGGTGGCCGCCTCCGTCGAGCGGGTGGCCGTCATGCGCGAGGCCATCGGGCCCGACATCGATCTCATGTGCGACATCAACCAGCTCTGGAGCGTGAACCAGGCCATCGAGGTGGGGACCCGCATCGCGGACTACCACCTCTTCTGGCTGGAAGATCCGACCGCGCACGACGACTTTCCGGGCCTCGCCCGCATCGCCGATGCCCTCACCGCTCCCGTCGCTGCGGGCGAGTACCACTACGGGATCGTCCCCTTCCGCCACATGCTGGAGGCGCGCGCCATCGACATCGTGATGATCGACCTCCTGCGCGTGGGCGGGATCACGCAGTGGATGAAGGTCGCGGGCATGGCGGAGGCCTTCAATCTGCCCGTGGTCAGCCATCTCATTCCGGAGATCCACGTCCAGCTCGTGGCGGCCATCCCCAACGGCCTCACCGTGGAGTACATGCCGTGGTCCCTCCGGCTCTTCGAGGAGCCGCCCGCGATGGAAGCCGGGCAGCTCGCGGTGCCGAAGAAGCCCGGGCTCGGTCTGGCCTTCGATCAGGCAGCCATCAAGCGCTACCAGGTCGGCTGAGCGCCCCCCACAAATCCTGATAATTTCGAGGATTCCTGATAATCTTGGCGGGTCGGACGGACAGCACAGACACCCACATCGGAGGAGCCGAGCGAGATGAAAGACTTCAAGATCTGGATGAACGGCAAGCTCGTCACGCAGGCGGAGGCCGTCCTGCCCGTCAACAGCGCGGCGGTCTTTTACGCGACCAATGTCTTCGAGGGCATCCGGGCCTACTGGAACGAGGCCGAGGGCGAGCTCTACTGCTTCCGCCTCGCCGAGCACTTCGCGCGGTTCCGCGAGTCCATGAAGATGATGCGCTTCACCGTCCCCTACCAGGACCTCGATCTGTACGATGCCGTGCGCGACATGCTCCGCGGCAACGAGGTCCGCGAGGACGTGCACATGCACCTGGTCGGCTACGTCGCGGGCCCCGGCCTCGACGCGACCTCGCCCTCGGGGCTGTACATCAATCCGCGGCGCCGGGCGCGCGTGGAAGGCGGCAACGGCCTCAAGGCCTGCGTCAGCTCCTGGCAGCGCACGCATGACAATGCCATCCCCATCCGGCTCAAGTGCGGCGCCAACTACCAGAACGGCCGGCTCGCCACGCTCCAGGCCAAGGCCGACGGCTACGACTCCCCCATCTTCCTGAACCAGCAGGGCACGGTGGCCGAGGGCACGGGGGCGACCTTCTTCATGGTTCGCCGGGGCAAGCTCGTGACGCCGCCTGTGACCAGCGACATTCTCGAGTCGATCACGCGGACCACCCTGATCGAATCGCTCGGTCCCAACCTGGGGATGGACGTGGTCGAGCGGGAGATCGCGCGGACCGAGCTCTACGTGGCCGACGAGGCCTTCTTCTGCGGGAGCGGCTACGAGATCACGCCCATCGTGTCCATCGACCGCTTCCCCGTGGGAGATGGCAAGGTGGGGCCCATCACCCAGCGGCTCTCCACGGCCTACATGAACGTGGTGCGCGGGATCGACCAGCGATTCCCCGAGTGGCGCACCCCGGTGTACAAGCCCGTCACCGTCTGACCCGACTCGAGGAGGACGATATGCGCCGTCTCCGTGTGCATCTCGTCCTCCTCGTCTTGTCTTTCCTTCTGGGAGGCCCCTCGGGCGCGGAGGCGCAGGTCTCCACGCAGGCGTATTCCCTGCCCTCGGGAGGTGGCCATCCGCACGACGTCGCCGTCGGCAAGGACGGCATCGTCTGGTATACGGCCCAGGGTGACGGCAAGCTCGGCCGCCTCGATCCAACCACGGGCAAGGTCGATCTCGTTCCGCTGGGAATCGGAGCGGCTCCGCACGGCGTCATCGTGGGGCCGGATGGCGCGCCCTGGGTGACCGAGGGCGGCACCAACTCCATCGTCCGGGTCGATCCGCAGACTCGCCAGGTCAAGTCGTGGCCGCTGCCCGAGGCGCGCGGCTACGTCAACCTCAACACGCTCACCTTCGACAAGCGCGGCCGTGTCTGGTTCACCGGCCAGAACGGCATCTACGGCCGGCTGGACCCCAGGACAGGCGAGATGCAGGTCTGGGACGCTCCGCGTGGCCGCGGGCCCTACGGCATCGCCACCACGCCGGACGGCGCCGTCTACTACGCCTCTCTCGCGGGGAGCCACATCGCCCGCGTCGATCTCGACACGGGCGCCGCCACCATCATCGAGCCTCCCACCAAGAGCCAGGGCGCGCGGCGGGTGTGGTCGGACTCGCAGGGGCGGATCTGGGTGAGCGAGTGGAACAGCGGCAACGTCAGCGCCTTCGATCCCCGATCGAACAGCTGGAAGACCTGGAAGCTTCCCGGCGACAAGCCGCGGACCTATGCCGTCTATGTCGACGAGCGCGACATGGTGTGGCTGAGCGACTGGGGCGCCAACGCCATGGTCCGCTTCGACCCCGCCACGGAGAAGTTCGAGGTGTTTCCGAGCGACCGCCCGGGCGCCAATGTGCGCCAGATTCTCGGCCGGCCCGGTGAGGTGTGGGCCGCCGAGTCCGGGACCAGCCGGCTCGTGGTTTATCGCGTGAAGTGAGCCGGTCCTGAATCGCCTGGGGCGCCGGTTCCTCCTCGCGGGCGCCCTGCTGATCGGATGGCCTCTCGAAGCCGGGTCTGATGCCGCGCGCGGCGAGCGGGTCTTCCAGCGCTGCTATGCCTGCCATTCGGTCAAACCCGAGGAGAGCAACCTTCCTGGTCCGAACCTTGGTGGTGTCTTCGGCCGTCGGGCGGGAAGCCTGTCGGGCTTCGACTTCTCGCCGGCCATGATCGAGGCCGGGCTTCGGCGCCACGTGGTCTGGACCCGGAAGACCCTCGACGCGTTCCTTGCCGACCCGCAGCGGCTCGTCCCCGGCACCACCATGGTGACGCCTGGCCTGTCGAGGGCGGCCGAGCGTCGTGACCTGATCGACTACCTGGAGGGGGCGTCGAGAGCCGCGCGGGCAGCGCCCGGCAAGGTCCGCTAGCGCGTCGCGCGCTACACGAAGCGCATCAGCATCGCCAGGCCGAGGGCGATGCGGTACCAGCCGAAGGGCGTGAAGCTGTGGGTCTGGACCCACCGTATCAGCCACCGCACCACGAGGAACGCGGTGATGGCCGAGACGACGGTGCCGAGGGCGAGGAGTCCCCAGTCGGTGGGCACGGGGCCCGGATGCCGGAGGGCGTGCAAGGTCTCGAAGCCGCCCGCGGCGAGCAGGGTGGGAACCGCGAGGAGGAAGGAGAACTCCGTGGCCGCCGGCCGGCTCAGGCCGAGCACCATGGCGATCATGATGGTGGCGGCGGAGCGCGACGTGCCGGGAAAGACGGCGGCGAGGAGCTGCGCCAGGCCCACCACCGCCGCCATCATCCAGGTCACCTCCGAGCTCAGTCGCTTGCCGCGCAGCGCCCACTCGATCACGAGAATCACGAGGCCGCCGATCAAGGTCGCCCAGGCGATCGGTGAGACCTCCTTGGGAAGCATGAAGCCCAGCTTCTTGGCCGTGAGACCGCCGACCCCTGTGATGACGAAGGCGAGGACGAGCTTGGCCAGATAGTCCCGCGTGGCGGGGTCCCCGAGCCTCAGGAGGAGATCGCGAACGCGTGCGGAGAAGGCGGCGAGGACCGCGAGTGCCGCGCCCGACTGGATGGTGATGTTGAAGAGATCCGACTGCTGAGGCAGCAGGTGCGTGTTTTCCACGAGCAGCAGGTGGCCCGTCGAGGAGATGGGAAGAAACTCCGTGATGCCCTCGATGATGCCCAGGATGGTGACGGCGAGCCAGCCGGGCACGGGCCTAGGTTCCCGCCCTGCCCGGTTCTTCAGGTGGGGGCGCGGGAACTCCGGCCAGGCTGCGGAGACGCTCCTCGGCGTCGGTGATCGGAGACGGCCCGTGCATCATGGCCCGGGCCACGTCGAGCATGGGGTATCCCTGGCGGGCCTCGTCCTGGAATCGCTTCGCGAAGGCTCCGCTACGGATGTCGTCCAGGACGGTCCGGAAGCTCTTGGCCATGGCCTCGCGGTCCATCTCGAGGGTACGGGTCAAGCCGCCGAAGACGGCCGTGGGCCCGTGCTCCTCCGAGGAGCGGAAGAAGCCCGATTCCCGGAACGACTTGAAGACCACTTCCATCTCGCCCGACATGTACATCTCCATCACCAGCGCCTCGGCCGGGATGCCCGCTTCGCGGCCGACGTCGAAGGCGATCATGATCGCCATGCCGAGGAGGGATCCCATCGTCTGCTCCACGAAGAGATCGAGAGATGCCTCGACGGCCGCGCTCATCTCGACGGCCCCCGCGCGCAAGACGCCGAGCGCGTCCGCCAGCCCCAGCATCCGCTGCTGCGCGCGCTCGCTGCGGTCCGCTTCCACGCCCACGCAGGCCCAGAAGCCCGCTCCCGCCAGATATCGCGTGCGGGCGGCGCTCCCGGCCATGCGGGGGGCGACGAGAAGCACGTCGACGGTGTCGGGCGGGCGGATGAGCCCGAAGGCGAGGCTATAGCCGGAGCCAAAGGCGATCGCGCTGCCGGGCCGGAGCGCGGGAGCGATCTCGCGCGGGAAGATCTCGGGAATGACCTCGTCGGGGAGGAGCACGAAGACGATGTCCTCGGCGGCGGCCCGGGCGATGGGCGCCACCTCGAACCCCTCGGCGCGCGCCCGGGCCGCGTACTCGTCCTCGCGGTTGCCGATCTGGACCTTGACGCCGGAGTCCCGGAGGTTGAGGGCCGCGCTGCGCCCCAGATTGCCGTAGCCGATCACGGCCACCGACTCGCCGGCCAGCGACCGCTCGGGCGCGTCGGCCGCCCGGTACACCTTCACCTGCTTCTCTGGGCCGTTCTCCACTAGACGCGGTTCCGCTGCAGCGCGGCCCTGATGACCTCCTCGGCCGACGGCGTCCCCGCCGCGTCCTTGTACTTGGCCAGCCGCTCATAGATCTCGCCGGCGGCGTGGAAGAAGCCGCCGGGAAGATCCACGCTCTCCAGCGTGGCCGCGATCTCCGCCATCTCGCCCGTGAAGCGCCAGGCCTTGCGGGCATTGTCGCGAGCCGCGCTTTCGGAGCGCGCGGCAACTCCCGGCTGGCTCAGCCCCCACTCGTCGAGCAGGGCCTTGTCCACGCCCGCCTGCATGGCCAGCGCGCGGATGGCGATGAGCAACGCCGAGGTCCCCTTCGTGTAGGCGGCATAGGCCATCTTGAGCGCGGACGCGGCTCCGGGGCCGCCGTCGATGGCGATGGCCTGCAGCGGCCCCTGCTCGAAGAGGCGGGCGATGGTGCCGGCCTGCTCGCCCGAGAGATACAGCCGCGTGGTCCCCGGCTTCCGGGGGGGAGGGCCGATGATGCCGCCGTCCACGAAGGTGGCGCCCCCCTTCTCCACGATGCGGCCGATCTCCCGCCCGGTCTGCGGCGAGACGGCATTGCCGTCGACGTAGATTCCCGAGAAGCCCTGGGCGGCAACCTCGCGGGCGAGGTCGACGGCCGCGTGCGGTGGGCAGACCGAGAGGATGACCTGGCTGGCGGCTACCACCGGGGCGAGCCCCTTCATGTCCTCGAGCCCCGCGGCGGCGGCGCGCTCGAGCGTCTGGGGGCTACGCCCCTCGGATGCCCAGAGCACGCGCAGGCCATTCGCCCGCGCCGAGGCGCCCACCATGCTGCCCATGTCCCCTGGATGCAGAAGGCCTATCGTCGCGCTCGCCATGGTCGCCTCTCTGTCGGTCCGTTGATCGGTGCCCACGGGTCAGTCGTGGATCGACCCGGCAAGGAATTGTACGACGGTCACGCGCCGCATGGCGGTCCATTTGGATGCCCGGCCCGGCATTTGCCGAGCATGAATTGCGCACGCGCTCAGACCAGCTTTTTCCTCAGCCGCCAGATCTCCTCGGAGGGCCATCGGCGCGCCCACTCCGGCGTCACGTAGGGGAAGCTCGTCGATGCCCCCTCGGGGGCCTGGAGCTCGACAAGATCAAGGATCTCGAGGCCATTGGAGCGGAAGAGCCGTATCCACTGGCCTATCGGCAGGGTGAATTCCACTGACGCGCTGTCGGACCACTCCAGGCGATGCAGCCCGAAGTAGTCTCGGACCAGACGGTCCGAGGCAGGATCTTCGCTGTCCGGGGCGCAGAGAGTGAAGAGGGTGCCGTTCTTCAGGAAGACCAGATGGCCACCGGGCCGCAGGAGCCGCACGGCCTCGGGGATCCAGCGGTAGGGATCGCACCATATGCTCGCGCCGTACTCGGAGATGGCGAGATCGAAGCTCGCGTTGGGCAGCGGGACCTCCTCGGCGTTGCCGTGCAGGAGCGGGAAGCTGAGACCGTGCTCTCGCTGGAGCCCTCGGGCCGTCTCGAGCTGCTTGGTCGAGTTGTCGATGCCCACCATGCGAGCGCCCCGCCGCGCGAGCCAGGCCGACCAGTACGCGGTGCCACAGCCCAGCTCGATGACGTCCTTGCCGGCCACGTCCGGCACGACCTGGAGGTCACGCTCGGGCACGCTCCAGATACCCCACGTGGCATCGTCGCTGGCCCAGGCGCGGCGGCCGCGACCGGCATACTCCACGCTGAGCTGGTCCCAGTGTGCCCGGTTGAGCCTGACGTGCTCCGGCAGATCGGTGTCGCTCATGGGCTGGTGGCGGTGACCCTACACCGCGACGGGCTCGACGAGCTGCGCTCCCTCGTTGTCGGGCGAGGAGACCAGCGTGGAGACGGGATAGGCTTCCATCCCCTCCGCGGGCAGCGGGCGCAGGCACGGCAATACGCGCGCGGGGTCGGTCACCCGCGGGTCGAGCCAGCGCGCTTCGGCGTCCGGGTCCAGGATCACGGGCATCCGATCGTGGATCTGGGCCAGCAAGTCGTTCGCCGTGGTCGTGATGATCGCGCAGGTCGGCGGGGCTCCCGTCCGAGGATCGGGAGGCGTCCAGAGCCCGGCGAAGCCGAAGAGCACCCCGCCCCTGAGCTTGACGTGGAAGGGCTGCTTGCGCTTCCGGCCCGGCACGGGCTTCCATTCGTAGAAGCCGGAAGCGGGGACGAGACACCGGCCGCGCTCGACGGCCGCCTGGAACATGCCGCTCGTGGCCACCGTCTCCGCCTTGGCATTGATGGGCGCGAGCTTGCTGGACTTCATCCAGCCGGGATGGAATCCCCATCGCGCCATCACGAGGCGTCGCCCGCCCTCGTCGGCGACGACGATGGGGACGGGCTGCGAGGGCGCCACGTTGTAGCGGGAGGTCAGGTCCTCGTCCGGGACCTCCTCCACGGTGATGCCGAAGCGGAGGGCCAGCTCGTCGAAGGCCGCGGTCTGCGTGTAGCGCCCACACATGAAACCAGTCTACCTGATCAGCCTTCCAGCTCGGAGATCATCGCGTTCGCCCGGCGCAGCCGGCGGCTCAGCTCGCTCCCGAGGCTGGTCAACAGCTTGATCGCGATGGCGTGGTGATCCCTGACCAGCGCGCGGAAGGCGTCCTCGGAGAGGACGTAGCAGACCACGTCCTCGTCGGCGGTGACAGTGGCCGACCGGGGCTGCTGGTCCAGCAGCGCCACTTCCCCGAAGACGGTCCCCGAGGAGAAGGACGCGAGCCGGCGCTGCCCGCTCTGGCCGGGGCGCCCGACCTTGACGCTGGCCACGCCGCGCGACATCAGGAAGAGGTCGCGATCGCGACTGCCTTCCTGGATGAGGGTTTCGTTTTTGGCATACGCGCGGCGAACGAGGAGGGCGCGCACGATCGCCACTTCCTCCTCGCTCAATCCGTCAAAGACGCTCAGTCGATCCACCGGCATCTCGGCGTCGAGCGCATGGCCAGGGGCATGAGCCAGGAGGAGCCGGTCCTCGGCGAACTCGAGCGCGGCGTCTGTGTCCGAGAACGACGCGTGGGCACCCAAGGTGCCCGTCACGCCCAGGTCGCGAAGGACTGCGGACACCAGGGCGTTGTCGTGCGCGTGGCTGAGGAGCAGGCACCCACCCCGTTTCTTCAGCCGGTCGTTGATCTGGACGAGGATACGCGCGCCCGTGCTGTCCAGCTCGTTGACGCGCTTGAAGTCCAGGACGACGCAGCAGCCATTTCCCGCCGCAGGATCTTCCGCCCGGGTGGCCAGGTCCTCTGCGGTGCCGAAGAAGATGGGCCCTTCCAGCTCGAAGACCACGATCTGCCGCCCGTGCGCGCCGAGCAGCTCCATCAGCTTCGGGTCGCGCGCCTTCCGGGAACGGACGACATCGCCGTGATACGTGCGCCGCACCACCGACTTGCTCATCCGGATGAGGAAGAAGAGGACAGCGAGCGCCACTCCCATGCCCACGCCGACCACGGGATCGAAGACGAGGATGGTCCCGGCGACCAGGATGACCACGAGAAGGTCCAGGACCATCACGCGCCAGTGGAGGAGCTCCCCGCCGATCGCCTGGGTCACGAGCTGGAAGCTCGACCGGTCGAAGAGCTGAAGGCCCACGACGACGAGCATGCCCGCCACCACCGCCCGTGGCAGCGCAGCGATGGCGGGCCTCAGCAAGAGCACCGCGAGGAGGATCACCGCGGCCGCGACCACCGCCGCCAGGCGCGTCCGTCCTCCTGCGCGATGGTTGGCGGAGCTCGCGCCCAGGTTCATGCCGCTCGGAATCCCGCCGAAGCAGGCCGCGGCGACGTTGCCCAGGCCGATTCTCACGAGCTCGTGAGGGCCGCTGGATCGCTCGCCGGTCACTCCGTCGATGACCCGCGCACAGAGGAGAACATCCAGCGATGAGACGAGGGCCAGACCTAAGGCGCCGACGCTGAGGGTGAGGAGTACGGGCCATAGCTCGCGTTCAAGCAGAAGACTGCCCAAGCCCGGAAGATAGCGGGGCACCGGCAGCGTCGATGGCAGGGGCCCGATGATGGGCCCGAGCGAGGCGCGATATCCGGCGGCCGAGAGCGCGTAGTACGCGCCGGTTCCGATGAAGAGCCCGAAAAGGGCCGGCGGAACGCTCTTCGCGAGGCGCGGGGCGTACCACATGGCCAGGCAGGTGACGATGCCGACGGCAAGGGTCAGTGGCTGCACCGCGGACAGATTGGCGGCGACTGCGCTCAGGGGCACGCGCCGGCGAAATCCGAGCAGCGCGTCCACCTGGGAGAGCATGATCAGAACGGCCGCGGCGTTCTGGAATCCCGACATGACCGGCGAGGGAATGTAACGAATGAGGCGCCCGATGCGTACGGCGCCGACGAGCGCCTGGAAGAGCCCCGCCATCAGGACCACGAAGAAGACGAGGCTGAGGGTGCGCCCGACATCGCCGTGCGCCGCGATCGCGGCGGGGCCGCGAGCCACGCCCTCGAGGACCACGGCGGCCATCACCAGCGTCACGACGCTTCGCGGCGTGTAGATGAGCCCGGCCGAGCCGCCGAGGAGCGCGCAGGCGAGGAGGACGACGATGGCGCTCATCAGCCCGGCCACGATTCCGTACGAGAGGTAACCCTCGCCCAGCGGCTGAAGCGCGAGGAGGCCGTAGCCGATGCTCACCGGAATGGTGAGCACCCCGGCCGTGATGCCCCCGGAGATGTCACCCTTGAGACTGGACCGTCGGGTCAGGGCGCTCCCGGCCACGCTGTCTGTGGGCATACGAGCGGCTATCTTAGTCGAACCGGATCGAGGCTGTCCTCGCCACTCCGCGCGGCGTTAGCCTCGGGTGTATTCGACACTCGGCAGGCCGGTGTCGGCGAGGACCAGGGAACGGCACCTGGGTGGTAACCCCTCGGCCGGGACTGTCGGAGAACTGAACACCCTCTGGGAAGGGATGGAGCGGGGGCTGCCTATCTCCTTGACATGGCACGCGTCTGTTCCATGGCATGCCACGTGCTCTTCCCGCTCCGGGGAAGTCTTTCCGTCAATGAGACAGACACCTGTGAGGAACCTGCTGTTCGCCTCGGCCCTTGTCGTGGGGCTCCTCGCCGCTTTCCCCTCCGCATCCTCGGGCGGCCCGACGACTCAGGTCAATGTTGGTGGCATCGACTTCAAGGCAAATGACAGCGGAGGGAGCTTCACCTCGGGCAAGATTCGCGAAAGGTCGCAGCCGGTGAACACGGGCACGACGAGCCCCGATCAGAGCAACAGGCTCGACAGATCCCAGGGCGGCAAGCCCGTGCCGGGGATCACCACGCCCACCACGGGCTCGACCACGAACGGGACGCTGCAGAACGAAGAATACGGCAAGCCCGGAGACGCGGGCGAATATGGCAGACCGACCAGCCCCTTCTGCTCCACGACGAACATAACGATCGGGGAAGAGCACCGGACCACGCTGCACTGTCCCGGCGGCACGCTCCGCTAGGGCCGTGGTCGCCCTCCCATGCGCCGATCGTTCTCTCACCCACCTTCCCTCCTAGGCTCGCGATGACTCGATCTAGCTTCCGGCGGAGCCTCGTTTTGGTTCTGGGGCTTGGCCTGCTCTGCGCTCAGCCCGCCGGCGCGGCGTCGCCGGGATCGCCCACCGCAGCCCTGGAGGTCTTCTTCGAGCGCGCCAATGCCATCATGCGGACCGTGGACCCCACGCGCGGGCTGGACGAGCCGCGCCAGGCCGTTCGCGAGCTCGTCAATGACGTGATCGAGTTCCGGGCGGCCTCCGCGCTCGCCCTGGGGCCCGTCTGGAGCTCGCGGCCGCCCGGGGATCAGGACGATTTCGTGGGGCTCTTTGCCGGCGTGCTCGAAAAGGGCTTCGTCGCGGCCATCGTCACCAATGCCAGCGTCTCCGGCGGGGTGCGGATCCAGTTCCTGGGCGAAGCGATCGTCGACGATTCGGCAAACGTCTCCACCACCCTCCTGAGCCGGACAGGGAACCAGCTGCCTGTCGACTACCGGCTGGTGCGACGCGGCGACCGATGGAAGGTGCAGGACGTCATCATTGACGGCGTCAGCCTGATCGCGAACTATCGCGCCCAGTTCAACCGCATCCTGCGCGACTACTCCTATGCGGAGCTGATCGCGAAGATGCGCGGCGAGGCCCTCGAGGCCCGCGCGCCCGCCATGACCGCGGTGGCCGTGCCGGAGGGGCAGAAGGTGCGGAGCGATGCCCCGGAGATGCGCGTGCCGGCCGTGGTGGTGGCCGTCCCGGAACCCCCGAAGCGCCGGCCCGAGCCGGTCGACGTGCCCCGCCCCGTCGCCGCGGTGAGCGTGCCGGATGCGGACAGGTTTCGGGGCGATCCTCTCGACGCGCCCCGCCCCGCCGTGGCGGCGACCGTGCCATGGGCGGTCCAGCTTGGAGCGAGTCCGAACTGGGTGATGGGTCGCGACGGCCGCGACGCGGAAGAGGAGAAGCAGGCCGCGGAGACCCAGGCCGTCACGCAGGGCCGCGACTAGCTTCACCGCAGCACGCTCCCCGCTGCACGATCGGGTTTGCTAGACTCCCGCCATGCCTACATCTCCGGTGACCGGATGATGGACAGGCGCGCGTTCATGTTGGTGTCGGTGTCGGCGGGCGCCGCCGTGCCATGGCCGACCGCCGCCTTCGCGCAGACGCGCACGAAAGTTCGCACCGTCGGGCTGTTGATGACTACCAGCCGCTCGGTGGCGTCACATATCGCCGCGGCGGTTGTGGACGGGCTACGGGAGCTGGGTCACACCGAGGGCAAGAACGTCCTCTTCGAGTACCGCTGGGCCGAAGGCCAGCGCGAGCGCCTTGCCGAGCTGGGCGCCGAGCTGGTGCGCCACCCGGTCGATGTGATCGTCGCCTCCTCCCAGGCGGCGGCGCTCGCGGCCCAGCGGGCGACGAAGACGATCCCGATCGTCATGGTCAATGCCGCGGACCCGGTCAAGGCGGGCCTCGTCGCCAGCTTGGCCCGGCCCGGGGGCAACGTCACCGGGCTCAGCCAGCAGCTCACCCCCGAGATCCGCGCCAAGCAGCTCCAGCTTCTCAAGGAGCTGCTCACCAAGGGCTCTCGGCCTCTGGTGGTGGTGCTGCACAGCCCGACGACCACGGTGGAGCTGGGCGAGTACGAGACCACCGGGCGTGCCCTCGAGCTGCGCGTCCAGTTCATCGAGGTGCGCAACCGCGACGATCTCGGGCGCACCTTCGCGGCCATGGCCCGGGACCACGTTGACGCCGTGCTCGTGCCGGGAGACACCTTCCTGTTCACGGAGCGGCAGCGCGTCACCGAGCTGGCCCTCGAGCGTCGGCTGCCGGGCATGTACTCGCTCCGGGAGTTCACGGAGGCGGGGGGCCTCATGTCCTACTCCGCGCCCCTGACCGAGCAGTTTCGCCGTGCCGCCGTCTATGTCGACAAGATTCTCCGCGGCGCCAGCCCGGCCACGCTTCCCGTGGAGTCGCCGAGCCATTACGAGCTGGTCATCAACCTCAAGACCGCCAAGGCCCTCGGCCTGACGGTCCCCAAGGCGCTCCTCCAGCGGGCGGACGAGGTGATCCAGTAGAGCAGCGCTATTGCTTGGAGAGTGGACGATCGTAAAAGCGATGGTTGCAATCGAGACATCGGTAGGGGCGTTTGCCGGTTAACTTCAGCATCAGACGATCTCGAATGTTTTTCGGCAGGCTGCGCGTGATCGTCTTGCCGCGACAGTTCGGACACACATGCTCTGTGGTCATGGCTGATTCGAGTCTCGGGCCGAGACTGTGAAGCTCCCTAGCTCGGCCAATCCTACTTCAAGATCCGCAGCAGGTTGTGGTGCGCGTCGGTGAAGGTCGGCAGACCGGGGCGATCCTCGATCTCCTCGGCGGCTTCGTCGAGACGGGGCCAGGCGAGGAGCCGGGCGTTGCGGGTGACGATGATCTGGTCGGTCGAGGAGTACCAGTACGCCGGGCCTTCGCTCTCATCGGGCCGGTCGGCGACAAGGACCGCCCCCAAGCCGAACTCGGCGGCGAGCCGCTTCACGACGGGAAGGAGGTCGATGAAGCGATTTGTCGCCTGGAACACGATGATGCCGTCGGGCTTGATGTGCTTCACGTACAGCGCCATCGCTTCGCGCGTCACGAGATGCATCGGAATGGAGTCGCCGGAGAAGGCGTCGATGCCAAGCACATCGTAGCCCCGCGGCGGCTCGCGTTCGAGGGAGAGGCGGCCGTCGCCCAGGATCACTTCAATGCGCGCCGGGGTGTCGGCGAGAAAGGTGAACTCGCGCCGCGCGATGTCGACGACGCGCGGGCTGATCTCGTAGAAGACCAGCCGGTCACCCGGCTTCATCCACGCGCCGATGACGCCGGCGCCCAGACCGAGCACGCCGACGGAGAGTGGCTTGCCCGGCGCCATCTCGCGCAGCGAGGTGAACACGCGTCCGTAGCCGGAGGTCGGGCCGAAATAGTCGGCAGGAGTG
>QHSC01000349.1 GCA_003220345.1 Candidatus Rokuibacteriota bacterium | reverse complement strand
GATCCTGGCCGTGTACGGGGTCTTCCTCATCGTCGTGGTCGGCGTCGTGGCGATCATGGGAGCGCTCATTCTCCAAGCGCTCGCGGGTCTCCTCTGGTGGCCGCTCGCCCTCTGCGTCCAGGCGTGGCTGCTCAAGTGCGCATTTTCCATCCGTGGCCTGGTGTCCGCCGTGTGGCAGGTTCGCGATGCGCTCGCGGAGGGCGCGCTGGCCGTCGCCCGGCGGGCCGCGGGTGTCCACCTGGTCAGCCGTCGGACCGGCGATCTCGATGCCGGCGCCACGGCCGGCGCCGCCGTCGAGTCCCTCGCGGAGAATCTCACCGACAGCTGGGTGGCGCCGCTCTGCTTCTACCTCGCGGCGGGATTGCCCGGGGCGTGGCTCTACCGCGCTGTCAACACGGCCGATGCCATGATCGGCTATCGCGAAGGGCTGCTCGAGCAGCTGGGCGGCGCCTCCGCGCGTCTGGATGACGTGCTCAACTGGGTTCCCGCGCGTCTCGGCGCGCTGGCCCTCTGCCTCGGCGCCTGGCTCGGCCACGAGTCCGCGAGAAGGGCGTGGCGGACGATGCAGCGAGACGGCGGCCTGACCGCGAGTCCCAACGCGGGGAGGACCATGGCCGCCATGGCGGGCGCCCTCGGCGTCACCCTCGAGAAGCGCGGGCACTACCGGCTGGGCGACGGCCCACCTCCCGATGTCGCGGCCATGGACCGCGCCGTCCGCGTCTTCGCGGGCGCCGCCGGCGCGTGCCTGTGCGTGAGCCTCCTGCTGCTGCAATGGCTACCCTGAGATGACCCGGTCGGCCCGCGCCATCATGCTCCAGGGCACGAGCTCGCACGTGGGCAAGACCATTCTCGTGGCCGGCCTGTGTCGGCTCCTCGCCCAGGACGGTTTTCGCGTCGCGCCCTTCAAGTCGCAGAACATGTCGCTCAATGCCCACGTCGCTCCCGATGGCGGCGAGATGGGCTGGGCGCAGGCCATGCAGGCCGAGGCGGCCGGGGTGGCCGCGCGCGTCGAGATGAATCCGATTCTCCTCAAGCCTCGCGCGGATGCGGTGAGCCAGGTCGTGCTGCTCGGCAAGGCGATGAGAGACATGCCTGCGCGGGAGTATTACCGCGAGGCCGCGCGGCTCTGGCCTGCCGTGCGCTCGAGCTATGCGGCGGTCGCGCGGGAGGCCGACGTCGTCGTCATCGAGGGCGCGGGCAGCCCCGCCGAGCCCAATCTCATGCGCCGCGACCTCGCCAACATGCGCGTGGCGGCCATGGCGAAGGCGCCCGTGCTCCTGGTGGGCGATATCGATCGGGGCGGGGTCTTCGCGAGCCTCGTGGGCACCATGGCCATCCTCGAGCCTCTTCACCGTCGCCGCGTGGCCGGCTTCGTCATCAACAAGTTCCGCGGCGACGCCAGACTGCTGGCTTCCGCCTTGCGCGACCTCGAGCGGCGGGCCCACCGGCCTGTCCTCGGTGTCGTCCCGTATATCCACGACCTCTCGCTGCCGGAAGAGGATTCCGTCGCGCTGGACGGGCCGTCTTTCCCACCGGCCTCCGGGCCATCATCGGCCCCCACCGTGGCCATCGTCAAGCTGCCGCACATCGCCAACTTCACCGACTTCGCGCCGCTCGAGTCCGAGCAGGGTGTGCGCGTGGTCTACGCCGGAAGCTCCCGCGATCTCGCCGGGGCCGCCCTCGTCGTCCTCCCGGGCTCGAAGGACACCATCGCGGATCTGCGCTGGCTCAAGTCGCGCGGCATCGACGAAGCGCTTGTCGCGCATGTCCGGCGGGGTGGCGCGCTCCTCGGCATCTGCGGCGGCTATCAGATGCTGGGGCGGATGGTGGAGGATCCTCACGGCGTGGAGAGCGGCGGCGCGGAGGCGGGGCTCGCCCTGCTGCCGCTCCGCACGACGCTCGAGCCGGCCAAGGTCACGCAGCGCGTTAAGGCCCGCCTCCTCCCCGATGGACCGGACTTCGAGGCCTACGAGATCCACGCGGGCACCACGCGCGTCGAGGGTGATCTCGCGCCCTTCTGCGTTCGCGGAGACGGCGCGTCGGAAGGAGCGGTGTCGGCCGACGGGCGCGTGCGCGGGACCTATCTCCACGGCCTCCTCGAGGAAGGTCTCGTGCGGCGTCGCGTTCTCGAGTGGGCAGGCGCGCGTCCGGCAGCGGCGACGGGGGCGCGCGATCATCGCGCCCTGCGGGAGGCTGGGTACGATCGCCTGGCGCATACCCTGCGGGAGGCCCTCGACATCGGCGCGGTCTACCGCCTGTTGGGGCTCTCCAGCGTCTCGTGACGCTTTCCGCCGCCTAATTTCTGGCCGCCCGGCTGGACCCGCGTTGTAGGATGAATCGGCGCCGCCACGTGCGGCGATTCGTATCTTAACGGGCCCGGAATGCAGAACTCAATCACGGAACTCTTGTCGACGCTGCTCAGAGAGGCCTTGGGCAAAGCGGGGCTGCCGGTGCCTGACGACGTGCTCTGGGAAATGCCTCGGGAAGAAAGCCACGGCGACTATGCCACCAACGTCGCCCTTGCCCTGGCTCGCCCGGCCCGCAAGGCGCCGCGCGAGATCGCCGAGGCGATCAGAAAGAATTTCCCCGTGAGCCCGATGGTCTCGACGCTCGAGGTGGCGGGCCCGGGGTTCCTGAACGTGTCGCTTGCCGCGGACTGGTGCGCAGGGGCCCTCGAGGAGATCCTGGCTGCGGGCGCGCGGTACGGCACCACGATGAGCGCGCCGCGCCGTCGCGTCCTCCTCGAGTTCGTCTCCGCCAATCCCACCGGTCCCCTCGTCATCGTCAACGCCCGCGCGGCCGCGGTCGGTGATGCCCTCGCGCGCATCCTGCGCTCGCAGGGCATGGCCGTCGAGTGCCAGTTCTACGTCAACGACGCCGGCAATCAGTTCGAGGCCCTCGCCCGCTCCGTGGACGTACGGCTGCGCCAGGTTCTCGGAGAGACGGCCGAGCTGCCGGAGAACGCCTATCCGGGCGAATACCTCGTGGATCTCGTCAAGGAGTGGCTCGCCACCGACGCCGCGGCCATGCGCGCGCTCGCCACGCGGCCCGAGGGCGAGCGCGTCGAGCTCCTCGGGCGCAAGGCCGTGGACAGCATGGTGGCGGGGCAGCGCCAGGTGCTCGAATCCTATGGCACGCGCTTCGAGAGCTGGACGCACGAGCAGGGCCACGTGCGGGATGCCGGTCTTCCCGAGCGGGCCATCGCCGCCCTCACCGCCGCCGGCCATACCTACGAGCAGGACGGCGCTCTCTGGTTCCGCTCCACCGCCTTCGGCGACGACAAGGACCGCGTGCTGAGGAAGTCCGACGGTGAGCTGACGTACTTCGGCGTCGACGTGGGATTCCATCACTTCGTCAAGTTCGGTCAGTCCGATCTCGTGGTGGACTTGATCGGCCCCGACCACCACGGCTACGTCTCGCGGATCAAGGCGGCCATGAAGGCGCTCGGCCATCCGCCGGAGAGCTTCGACGTCCTCGTCGTCCAGCTCGTCACCCTCCTGCGCGACGGCGAGCCAGTGCGCATGTCCAAGCGCCGCGGCGAATTCGTCTTGATGGAAGAGCTGCTCGAGGAGGTGGGGCGGGACGCCGCGCGCTTCACCTTCCTCACGCGCCGCCACGACAGCCCGCTCGACTTCGATCTCGCCGTGGCCACCCGGCAGTCGGCCGACAATCCGGTCTTCTACGTCCAGTACGCCCACGCGCGCGTCTCGAGCCTTTTCCGCACCGCGGCCGAGCAGAAGCTCGCGATCCCTTCCTGGGATCAGGTCGACTTCCGGCCGCTCCGCCTCGCGGAAGAGCAGCGGCTCATCAAGCGGCTCCTGCAGTATCCGAGCCTCGTCGCGGGAGCCGCGCAGGCCCGCGAGCCCCACCGCGTGGCGTACTACCTGACGGAGCTCGCCGGCCTCTATCACCCGTACTACAAGGCCCACCGCGTGATCACGGACGACCGGGCGCTGACCCTGGCGCGTCTCGGCCTCGCGGCCGCGGTGGGACAGGTGGTGCGCAACGGGCTCGACCTGCTCGGCGTGTCCGCGCCGGAGAGCATGTAACTCGCATGAGGCCCGTGGCGAGAGGGCGGGGGAGGGGCAGGCCGGGGCGGGCGCAGTGGATCGCCCTGTTGACCGCGAGCGCCCTCATCATGGGCCTGACGTTCGCCCTCGGCGTGCTCGTGGGCCGACAGTGGAGCCGTCCCGTCGCCATGACGGCGAGCCCGGAGGCAGGCGCGAGGAAAACCATCCCGCCCGGCAAGCGCGGCGGGCTGTCCAGCGCCGACGTGGAGCCCGTGCCCTCCGTCGATCAAAAGCTCACGTTCTACCAGACGCTGACCGCGCCTCTGGGCCGGGGCTCCGCCGACGCCTCGCAGCGCAACGCGGACAAGACCAGGCCCGCGGCGGAGCCTGCGATCCCGAGAGCCGAGCCCGTCGCGTCGCCCCCACCGCCGAGTCGCTCCACGGGCCATGACGAGACCCTCATCGAGAAACCCGTCCCGCCGGAGGCCAAGGCCGGAGCGGACGCGGCTCGGCCGACAGCCGAAGCGTCGGGGCCCTGGTCGGTCCAGGCGGGCGCCTTCAGGACTCGCGCGCAGGCCGATGGCCTGGAGAAGCAGCTCCACCAGGCAGGGTTCGACGCCTACGTCACGCAAGCGTCGGGCGAAGACGGACAGATCCGCTTCAGAGTGCGCGTGGGCACGTTCAAGAACAAGGCCGAGGCTCAGCGCATGGCCGACCGGATGCGCGCCGAGCGCTCGGTGGCCGCCTTCGTCGCGCCCAAGTAGCTGCATGGCGCGCCCGGGTCGGGTGCTCGTCTCCCGCGGCGAGATCGCCGCCCGGGTGGTGGATCTCGGCCGGGCCATCGGGCGTGAGCATGGCCAGCGCCCGCCGCTCCTCGTAGGGGTGCTCAAGGGCGCGGCCATCTTCATGGCCGATCTCATCCGGGCCATCCCCGTTCCCGTGGCCGTCGATTTCGTGGGAGTCTCCTCCTACGGCTCGGCGACCCGGTCGTCGGGGGTGGTGCGCCTCACCGCCGATCTCTCCATCTCCATCGAGGGCCGCAACGTCATCCTCGTCGAGGACGTGGTCGACTCGGGCCGGACCGCGGACTATCTTCGCCGCAACCTCGAGACGCGGGATCCGCGGAGCCTTCAGGTCTGCACCCTGCTCGACAAGGTCGAACGTCGCCAGGTCGACGTCCCGCTCGACTACGTGGGCTTCGTCATTCCGGACCGCTTCGTGGTCGGCTATGGCTTCGACGTCGACGGCCTGTATAGGAACCTGCCCGAAATCTACGCTCTCGAGGACGGATAAGCGGCGTTTCAGGGCTCGATTCAGGTCGGGCGGGGCGCCCAAATCCGATTGAGCGCTATGATATACTTCGGGGCACGATGAATTCGCCGTTCTATAAGAATCTCGCCCTCTGGATGGTGATCGGGCTCATCGTCATCGTCCTTTTCAACGTCTTTCAGGCCAGCCAGCCCTCGCGCGACAAGATGGTCTTCTCCGATTTTCTCAAGCGCGTGGAGGCGGGCGAGGTCAAGGAAGTCCTCATTCGCGGCAAGTCCGTCAGCGGCAAGCTCGCGGACGGCAACTCCTTCCGCACCTTCACGGCCGACTATCCCGATCTGATCAAGGCCCTCAAGGACAAGGGCGTCAAGATCGCCGTGGAGCCCGAGGACAACAACCCCTGGTACGCCTACGTGCTCCAGTGGGTGCCCATGCTGCTCTTCATCGGCGTGTGGATCTTCTTCATGCGCCAGATGCAGGGAGGGGGCGCCAAGGCCCTGTCCTTCGGGAAGGCGCGCGCGCGGCTGATCTCGGAGAAGCAGAACAAGGTCACCTT
>QHSC01000429.1 GCA_003220345.1 Candidatus Rokuibacteriota bacterium | reverse complement strand
TGGAACGACCTCTCGTCAAGGCACCCCTTTGTTGTGGTGCCGGCTTCCGGGTGCTGCTCGCGGAGGAGTTGGAGACGGCGGATGAGGCTGGGAGCTTCGACGACGAATCACTCTGCTATTCGCGGGTTGCTCCGGTTGCCCGGTGCCTAGCCGCATGACCGTGCTCCGTCGCGGGGCGCCGCCGTCTCTAGTCGCGAGTCCGGGGTGCTTTCCTGTCGCAGAATACGAAACGCGGATCCCCTGGATCGTGCCTGCCACCATCCGCCGACTCTGACTCCTCCGATGGAGCGCTTACGACGCTAGCGGGCGGACGCCCCCGACGCAGCGGGATAGAGTGCCGCCCATACGAAGCCGACCAGCTCCCGCGCGATCGCCACCACCACCTTGGGGGAGGGCTTGCCCCGATTCATCAGCTTGTGGAAGCGATGGTAGAGACGATGCTGGGCGCGATCCGCGATCGCGATGATGGCGCTGGGCTGGCCCTGGCGGCGCTGGCGCAGCCCCACGCCGACATGCGGGCGGTGCCGATAGTGCCACGCGGCCTCGATCAGCAGACGGCGCACATGAGTGTTGCCGGCCTTGGTGATGGACCCCTGCCGTCGTTGCTCGCCGCTCGAGTACTCGCTCGGGACTAGGCCCAGGTAGGCCATCAAGGCGCGCGCCGTCTCGAAGCGACGAAAGTCGTGGAGCTCGGAGACCAGGGCGATCGCGGTCCCCGTATCGATCCCACGAAAGCAGCGCAGCCACGCGACCGGTTCCCGGTAGGGGGCCTGCTCGGCGAGGGCGGCCAGCTGCTGATCGAGGCTTCCCACCCGCTGCTCGATCTGCTCGATCCCGGTGACGTAGTCCGCCAGCGTCACCTGGTCGGGTGCGTGCTCGAACGTCAGGCCCTGAAGCCACGCGCGATAGGGCTGCCCCCACGTACGCCGGGTGAGCGTATAGAGGCATGCGCGGCGCACCAGGAAGGAGGCCAGGCGATGACGGGTGCGCAGCAGATCCCGGCGTGCGTCCTCGCGGCAACGGCACAGGTCGCGCACCGCTTCGTCGGCCGCCGTGGGCGGGCGCACCATGGTGAGATCGTCGGATCGCAGCAGTCTCGCCAGCTTGTGAGCATCCCGCCGGTCGGTCTTGATGCGCTCGCCCGGCTTGACCGGGATCAGCGAGGGCGCCACCACCTCGCAGACCACACCCCCCGCGGCCTCGAGCTGGCGCATCAGCACGTAGCCGCAGGGGCCCGCCTCGTAGCAGCACCGCACTTCTCCAGGCGCCTCACGCTCGAGCTTCTTGCCCAGCCGCCGGATCGCAGCCGGCTCATTGGCCACCTGCCACTCCACCGGCTCCAGCTGACCCGGCAACAGCATCGCCACGTTGATCGCCTTCTTGTGAGCGTCCATCCCTACGAAGGTGATACCCTGCGTGCCCACGACGGGCTCCTTTCGTATGCGGCTCTGGCGCCGCTGGCGCTAACCCGCGATCGAGGGTGGCCTCGTGCCACCGGTGTCGGCCTCTCTTCGCGGAGATGGCACGACCTTACGACCGCGAGCCCGTCGTTCCATATGGTCTCGAGCGCTTCCACACCGCGCGCTTGACCGCCGCCGGGATGTGGCGTGGATCGGCCGATGAGCCGTGTCTTCCCGTGCCCTGCCGTGAGGTGGCGCAGAACTTCTGCTTCTCGGCCTCGCGGACGATCGCTTCGGAGGCGCGCTCGATCACCTCTGCGATGTCGCTCGTCTTGAGCTGGTGGCCGAGCAGAGCCTGGGCGTAGCGCAGGTTCTCGTACGCAGCGGTCGCGATGCTGGTCTGCAGCGCCACCCGCTCGGCCGAGAGCGGGGTTACCTTCCCGTGCGGAGTGGAGGAGGCAACTGGTTCCGGAACCAGTGATTTTGGCAGTTCCTTGACATGTCCCGCGGCCGGTCCGGCGGATAGGTTCGGCGCGGGCAAATCCGACAGAGCCTCGATCCGCTCCGGCAGGTCGGGCCGTGGGAAGCGCTCCGCCAGCAGCCACTCGATCTCGGCCCGGGTCTTGTGCGTGGCGCCGGCCAGCAGCTCGGTGGCGTTCTCCTCCGTGAGGTACGGCGCAAGCACCACCACCGCACTGAGATGCAGACGGCCGTCGGCCACCGCCTCGAAGATCGCGGGGAACTGCCGGGCCGTGCGCGCGGCGCGGATGCGCTTGAAGGCCGTGTCCTCGGACATGTGCAGCACCTGGACGCAGTAGGCGAACATCGACGGGAAGCCCTCCTGCGCGTAGAGGCGGGGGTCGTCGACCTCGGCGATGTGCGCGAGCATCTCGGCGGTTGTGCCGCGATCCCGGGCGACGATGGCGGCGAGATCGCGTAGCAGTTCCTGATTGCTGAGGTGGGACAGCGAACGAAGGTTCATGACCGAGTCTCCACGGGGGCGGGTCGTGGCCTCGGGGGGTGGAT
>QHSC01000348.1 GCA_003220345.1 Candidatus Rokuibacteriota bacterium | reverse complement strand
TCGATCTGGCGGGAGGAATCACAGACCTACGAGCGGGATAGCACCGACGGGACTACCTACCTTGCCGGTCTCCGTCAGACCGTGCGTGACCGATTTGCGAAGGGAACGCTACTCGCGTTGCTACACGACAGATCATGGACCGGGAGAGGTGTGAGCGACATCTGCGTCGTGTGCAGTAAGCCCATCTTCGCTGCCGAGTCGTCGCAAGAAGTCATTGGGGTGCGACGTGCTCACGTGCATCTGGTGTGTTACCGAGCGTGGCTCCTCGAATCAATCGCGGTGCGTCAGTCGGATGAGCGGCCCTCGGCAGAGTCTAACGACACCGCCACCTCGTAACTCCTGGCCGATACCATGAACGAGCGGACCCCCAAGGATTTAGGCTTCCTCGTCTGGGATAAGGTGGAGCAGGGGAGATTATTTCTCCTTCCCGACCCGAAGTGCTGGGCTGGTCCAGCCACCGGCCAGCAATGCGTTGTGTGCGAGCAGCGCATTGAAGAGGGCAACGAATGCGAGGTGGTTGGACCCGATGGCCCCGTGTTCGCTCATCTCGCGTGCCATACAGCTTGGTCGCTAGAGTCACAGGTCCGTCGCCAGAGACCAGCCTCCACCACCGCTTCGTAAGTGGCCCCGTCCATCTGGCTTGACAACGCGCCGCCCGTCTTCACGATCAGGTAGGCGTGTGAACGATGTCGTCTCTTCGCAGAGCCTGGAGGGCCCGCCTCGTCGGCCTGCGCGCTGCCTCAAGCTGGCCGTCGTCGTTGCCCTCTGCGTAGGCGGCCTCACCTCCGTCGCCTACCACGAGCTCCGCACGTCGGCCACCCAGTCCTGGCTCCTCTCGCGCTACGCGGCGAGCCTCTCGTACGCGATCGAGCCCGGACTGAGCCCCAGCATCGCCTTCCCGCGCGGCGGTCCCTTCGACGCCCAGCGAGGCTATTCGCGACTCGACGATTTCAGCCGACGGCTCGCTTCCGCCGGATACACGGTGGCCGAGCAGGCGCGCCAGAGCGCGGGGACGATCCGCTTCGTGCGATGGGGTGTGACGCCGCCCTATCGCGAGCCGGCCGTGGCGGGGCTGGTCGTCCGTGACTTCAGGGGCGAGTCGCTCTACGACGCTCGGCCGCGGGACGTGCTCTTCCCGGACTTCGAGGACATCCCGGCCCTGATCGTGAGCACGCTCCTGTTCCTGGAGAACCGCGAGCTCACGAGCCCGACAGACCCCGGCAGCAATCCCGCCATCGACTGGCGACGGCTCGGCAAGGCGGGCGGCCTCTACGTGGCGCGCGGGATGGGGCTGCCCGTCCGCTCCGAGGGCGGCAGTACCCTGGCTGTGCAGCTCGAGAAGTACCGCCATTCGGCGAGCGGCCGTACCGCCTCGCCGCTCGATAAGCTGCGCCAGCTCGCGGCGGCGAGTCTGCGAGCGTACCGCGACGGTCCCGACAGCACGGTGAGCCGCCGCGAGATCGTGCTCGATTACTTGAACACGATGCCCCTCGCCGCCGCCCCGGGCTACGGCGAGGTGCACGGGCTCGGCAACGGGCTTCGCGCGTGGTTCGACCTCGATCTCGATATCGTGGAAGAAGCGCTCGCTGCTCCCAATGCGCGCACCGCGAAGGCCGATGCCTACAAGCACGTGCTGGCCCTCCTCTACGCCGTCCGCGCCCCCACCCGCTACCTGGTGGAGGACCAGACGCTGCTGAAGAAGAGGATCGACGTCTACGGCGATCTCCTCCTGAAGGCCGGAGTGATCGATCGCGAGTTCCACCGCACGCTCCGCGACGTCCCCCTGCGCTTCGGCGGACGCGTTGACCAGCCGCCGATTGACTTCGCCGAGCGCCGCGCCTCCACCGCCATCCGGGAGGAGGTGCGACGTCTCCTCGGCGTACGGAGCCGCTACGAAATAGATCGCCTCCATCTCGAGATCGAGAGCACCATCGACGGCTCGCTGCAGGAGAGCGCCACTCGGCTCTTCCGTCAGCTCGGGGACCAGGCCTTCGTGGACGCCCGCGGCCTCCGCGCCGCGCACCTGCTCCTGACCGGCGACCCGCGGCGCGTGGTCTATAGCCTCCTCCTCTTCGAGCGGACGCCGTCGGCCAACCTGCTGCGCGTCCGGGCCGACAACCTCGACCGTCCCTTCGACATCAACTCGGGGATGAAGCTCGAGCTGGGCAGCACGGCCAAGCTCCGCACCCTCGCGCACTACCTCGAGGTGGTGGCGGGCCTGCATCAGGAACTCGCGGGTCTCGACCCTGACGCTCAGGGCCGGCGGACCGCGGAGGCGCGCGACCCCATGACCCGCTGGGCCGCCGAGACACTGGGCAAGACGCCTGCGCTGGATCTCGAAGCCTTCCTGGCCCAGGCGCTCGCCCGCACGTATCCCGCCACCCCCTACGAGGCCTTCTTCACGGGGGGCGGGGTGCACAGCTTCGAGAACTTCGATCCCGACGACAACGGCCGCGTGCTCCAAGTGCACGAAGCGCTAGCGCACTCGACCAATCTCGTCTTCATCCGCCTGATGCGCGACCTGGTGCGCTTCCACGAGGCGCGCCTGCCCTACAACACGCAGGCCGTACTCGAGGATCCTGACCATCCGGACCGCCGCCGCATGCTCGAGGAGATGGCCGACAAGGAGTCGCGGCAGTACCTCGCGCGCGCCCATGCCAAGTACCAGGGGCTCGAGTCCGGCCTCATGCTCACGCGCCTCCTCGGCGAGCGCGTGAGCTCGCCCCGCCACCTGGCCATGGTGTTCTTCGCCTGGCACCCGGGCGGTGACATCGAGGGTCTCCAGCAGTGGGCGGATGCGCTGGGCCACCCGGTGACGACCGAGGACGCCGCGAAGCTCGTGCGAGCCTACGGCAATCCGAAGCTCACCCTCCTCGACTACGGCTACCTCCTCGCGCGTCATCCGCTCGAGGTGTGGTGCGCCGGCGAGATGAGCCGGACTCCATCGGTCACGTGGGACGAGCTCGTTGCGCGAAGCAGCGAGCCGCGGCGGCTCGCTTCGAGGTGGCTGCTCCAGGAGCGCCAACGCCACCCGCAGGATCTCAGGGTGCGGATCCAAATGGAGCAGGACGCCTTCGCCCGCATGACGCCCTACTGGCGGCGCTTGGGCTTCCCCTTCGGGCAGCTCGTGCCGTCATACGCCACGGCCATCGGCAGCTCGGCCGATCGCCCCGCTGCGCTGGCCGAGCTCATGGGCATCATCGCCAGTGACGGCGTTCGTCGCCCCATCTTGTCCATCCAGGGGCTCCGCTTCGCGTCGGACACGCCGTATCACACCGTCTTCCAGCCCGCGCCGGGCTCAGGGGAGCGCGTGCTGCCCGTGCCCGTGGCGCGGGCACTACGTCGGGTGCTGGCCGAGGTGGTCGAGAGCGGCACGGCCCGCCGCGTGGCCGGTGCCTTCCAGGAGCCTGGAGGTAAGCCCATCGTGGTCGGCGGCAAGACCGGCTCGGGTGACAATCGCTTCGATACCTTTGGGGGCCGCGGGCGGCTCATCTCCTCGCGCCCCGTGAGCCGCACGGCCGCCTTCGCCTTCTACATTGGCGACCGGTACTTCGGCATCATCACCGCGTCCGTCGCGGGCAAGGCAGCCGGCCAATACCAGTTCACGAGCGCGCTACCGGTGACGGTCTTGAAGCTCCTCGCGCCACAGATCAACGCCCGCGCATCGCGCGACGTGTTGGCCAGACTCGCCAAAGAGCCGCTGATGGAGCCTCGATGAGCCACGAAGGTATCGAACGGACACTCCCGCCGCCTACTCTCTGATTATCCCGTCATCTGGCGCTCGTCGTCCCCATTCGCCAGACGGGTCCCTTGAGGTACAGGGGGCCGTCGCAACGCACGAAGGCGGGGACGTCCTCGGTCAGGATCAGCATTCCCGTCCTTGAAGTGAAGGACGAGCCGGCTCTCGACGCGGTCGCTGTGAACGGCCTGAAGGAAATCGCTATGTCCCACAATATCGCCGCTTACAGATCGCACCAGCATCAGGCCATGTGCGGTTCCCTCGACCGCCGCACCGCCGCCCTTTTAGTGCGTCCAGAGACCGCGGAGCGGGGTCGTGCGGTACGCGTGGGTCGGCGAACGATCCGCCTGGAATGAGTCCACGCCGATCTCCGAGGGCGCGTGGAGGTTGTTGCCGAGTTCCTTGTGGACGGCGGAACGTGGCACGCCGCGCAGCGCGCCTTGCGTTCGAAGAGGGCCTTGCCGCGTTCGAAGGCGAGCGCGTCGAAAAACACGTGACGAATCCCTCATGGTCTTCAATCTCTCATTCTGCTGATTTGCTCGCATCCGAGGATCGAGGGTGCGGGAAGTTCCAGATGGCCTTGGCCGCGCGCCGCCCGGGGCCGGCACAGTTGATCCATCACTCCGACCGCGGCGTGCAGTATGCGTGTGCGGAGTACAGCGCCCTGCTGGCCGCCCATGGGATCCAGCCCAGCATGAGCCGGATCGGCTCGCCGTACAACAACACCAAGGCCGAGAGCTTCATGAGCACCCTCAAGCGGGAGGAAGTCGACGGGCGTGCGTTCCATGATGTCACGGACGCGCGCCGCTCGATGGGGACGTTCATCGAGGAGGTCTACAATCGCCAGCGGCTGCACTCGGCGCTGAGCTATTTGGCGCCTGCCGACTTCGAGGCGACGGTGGTCGCAAGGCCGGAACGGCATGCCGTAAACGACGCTCAGGGAGACTGTCACTAGTTTCGGTGTCTCCCTTTAGGGGTGCCCCCACTATGTCAGCGCCAATCCCATCCGGCGGGCATAGCCGATCGCATTGGCAATCGGCCCGTCATTTTGGGTTCCGTAAGAGGCGAGCTTTTGGTATGACTCCATGAGAAAGGCTTTGTCCTCCGGAGCGGCCGTGGTCCACGCCTCGTGTTCTGAGAAGAAATACGAGAAGTGCTCGGGCTGAAAGACTCGCGTGCGGTCCCGCATGAGCCGAGACAATGCCCGGTCCACCTCCACCTTGCGGTAGAGGAAACCGTAGACTTGGCTAGCGACTGGGCGGCCTTCACGCTGGTCCCTGACGAACGATCGCAGTAAGTCACAGTCGAGCCGAAGCCCCACCGCGGGCGCTCCATTGACCTTGGCGTACTGCTTCATCGCTCCGAAATCCTGAAAAAACAAGGCCTTCCGATAGAACGTCGCATGACGTGGGTTGACGGCGATGCAGATATCGCTCGACCGCAGCACTTCGGCCGCGTACAGGGTGATGAGCCGTATGAGCCGCATGAGGACAGCGACTCCGGAGCGCCTGCATTCCGGATCCAGGGCCAAACCCGAGGCTTCCGTGAGTTGATGCCGCTCACCTCGCAGCGTTCCGAGATTGTCGGCGTAGATCTGGTCCATGGGCAGGCCGAGCTGAGAATCGACGATAAGCGTCATGGTTCCCACCACGCGACGGTCCGCCTTGGCCACGAACACGCGGGTCGAGGGCAGGGC
>QHSC01000026.1 GCA_003220345.1 Candidatus Rokuibacteriota bacterium | reverse complement strand
CGTGCTCGCGCTCTTGGTGATCTCGCGCGCCGTCTTGCGCACGATGCCGTCGGTGGCGATGAACTTCGTGGACGAGAGATACTTCTTCAGCACCGCCTTGTCCTCGGGGGAGGAATTGCCCGGCCCGGCAAGATCGACGGCGCGGTCGCGGGTGGAGAAGCGCGTGGTCACCTCGACCACGGGCGCCGTTTCTGTGGCCGGCCACTCGGCGTAGAAGATGCCCGCGCCGTACTTGTCGTCGCGATACACACGCATGGTCGCCGCGTTGCCCGTCCAGCCCTGGTCCAGGTTCTTGTGGTAATCGGTGTCCGGCAGGAGCGGCATGGGCACCCACGCCCGCGTCACGCCCGCGGGCTTGAGTATCTCGAGACGCGTGATGACCTCGAAGGTGCGCCACGCGGTACTGCCAGATGCCGGCGCGGCCATCGAATGAATCCTCTCCTTGAGTCCGGCTCTGAACTCTCGAACACTGAGCTTCCAAGTCCAGTCCCCACATGCTAAAGGCCCGGGACTGAGAGTCAAATCGGCAGTTCCGATATGAGTCGAGCCATCGCATCGGCGTCTTCGATCCGGTCGGTCACGGGCGTTGTTACCAAGATTTGACGCAAGGGTCATCCTCACGAAACGCGCGCGGCCCAGAGTGCCGCCATGGTCTCGACATTGATCGTGCGGCCGGCGGCGCCCGGCGATCTCCCCCACCTGGTCGATCTCCTCGTGCAGCTCGGATACCCCGTGCGCCGCGAGGCGCTGACCGGGGTGCTAGACGATCTCCTGGGCGATGCGCGTTACGCCGTCCTCGTGGCCGAGCATCGGGAGACGGAGTGGTCGCCATGATCGCCCTGTCATCCCGGCCCGTTCTGAGGCTCCAGGGTTGGCTCGGGACCATCGAGGAGCTGGTGGTCAAGCGCGGCATGCGAGACCGCGGCATCGGCGACCGCATGGTCCAGCACGCCAAGGGACTGGCGACCGAGCGGGGTTGGATGCGGCTTGAGGCCTCGGTAGCGCGCACGCGCGAATCGAGCCGACGGGGCTTTCTCCTGTCCCGCGGCTTCGCGGCCGACGAGTGCGTCACCTACCACTGGGGCATGCTCGAGGGACGACAGCAGGCTCCTTGGGTGCAGGAGCCGCGCTCCGAAATGGTCTAGCCGCTCACGCGGTAGGGCGACGGCGCGCCGGGCGATCTTACCGGCACCTGGGGCACGCGGTGGCCGAGCGCCAGGGCAGCTCCCGGTTCCCGGTCGCCCGGGAGGCCGTCGGCGGCCCACTTCACCCAACATTTACGGGGCCGTCATCGGGCTGTAACCTGCCGCGGCGACACTTCCGCCATGACGACACGAGCCATGGGGGAGGCCCACGCGGCGATGGCGACACGGCGGCGCACCTCGGAGACCGCTCCACCGGCATCGCCCAAATCGGGCGGCCGCCATGCAAAGCACTTCCACGAAGAGCTGGAGGCTCTCAAGCAGACGATGCTCGCCATGGGTGGGCTGGTCGAGGACCAGATCCGCCGCGTGATGCGCGCCTTGCTCGAACGGGACGACGTCCTCGCCCAGGAGGTGATCGACCGGGACCAGCAGGTCAACGCCTACGATGTCGAGGTGGACGAGACCTGCGTCAGCCTCCTCGCCCTGCATCAGCCCGCGGCGGGAGATTTGCGCTTCATCACCACGGCCATGAAGATCGTGACCGACCTCGAGCGGATCGGCGACCAGGCCGTCAACATCGCCCAGCGCGTGCTCGAGCTGAACCGGGAGCCCCAGCTCAAGCCCTATATCGACCTGCCCCGCATGGCCGAGAAGGCCCAGCACATGGTCAAGGAGAGCCTGGACGCCTTCGTGGCGCGGGACACCGAGCTCGCCCGCAAGGTGTGCGCCGAGGACGCCGATGTCGATGCCCTCAAGGAGCAGCTCTTCCGGGAGCTCCTGACCTTCATGATGGAAGACCCCAAGACCATCCCGCGCGCCATCCGGCTCATCCTCATCTCGCGCTTCATGGAGCGCGTGGCCGACCACGCGACCAATATCGCGGAAATGGTCATTTACCTCGTCGACGCGAAGATGGTGCGGCATACCCTCGCTTGAGAGCGTGAGGTGTATGCTGGACCTGTGAGCAGAGAGAAGCGCTACCAGCTCCAGGATGAGCAAGCCAATCGCCAGATCGCCGCCCTTCTCGAGGGCCTCCGGGTGCCCGCAGACACCCGGCGCTTCCATGACGAGATGCTGACCACCGTCCTCAAGACCTTCGAGGACAGGGCGCCGGTCGCCGACCTCAAGATCGCCAGCGCCGCCCTGAAAGAGCTCCGCTACGGCTTCAAGGTCTTCGCTCCCTATCGCGAGACACCGAAGGTGACGGTCTTCGGCTCGGCGCGCACGCCGGCCGACCATCCCGTCTCCGTGCAGGCGCGCTCCTTCGGCCGGCGCATGGCCGACCACGGCTGGATGGTCATCACGGGGGCGGGCAGTGGGGTCATGGGCGCCGCCCAGGAGGGAGCGGGGCGCGAGCGGTCGTTCGGCATGAACATCCGTCTGCCATTCGAGCAGGACGCCAACCCGTGGATCGCCGACGATCCGAAGCTCATATCGTTCAAGTATTTCTTCACCCGCAAGCTTTTCCTCGTCCGCGAGGCTTGGGCGATGGCCTTCTTTCCCGGAGGCTTCGGCACAGGCGACGAGGCCTTCGAGGCGCTGACCCTCATCCAGACGGGCAAGTCGGAGCTGGTGCCCGTGGTGCTCGTCGATGCCCCCGGCGGCCGGTTCTGGCGGCGCTGGATGGAGTTCGTCCAGGAGCAGATGGCCGACCAGGGGATGGTCTCGGGGGAGGACCTATCGCTCTTCCGCGTCACGGACAGCGCGGAGGAGGCGGCGGGGGAGATCGAGCGCTTCTACCGGGTCTTTCACTCGCACCGCTACGTGGGCGACAGCTTCGCCATCCGCCTGCGTCGACCTCTCGCGCCCGCGATCGTCGCCGAGATCTCGCTCCGCTTCTCCGACATCTTGAAGGGGCCGGCCGAGCAGGTACCCGGCCCGCTCCCCGGCGAGCGCGGAGAGTTTCCCGACCTCCCGCGCCTCGTGCTTCCCTTCAACCGGAGCGGGTTCTCTCGCCTCCGTCAGCTCGTCGACTTCGTCAACGCGAGCTAGCCACCTGACCGGAGAACGCGATGAGGAGCTCACGGTCGCGCGGGTAGGTGAGGAGCTGCGCGGCGTCCTCGAGAGAGAGCCAGCGGACCTCGTCGACCTCGTTGCGGGGCTCGGCCACGCCTTCGCCGGGATCCATCATCCAGTAGCGGACGATCTTGAGCCGGCCCTTGCCGTCCCGGTGAGAGGTGGTGGCGAGCTCTCGGCCCAGCAGGCAGCGCAGCGCCGTCTCTTCCTCGACCTCGCGTAGCGCGCACGCTTCGTGCGTTTCCCCCGCCTCCAGCTTTCCCTTGGGGAAGGTCCAGTCCTGTCGACGCGGCCGATGGATGAGGAGCACCTCGAAGTGACCTCGTTTGCTCTGGCGGGAGATGACTCCACCCGCCGCGTGGACGACGCCCCGGCTGCTCATGCCATCAGTATGCGACACCGGACAGGGTCCTCCCTAGCCTTCCGGCGACGTCACCGTTTCTTCGCAGAGCCGAAAGGCTACGGTAACCGCCACACGTTAGGCTGTCGCGCGTGGAGGGACCATGACCACCGACGAGCTCTTGCGCGCTCTGCGAACTTCACGGGCCGACTTGGCGGGCCTGATCGAAACGGTAATGCGTGACCGGCTCCCGTACATCGTCATCCCCACCCAAGCCGTGCAGGCATGGAGAGAGGAGGAGCCGCAGCGCTGGGCGGAAACTGCGGGATGGTTGGCCGCCCACAACGTGGCCCTCGTTCAGGTATGAGCCGGAGCGCTCTCCTGCCCTTGTACGCTCATTCCGTCGTCCAGGCCTTGTCTCCGCGGCGCTTGAGCTTCGGCCACTGCTCGAAGAAGTCCGTCTGGGCCGCGTGACGACGCGCCCGCTGCCGGGTGACGAGCTTCCGGGCGAGCAATCGCTCGGGGCGGTCGCCGTCGCGACCGACAAGAGCGCGGAGGCGCCCTTCGGCCACGGCGGCATCCTGGTGCTCTCCCAGGATGTCCTGGACCTTCTTGGCCCGGGTCACGAATTGCTTGGCGGGCCGGCCGACCAGGGTCTGCGCGAGCTCCGCCGCGTAGCGAGCCCGCTTGACCTTGATCCGCACAGCATGCAGGTCATCATTGCTCGGGGCCTCGGGCAGGGCCTTGACCGCTTTGCGAAGCTTCCTGAACTGGCCCGCAGCGATGGCGGGCAGGGAGAGCTTTGCCGTCACCACCCGCGGATACTCGACGGCGTTGTCGAGGCGATCCAGGAGTTTGAGATAGCGCGGCCCGTCGAGGGCAGCGTGGAGATTGACTCTCGCACGGACCCGCTCAGCGTCCAGGCGATCGAGGAGCGCCCGGCCCTCGGCGCGTCCGGCTGACTTCAGCGAAGATAGCTCGGCGCGAAGGTGTTGCCGGAAGACATCGAGATCCCGTAGATCGCCGAGCAGGGTGCCGAGCCAGTCGAGCTCGGCCCGGAGCCCGCCGAGCCACCCGGGATCGAACATCTCTCGGACTGCGCCCAGAATGGCTCGCAGTCGTCGAACCGCCGTGCGCATCTTGTGGAGGTGTTCGGGATCAGTCCCTGCTCTCGTGCCCCGCTCATGCGCTCGGATCGCCTCCACCTGTTCGAGCATCAGGGCCAGGATGCGGTCACGGGCGGGGCTGCGCGCCGCGACGCTCCCGCTCTTGAGGGGGCGAGCCTGTTTCATGCTATTCCTCTTCGGGTCGCTCCTCGGTGAGCTGGCACTCCGCGCAGACCCAGGTCCGCACGGGGGTCACCGTTTTCAGGTCCCGCCGGAGGGTCCAGGGAAAGAAGGCCCGCGCGCCGCAGCGTGGGCAGCGTTCCACCTTCTGCCCTGGCTGAACCGAGGACGGCAGCCAGGGGATCTTGGGCGTCATCGCGGGCATTCTACCGTAAGATGTCGCGGTGCCGACGGCGTACGTCGTCCTCATTCTCGCCAACGTCGTCTACGGCTCGAGCTATGCCGTCAGCCGCGTGGTGCTCGAGCACATGGGGCCGGCCACGCTCTCGTTCTGCCGCCTCGCCATCGGCTCCCTCGTTCTCGTGCCGCTTGCCCTCGCCCAGCGCCGAGAGGACTGGCCGCTCTCCCGGAGCGACCGGTGGAGTATCTTCTGGATGGGGCTCTCCGGCTTCGCGGCGGCCTTCGCCTTCGGCAACTGGGGCCTCCGCCTGTCGACCGCCACCAACGCCGCCCTCCTCATCACGGTGGAGCCTGTGTCCCTCATCCTGCTCTCGCCCCTGGTGCTGGGCGAGCGCCTCACGCGCCGTGAAGGGGTGGGCGCCCTCCTCACCGTGGTCGGCGCCACCGTGGTGGTGCTGAACGGAATCCCGGGGGCGACCGTGGCCATCGCCCCGCACTGGCGCGGCGACCTGCTCCTCGTCCTCTCGGGAGCCGCTTATGCCGGCTACTCGCTCTTCGGCCGCGACGTGCTGGCGCGACACCGGGCCGTGCCGGTCACGGCCTGGTCCATCCTGTGGGGGCTGGTCGTCATGGCGCCCTTCACCGTGGCGGAATGGGTGGCGGGGGAGCGGCCGGAATGGACGCAGACGGTCATCATCGGCACGCTCTACCTGGGCATCGTGATCACCGCGCTGGGGTACCTGATATGGAACTGGGGGCTGGAGCGGGTGGAAGCCCCGCGCCTCGCCATCTTCGTGAACATCCAGCCCCTCTCCGGTGCCCTGCTGGGCGTGCTGGCGCTCCGGGAGACGCTCACCATTTATACGGTCGCGGGCGGTGTCCTGATCCTGATCGGCGTCCACACGACCCTCCTGGCCAAGCGAGCCCAGAGGGGCTCTATAGGCTAGAATAAGCGCCATGAGACGCATCCGCGTGGGGCTGGCGCAGATCAATCCGACGGTCGGCGCCATCGAGGCCAATGCGCGGCTCGTCCTGGACTGGATGGAGCGCGCCCGCGCGGCGGGCTGCGACCTCGTGGCCTTCCCCGAGCTCGCCCTCACGGGCTACCCTCCCGAGGACCTGCTCTTCAAGACCGCGTTCATCGAGGCCAACCTGAGGGCGCTGGCGGACGTGGCCCGCCAGAGCCGGGGCATCACGGCGGTGGTCGGGTATGTCGACAAGCGTGATGACATCTTCAATGCCGCGGCCGTTCTCCACGACGGCGCGCAGGTGGGCACGTACCACAAGCAGTACCTGCCCAACTACGGCGTCTTCGACGAGAACCGCTACTTCCAGTCCGGCACGGAGGCGCCCGTGTTCGTCGTGGGCGACACGGTGCTCGCGGCCAACATCTGCGAGGACATCTGGTATCCCACGGGGCCCACCACCCTGCAGGCCCTGGCGGGGGCCGAGCTCGTGGTGACGATCAACGCCTCGCCCTACCACGCGGGCAAGGCCCAGTTCCGCGAGAAGATGCTGGCCACGCGGGCCGCCGACGATCTCGTCTGCCTGGCCTTCGTCAACACGGTGGGCGGCCAGGACGAGCTCGTCTTCGACGGGCAGTCCTTCATCTTCAACGAGAAGGGCGAGCGGATCGCGCGCGGCCGGGCCTTCGAGGAAGACCTGGTGGTGGCCGACCTCGATCTCGACGAGATCTTCCGCGCGCGCCTGCACGACTCCCGCCGGCGCAAGGAGAAGCTCCGCGCGGCGGAGCCCACGCGCATTTCCCTGCCCTCGCTGCCCCTCCGCGAGAAGCGCAAGCCGCCCGCCCACGAGATCCAGGCCCTGGAGCCCGTCGAGGAGATCTATCAGGCCCTCGTCCTCGGCACACGCGACTACGTCACCAAGATCGGCTACAAGCACGTGGTCATCGGGCTGAGCGGCGGGATCGACTCCGCCCTCGTGGCGGCCGTCGCGGTGGACGCCCTCGGGGCCGCAAACGTCACGGGCGTGACCATGCCCTCGCCCTTCTCGTCGCTGGGGACTCGGCGGGACGCCGCCCGGCTGGCCAAGAACCTCGGGATCGACATGCTGCGCGTGCCCATCACGGGCGTGCTCAAGGCGTACAAGCGCGCCCTGGCCGCGGCCTTCAAGGGAGTCAAGGAAGACGTGACGGAAGAGAACCTCCAGGCGCGCATCCGCGGCAACTACCTGATGGCGCTCTCGAACAAGTTCGGCTGGCTCGTGCTCAATACCGGCAACAAGAGCGAGATCGCCGTCGGATACACCACGCTCTACGGCGACATGGCGGGGGGCTTCGCGGTCATCAAGGACTGCCCGAAGACGCTCGTCTACAAGCTGAGCGAGCACGCCAACGCGCGGGCGCGGCGCGAGCTGATCCCGGAGACGGTCTTCACGCGGCCGCCCTCGGCCGAGCTGCGCCCGGACCAGACGGACCAGGACACCCTGCCGCCATACGCCGAGCTGGACGCCATCCTGGAATGCTACGTCGAGGGGGACCAGGGCGTGGCCGACATCGTGGCGCGCGGCTTCGACGCGCAGACGGTCAAGCGCGTGATCGCCATGGTCGACCGCAACGAGTACAAGCGGCGGCAGGGGGCCATCGGCATCAAGATCACCCCCCGCGCCTTCGGCAAAGACTGGCGCCTCCCCATCGTCAACAAGTTCCGCGAGTAGCTCTTCGTTCGTCTCGTCGTTGGGCGGGAGGGGCCGGGGGGCACCCTCACTAGACCACGCTGACCCGCATCCCGCTTCGTCCTCTCGTAAGGGGCCACGAGACTCTGGTCTTCTGCTTCGGCAACGCGCAGAAGATACGGGTCTAGCGAGGGTGCCCCCCCCGGCCCCCTCCCTCACGCTCGGTCAAATCCCACCGCACCGCAACAGCTTAGGGGGTTTGCTGGGCTATTCCAACGGACGGGAGCTGGGTGGGGCCGGGGGCACTTCCCCCGTGGACCCATATCTTCTGCGCTGTACCGGAGCGTCGACGCCTAGTCTCGTGGCCCCTTACGAGAGGACAAAGCGGGTTGCGAGTCAGTGTGGTCCACGGGGGAAGTGCCCCCGGCCCCGCCCGGCGTGCGCTTAGCGGAACGTGAAAGCGAAACGCTAGTTCGTAGAGAGCGCGTCGAGCGATTGCAGCTGGGCGAGACGGCGGTAGATGCCGTCCTCGCGCGTCATCAGCTGGTCGTGGGTGCCCACCTCCGCCAGACGGCCGTCGTGGACGACGACCACGCGGTCCGCATGCTTCACCGTGGCCAGACGGTGCGCGATCACGAGCACCGTGCGGTTCTTCATCAGCTCCCCGAGCGCCTGCTGCACGAGAAACTCGCTCTCCGCATCCAGGTCCGAGGTTGCCTCGTCCAGGATGAGGACCGGTGGGTCCTTGAGGAAGGCCCGCGCGATGGCGATGCGCTGACGCTGGCCGCCCGAGAGCTTGACGCCCCGCTCGCCCACGGGCGTCCCGTAGCCTTCGGGGAGCGCGGCGATGAAGTCGTGGGCCTGGGCCAGGCGCGCGGCGTGCTCGATCTGCGCCTGGGTCGCGCCCGGCCGGCCGTACCCGATGTTGTAGGCGATGGTGTCGGCGAAGAGAAAGGTCTCCTGGGTGACGATGCCCATGAGGGCGCGCAGGGAGGCGACGGAGACGTCGCGAACGTCCCGCCCGTCCAGCGTGATCCGGCCGGACTTGACGTCGTGAAAGCGCGGCACCAGATCCATGAGGGTCGTCTTGCCCGCCCCGGACATGCCGACGAAGGCGACCATCTCTCCCTTCCTCACGGTCAGGGTGATGTCGCTGAGGACGTCGTCCTCTGATTCCGGATACCGGAAGGACACGGCTTCGAAGCCGATCCGGTCGCGGAAGTCCTGGAGGGTGACCGCGCCCGCCTTGTCGCTGATGGTGGGTGGGGTATCCAGGATGTCGAAGACACGCTCCACGGACGAGATCGACTGCTGGATCGTGTTCATCATGCGCCCGAGCTGTCGCACGGGACCGTAGAGGAGGATGACCGCGGTCGTGAACGAGAAGAACTCGCCGGGGGTGAGCGCCCCGCTGATCACCCGGTAGCCGCCGTACCAGATGGCGCCCATGATGCCGATGGCCCCCAGGATCTCCATGAGGGGCTCGGCCAGCTCGTCCACGCGGTGGTCCTTGAGGGCGAGCCGCATGAGGCGGTCATTGACCCCGTCGAACCGTTCCTGCTGGAGCCGCTCGCGCCCAAAGGCCTTGACGATCTTGTTCCCCGTGAACGCTTCCTGGAGCACGACGTTCAGCTCGCTCATCTTCTCCTGCGAGCGCTTGCCGATCTTGTAGAGCTTGCGCCCGATCGTGCGGAACAGCACGCCCACCGCAGGAAAGATGGTCACCGCGATGAGGGCGAGCACCCACTCCCGCATGAACATGACGGTGAGGAGGGCGAGGACGGTCCCCATCTGACGCACGGCCATGACGAGCACGGTCGACGAGAGCCGGGCGAGGCGATTGACGTCGTTGACCACCCGGGTCATCAGCTCGGCAGAGTGCACCTGGGCGTAGAAGGACAGCGACATGCCCTGGATATGGCTGTAGAGCTCTCGCCTGATCCGCGCGATCACGCGCTCTCCGACGGCGGCCATGAGGTAGGACTGCCCGTAGCGGGCAAAGCCCTTGACGAGGTAGGCGCCGAGGAGGATGAGGGGGAGGACCTTGAGCATGAACAGGTCGCGCTTGAGGAAGATGTCGTCCATGGCCGGCTTGACCAGCCAGGCGATGAAGCCTTCCGCTGACGAGACGGCCAGCGCCATGGCGCCGCCCGCGACCAGCCAGGGCCAGTAGGGCCTGAGGTAGGGCCAGAGCCTCAGGAGCAGGCGATACCTGGGCTTCGAAGCCATCAATGGGGACGCTTGGCGGCGAGCAGGCGGTGGTAGAGCGCCTCGGTGCGGTCGATCTTGGCCGTGACGGAAAATTCCGCCTCGACGCGCTTGGCGCCCATGCGGGCCATGGCCTTGGCCTTCTCGGGGTCCTCGATCATGCGGAGGATGACGCGGGCGAGGGCCGCGATGTCGCGCGGGGGAAAGAGATAACCCGTGTGCTCGTCGGTGATGAGCTCGGGATTGCCCTCGAGGTCGGTTCCGATGACGGGCGTCTCCACAGCCAGGGCCTCGCGGAGCGTGCCCGTGATGCCGAGGCCGGCATAGGAGGCGTCCACGCAGACATCGCTCGCGGCCAGGATCTCGGGAATGTCCTCACGGTAGAGGAACACGAGCACCTTCTCGGCGAGCCCCCGTGCCGCCGCCTTCTCCATGATGATCCTGGCCTTGGCCTCGTTGGCGCCCACGAAGAGCAGGCGGGCGTGCGGCGCCCGCGCCGCCACCGTCTTCATGGCGTCGAGGGTATCGTCATTGCCCTTCCAGCTCCGGATGCCGATCTGCGTGATCAGGTAGTGCTCGGGACCGAGCGCGAGCTCACGACGCACGCGGAGGCGGTCCACGCCTGGGTGAAAGCGTCGCATGTCCGTCCCCGAGTAGATGACGTGGATCTTCTCCGCGGGGACGCCCTGAGCCACGAGCCCCCGCTTGATCGACTCCGATACCGCCACCACCGCCGTCACGCGCCTCGTGGTGTAGCCGAGCTTGTTGAAGGGGTCGAGAGGGAAGCTGACGCCGCGGTTCAGGATGAGGACGGGGATCCTCGTGAACAGCCCCGCCATGAGGGCGAGGGTGCGCGCCTTGCCCTTCTGCGCGTGCACGACCTGGATCCGGTGCTTGCGAATGATGCGCACGAGGCCCGGGATGGACTTGACGTCGACCTCGGAGCGCATGGGCAGGGAATGGTAAGGGAGACGGGCTTCCGCGCACTTCTCCACCCAGCCCTCGCCGGGCCGTGTGGTGACGACGACGTGGTGCCCGCGCTCCTGGAGCCCGCGGGCCAGCTCGAGGAGCTGTACGGCCGCTCCCGTGAAGTAGTCGCTCTTCGGATAGAGCTGGAGGATGCGGAGCGACTCGTTCACTTCCTGAAGAATGCCTTGACCCCCGCGACGACTTCGTCGATCTCGGCTTCCGTGTGGCCAGCCGAGATGGGCAGGGTCAGGATCTCCTTGACGATGCGGTCCGTGTGCTCGAGCGGGGGCGGCTTGAGATGCTCCACCGCGGGCTGACGGTGACAGGCCACCGGGTAGTGGATGCCCGTGGCCACGCCCTTGTCCTTGAGGAAGGCGGCGAGCTGGTCGCGCTGCGGGGTGCGCACGACGTAGAGATGGTAGACGTGACGGGCCCCGCGCGTCTCGGCGGGCAAGACCAGGGGCAGACCGGCGAGCCCCGCCGTGTAGCGGGCGGCCAGCTTGCGCCGGTGGTCGTTCATGGCATCGAGCCGGCGCAGGAACACGCGCCCCACCGCGGCCTGGATGTCGTTGAAGCGCAGGTTGAACCCGATCTCGACGTGGATGTCCTTGCTCTGCCTGCCGTGGTCGCGGAGACGCCGACAGCGGGCGGCCACCTCGTCGTCGTCCGTCACGAGGAGACCGCCGTCGCCCATGACGGTCAGGTTCTTGGACGGGTAGAAGGAGAAGGCCCCCGCCCGCCCGAAGCTGCCCACCTTCTTGCCCTGCCAGGTGGAGCCATGGGCCTGGGCGCAGTCTTCCAGGAGCCAGAGCTTGTGCTTGGCGCACAGCTCCTGGACGGCGGGGAGATTGGCGGGGTGCCCGTAGAGGTGAACGGGGATGAAGCCGACGGTGCGCGGCGTCACCTTGGCCGCGGCATCCTTCACGTCCACCGTGTACGTCTCGTCGATGTCCACGAAGACCGGTGTCACCCCGGCGAAGCAGATGGCCTCGACGGTGGGGAAGGCGGTGTGCGAGGGCACGAGGACCTCGTCGCCGGCCTTGGCCCCGAAGGCCTTGATCACCATCCACAGCGCGGCGGTGGCGTTCGTGGTGAGCACGGCGTGCTTGGCGCCGTTGTAGGCGGCGAACTCCTGCTCGAACGCCTTGCACTCCGGGCCCAGGATGTACTGGCCGGACTCGACGGCGGCGATGACGGCAGCCTTGACCTCGTCATCGACGGGTGGACGTGAGAGCGGGATGGTCATGAAAAACGCCTCCTAGTGGTGGACGTGGCGGTACTTGCCGCGATAGTAGAGCAGCGGGTGGAGGCCGCCATCGCCTCGAGCGTCGGCCGCCTCGACGCGGCCCACGAAGATCGTGTGATCTCCGGCGGGATAGGCGTGGACGATCGTGCACTCGAGCTCGGCGAGAGAATCCTTGAGGACGGGCACGCCGAGCGAGCCCATGCGATAGCCCACGCCCTCGAACTTCTCCGCGGCATGCGCGACGGGCTTGGTCGCGAAGCGGGTCGAGATCGATTCCTGGTCGTGGGCGAGGATGTTGACGGCGAAGCGTGTGCCGTCGGCGAGGGCTCGATAGCTCTGCGCGTCATGGGCGACGCACACGAGGATCAAGGGCGGGTTGAGGGATACCGAGGTGAATGCGCTGGCCGTGAGACCGGTGGGGCGGCCGTCGGCATCCATCGTGGTGATGATAGTCACGCCCGAGCAGAAGTGACCGAGGACACGCCGGAACTCATCAGCTCCAATCACGCGATCTTTGTACCAGTTCCGGTCAAATTTTTCAAGTTCTCCGGCACTTTGGCCGGCACTCGAGCGCCGAGCTTCCTTGACGGCTTCGAGTCGCGGACCCTATACTGCGGGCAGAAATAGCCGACCCACCCAGAGGAGACCCACACCGTCATGCCAGAGATGCACAAGCCCGGATCCCCGGGAGGAGAATTCATTCCCGAGGTCAAGCACACGGTGGCGGTGTCATCGGGCAAGGGCGGCGTGGGCAAGTCGACGGTCGCCGTCAACCTCGCCCTCGCCCTCAAGCAGCGCGGGCACGAGGTCGGCCTCGTGGACGTGGACATCTACGGCCCGGACGTGCCGCTCATGATGGGGGCAAGAGGGCGTCCGGGGATGTTCGAGAATCGGATCATTCCCGTGGAGGCCCACGGCATCAAGATCATGTCCATCGGCCTCCTCGTGGCCGAGCGGGAGGCTCTCGTGTGGCGCGGCCCGATGATCCACTCGGCCGTGCAGCAATTCCTTCGCGACGTGCTCTGGGGCCCTCTCGACTATCTCGTCTTCGACATGCCGCCGGGCACGGGGGACGCTCAGCTCTCCCTCTCCCAGGTCATTCCCCTCGGCGGCGTGGTCATGGTCACCACGCCCCAGGACGTGGCCCTGCTCGACGTGCGCAAGGCGCTCGCCATGTTCAGGAAGCTCAACGTGCCCATCCTGGGCATCGTGGAGAACATGAGCTACTTCGTGGCCCCCGACACGGGCGCGAGGTACGCCATCTTCGGTGAGGGCGGCGGCGAGAAGGTCGCGGGAGAGTTCGACGTTCCCCTTCTCGCGCGCATCCCCCTCGAGATGGACACGCGCAAGGGCGGCGACGAGGGCGTGCCCATCGCGGTCGGCCAACCGGACTCGGCCCAGGCCAGGGCGTTCCGCGGCCTCGCCGAGGGCGTGGTCGAGCGGCTCGACAGCCTGTCGGCCCTCAAGCTCCCCACCATCGGGTGAGGCACAGGGTCCGGTGGGCCAGATCTTCGTTCCGATCTTTCCGCTGCCCGATCTGACGTTCTTTCCGCACACCATGCTTCCCCTGCACATCTTCGAGGGGCGCTATCGCGCCATGGTCACGGACTGTCTCGCGCGCGACAAGCGCATGGCCGTGGTCGGCCTCAAGCCGGGCTTCGAAGACTCCTACGAGGGCAAGCCGCCCGTCTACGCTGTCGCCGGGGTCGGCCGCATCCTGCGCTGGGATCGGCTGGCCAACGGCCGCTACAACATTCTCCTCAAGGGCGAGGTGCGCGTGCGCATCGATAGGGAGATTCCCGCCGACACCCTCTACCGCGTGGTCGCCGCGACGCCGCTCGAAGAGACGGGCGCCGAGAGTCCGGCCGTGGCGGAGCTGGTGGCGCGAGTGACGGGACGGTGCCTGGGCATTCTCAAGGCCGTGAAGCGGCCGACCGCCGAGATGGAGGCGGCGCTCCGAGACGTGGCGGCGGGCATGCTCTGCGACCAGGTCGCCTCCGCAGTGGTGCCCGACCCTGCCGTGCGCCAGCGGCTGCTCGAGGAGCTCGACATCGAGCAACGGCTCGGGATGCTCGCGACGGCCCTCGACGACCTCTACACCCAGCTCACGGGTGATCGATGATCAAGGGTCTCGCCGCCCTCCTCCTCCTCATAATGCTGCTGGCGCCGGCCGCTGCCGCCGACTCGCCCTGGGGCTGGCTTGGCATACGCATCCGGGACCTGTCGGAGCAGGAGATGGACGAGATCTCGAAGAAGTACGGACTCCGCGAGGGCTTCGGCGTCTACGTCGTCGAGGTGATGAAGGAAACGCCGGCCGAGGGCTCGGGGCTCCAGCCGGGAGACCTGATCGTGGGCTTCCGCGACCGGCCCGTGGTGGACACGCGTACCTTGCAGCGGCTCATCGCCCACACCACCTCGGGCGACACGGTCGGGCTGACCATTCTCCGTCGCGAGGAAGGTCGCCGGCGCCTCAGCGTGCGGGTCGGGGCCATGCCGGATGCCGTCGCGGCGGACCGCGTGGCCGCCGAGTTCGGCTTTCTCGTGCGAGATCCCGAGGGCCAAGTCGAGGAGAGCACCTCTCGACTGACCAGCCCGCCCACCGTGGCCGCCATCCTGGCCAAGAGCCCGGCCGAGAAGGCCGGCCTTCAGGTCGGCGACACCCTCGTGGAGGTCAACGGGCGTCCGGTCCTGACGCTCCAGGCCGCCCGCGAGGCCCTGCTCGCGGCGTCGCTCGAGCGGCCGCTGTCGCTCGTCGTGCGCCGCGAGTCCGAACGGCTGTCGCTCGTGCTCAAGACGGCGACGCCCAAACTGTAGCTCAACGATCTCAGGGAGGCATCCATGTCACTCAAAGGCAAGCGAGTCGCCATTCTCGCCGAGAACAACTACCAGGAGATGGAGCTCTGGGTCCCGTACTACCGGCTGAAGGAAGAGGGAGCGGAGGTCAAGGTGGTGGGGGCGGGCGGCGCCAAGTCCTACCACTCCAAGACCGGCTATCCCGTCAACGTCGACGCGCAGGCCGATCAGGTCAGCGCCGTCGAGTTCGACGCGGTGGTCGTGCCCGGCGGCTATGCGCCCGACATGATGCGCCGCCACGAGAGCATGGTGAAGCTGGTGCGCGAGGCCTCCCAGCAGGGCAAGGTGGTAGCGGCCATCTGCCACGCGGGCTGGATGCTCGCCAGCGCGGGCATCGTCAAGGGCAAGAAGGCCACCTCCTTCTTCTCGATCAAGGACGACATGGTCAATGCGGGTGCCCATTGGGTGGACGAGGTGGTGGTGGTGGACGGCAACCTCATCACCTCGCGCAGGCCCGACGACATCCCCGCCTTCTGCCGCGAGATCGTCAAGTCTCTCAGCAAGACGGCGTAAGAGGAGCGGAAGGTTATAATGCCGGGGACATGATCGTCCTCGGCATCAACGAAACACACTGCGCCACGGCGGCCGTCCTTCGGGACGGCCGCGTCGTGGGCTGCGCCTCCGAAGAGCGCTTCACCCGGCTGAAGAACGACGCCGGTTACCCGCGCCTGGCCATCGACGCCCTTCTCGAGGAGTGCGGCCTCACGCCCGCGGACGTCGACGTCGTGGCCCTCGCGGGCGCCCGCGCGGCCTCGCGCGAGTGGCTCAACCGCGTGCTCCACGACGAGGCCTACGCGCGGGAGTACTACGGCGTGTCCTTGCCCTCGCCCTGGCGAGCGCTGGGCCGGCGCGCGCGCAAGCTGGGCGCGAAGCTTGGCCTCGCGGATCCCTCCCGGGGAAAGTTCGGCATTTCCCAGGGCGAGCGGCTCGGCTTCGTCACCGATCACCTCGGCATCCCGAAGGACCGGATCGTCTGCCTCGATCACCACACCTGCCACGCGGCCGCGGCCTACTACGGCTCGGGCTTCGCGGGCAAGGACGCGCTGGTCCTCACCAACGACAATTCCGGCGACGGCCTCTGTGCCACCGCCTCGACGGGGAGGGGAGTCGAGCTGACGCGGCACGAGGCCGCCCCGTCCGCGCCCGGGTCGCTGGGGGCCTTCTATTCGTTCGTGACGCTCGGCCTCGGCATGAAGTTCGGCGAGCACGAGTACAAGGTCATGGGCATGGCGCCCTACGCGTCCGAGAAGCACGCCCTGCGCGCGGAGGCGGCGCTTCGCCGTGTCTTCGATCTGGAAGACGGTCGCCCCGCGCTCTTCCGCTGGCAAGCGTCCGGCGAGCGGTACCCGCTCCTCCTCGAGACGACGCTGGGCCTGCGCTTCGACGCGGTGGCGGGAGGCGCCCAGCGGCTCCTCGAAGACATCATCCTCCGCTGGGGGCGGCTCATGCACCAGCGCTACGGGGGCGGGCGCGTGGCCCTCGGCGGCGGCTGCTTCATGAACGTCAAGGCCAACATGCTCCTCGGCCAGGAGGAGTGGGTCGAGGAGCTCTTCGCCTTCCCCTCTTGTGGCGACGAGTCGAATGCCGTGGGCGCGGCCTATCTCGCCTATCTCCAGGAGTGCGCGAAGCGAGGGGTGACGGGACGGGTCGAGCCCTTCGGACCCGCCTATCTCGGCAATCGCGTCACGGACGAGGACGCGGAGGCGGTGATCCGAGCGCGCGGGCTCGAGGGGCGCTACAAGATCGCCTTCCAGGACAGGATCGAGGAGAAGATCGCGGAGCTGCTCGTCTCGGACGGCGTGGTGGCGCGCTGCGCGGGCCGGATGGAGTTCGGAGCGCGCGCGCTGGGGAACCGATCCATTCTCGCCAACCCGTCGGACCACCGGGTGGTGCCGCTCATCAACCGGATGATCAAGAATCGCGACTTCTGGATGCCCTTCGCCCCGACCATCCTGGCCGAGCGGGCCGCCGATTATCTCGTGAACCCCAAGGGGCTTGCCTCACCGTACATGATGCTGGCCATGCCGACGCGACCGGAGGCGCGCGAGGCCCTGGTAGCCGCCGTGCATCCCCAGGACGGCACCGCCCGCCCGCAGATCCTGGAGCGGACGTGGAACCCCGAGTACCACGCGGTGATCGCGGAGTTCGAGCGGCGCACGGGGATCGGCGCCGTGCTCAACACCTCCTTCAACCTGCACGGCGAGCCTGTGGTGTGCAGCGCCGGGGATGCCGTGGACACCTTCGAGCGCTCGGGGCTGCCGCACCTGGCCGTGGGGCATTGGCTGATCTCCAAGAAGTAGTCACGCCCGTGGGGCTTCCGACCGTCGACGCCCCGTGCTTCCTCTGCGGCTCCCGGGAGGCCGACCCTCTGTGGACCACGCCCGATCGCGCGTTCGCCGTCCCCGGGCTCTACACGGTGGCGCGCTGTCGGCGCTGCCGCTTCCTGTACCAGAAGCCACGCGTGGACGACGCGCATCTCGCCGCGTGCTATCCCGACCGCTATCCGCGTCACCAGGAGCCGTCACCGCGTATTCCCTTCAAGGGCTCGCCCGGTCGGATCAGGGCGGCGCGCTGGGCCCTGGCGAGCGCGCTCGGCTACTCTCACTTCCGCGATCCGTCCGTCGGCCTGCTCACGCGTCTCCGAGCGTGGGCGCTCCGGCGGAGGATCAGCTGGGACTGCCCTCCCTGGCGGGGCGGGGGCCGCTATCTCGACGTGGGCTGCGGCTCCGGCGGCGCGCTGGGCGCCGCCAAGGCGCTCGGGTGGCAGGTCACTGGCGTCGAGGTCGATGACGCCGCCGCGGCCAAGGCCAAGCGATTCACCGACGAGATCCACGTCGGGGATGCCCTGACCGCGCCCTTCGCGCCCGGGCGCTTCGACGTGGTCACGGCCTTCCACGTCCTCGAGCATGTGCCGGATCCCGTGGCCATGATTCGCCGCATGCTCGAGTGGCTCGCCCCCGGCGGCCTTCTCATCGTGGAGGTGCCGAACGCGGGCGGCCTGGGCGCGGCGATCTTCGGGAAAGCCTGGTCGGGCCTCGAGCTGCCGCGCCATCTCTCCCACTTCTCGCCTGAGAGTCTGGAGCGCGCCGTGGAGCAGGGAGGCGGTCGCATGGTGTGGTGCTGGCACGGCGCCAAGCCCCGCTACTATCTCTGGAGTCTCGCCGCGTGGCTCCGCGATCACGGCCGGACTCGACTCGCCTCCGACACCGAGCGGCGCCTCGTCTACGGTCTGCTCAAGATTTTCCTCGAGGTGACGTTACCCCTGGTGCGCCTCGCCCGCCGCGGCGAAGTGATCCGCGTGGGGATCGCTTCCCGCTGAACGGCACGGTCGGGCTCGCCCTCGCTCCCATCAACGTGCTGGACCCCCAGCCTTGACCGCAGGGGCGCGCCAGTCTAGCCTCCGTGAAATGAGCCCGGAGCGCGGCGTGAGCGGATGACGACCCTTGGCCGCTGATCCGCTCCGCTCTCCCAGGCGCCGCCCGATCGACCTCGAGCCGCTTCTCCATCCCCGCTCGGTGGCCGTGCTCGGCGCCTCCGATCGCCCGTCACCCGGACGGATGGTCATCGAGACGCTCTTCGGCCGGCGCTGCTACCCGTCGGTGGCCGACCTGCCGGAGGCGGCGGACGTGCTCGCGGTCGGCGTGAACCACACGCGGGTGCTCGAGCACATCCGCCTCGCCGCCCAGCGAGGCGTGCGCGCCGCCATCATCTTCGACGGCGGCTTTGCCGAGCGCGGGGAGGAGGGGCGGCGGCGCCAGGAGGAGCTGGTGGCGATCTGCCGGGAGGCCGGGATCGCGCTGTGCGGGCCCAACTGCATGGGCGTGGTCAGCCCGCACGCGCGGAGCCTCGTCTACATCCAGACCCTCGCCGATCCCACCCTCCTCGCCGGCAACGTCGGTCTCGTCTCGCAGAGCGGCTCCCTCTGCATCGGGCTTCTCGCGGATTGCCGGCGGTTCGGATTCAGCCACGTGATCTCGTCGGGCAACGAGGCGGTCCTCGCGGCCGCGGACTACCTCGAGTTCCTCGTCGACGATCCGACCACGCGGGTCATCGCCCTCTTTCTCGAGACCGTGCGCGAGCCCGAGCGCTTCGTGGCCGCCCTCGACCGCGCGGCGGATCGCGGCAAGCCCGTCGTCGTTCTCAAGGTCGGCCGGTCGGAGCGCGCGCGGCGCGCCATCACCAGCCACACGGGCGGCCTCGCCGGCGAGGCGCGCGTCTTCTCCACCGTTCTGCGCGCCCATCGCGCCATCGAGGTAGGCGACGTGGACGAGATGGTCGAGGTGCTCGCATGCTGCCAGGGGCCGCGCTGGCCACGGGGGCGCCGGGTCGCGGTGATGACCGCCTCGGGCGGCCAGGCCGAGCTGATCCTCGACCTGGCGAGCGCGGCGGGACTCGACCTGCCCCCGCTGTCGCCATCCGCGCGCGCCGAGATCCAGGGCGCCGTCGGCATCCTCTCGGGTGACGGCAATCCGCTGGATGCCTGGGGCAACGGCGACTACGCCACGAATTTTCCCCGCGCCCTCGCTGCCCTCGGCGCGGATCCCGGCTATGATGCGATCACCTTCTGTAGCGACAGCTTCGACGACCAGCCTTTCGGCACCCCCGAGCGCCTGCTCGCCTACGCCCGCATCCTCGTCGAGGGCGCGGCCCGCTCGTCGAAGCCGTTCTACTACATGACGACGCGCTCCGGCATCTTCCGGCGCGACGTGCTGGCGTTTCTCCGCGAGCACGGCATCCCCGTCGTCGGCGGGACGCGCCAGGGTCTCGGCGCCATCGATCGACTCGCGCGCTGGAGCGTGGCGTCGGCGGCGCACCCGGCCGCGGCGGGCGCCTCCGGCCGGCTGGCGACCATGCTCGCGGCGGGCCCGCGCGCCACCATCCACGAGCATGATGCCAAGCGGCTCCTCGCCGAGGCCGGTCTGCCCATCCCCGACGAGCGCCTCGTCCCCGGGTTGTCCGAGGCGCGCGCCGCCGCTGCCGCGCTCGGCTATCCGGTCGTGCTCAAGGTGGTCTCCGACGAGATCCCGCACCGCTCGGAGCTCGGACTCGTCGCCGTCGGCCTGCGGGACGAGCCGGAGCTGGTCGACGCCTACGAGCGCATGAGTCGACGTCTCGAGGAGAGGGGCCAGCGCTGCGGCCTCGCGGGCTTCCTGGTCCAGCCCGTGGCCCGGGGCGGGCTCGAGGTCTTCGCCGGGGTCAGCACGGATCCCGACTTCGGGCCGATCTTGGCCTTTGGCGCGGGCGGGGTGCTGGTGGAGGCGCTCGACGACGTCGCGTTCCGGGCCCTCCCGCTTCGCGACGGCGACGCCGAAGCCATGATCACCGAGACCCGCGCCGGGAGCCTCCTTCGCGGCTACCGCGGCCGGCCGCCGGGCGACGTCGCGGCCCTGGCCCGCTGCCTGAGCGCGCTCGCCGACTTCGCGTGGGCCGAGCGCGCCTGCATCGCCGAGATCGACGTCAACCCGATGGTCGTCCACGAGCACGGCTGCGACATCCTCGACGCCCTCATCGTGCCGCGCCCAGCTCCTTGAGGAAGGCGACGATGGCCTCGCCGATCTCCGCCGGCGAGTCCTCCTGGAGGAAGTGGCTGCCCTTGACGGTGATCTCCCGCTGGCTCGGCCACGCGCGGCAGGACTCGCGCTGGGCTCCCACCAGGATGACGCCGGGATCGGCATTGACGAAGAGCTTGGGGCGATCGCTCGCGGCCAGCCACCTGGCATAGCCGTCCACGATGGCCACGACGTCGGCGGGCTCGCCATCGATGGGGATTTCTCGCGGCCAGGTGAGAGTGGGCCGCCGCGACTCACCGGGCTCGAGGTAAGGACGGCGGTACACGGCCATCTCCGCCTCGGTGAGGCCGCGCAGCACGCTGGCGGGAAGGATTCGCTCCACGAACACATTCTTACCCAGGACCATTTCCTCGCCGGCGGGCGTGCGCATGGCCTGGAAGATCTTGCGCGCCGCCTCCGGCCACTCGCTCCAGCTCACCGGGCGCACGATCGCCTCCATGTAGACGAGCCCGCGCACGCGATCGGGATGACGATGGGCCCAGTGAAAGCCGAGGGCCGACCCCCAGTCGTGCAGGACCAGGGTGACCCCACGCATGAGCCCGAGCGCCTCGAACCAGGCGTCGAGGTATCGCGCGTGATCCGCGAAGCGGTAGGAGCCGGCGGGCGCCTTGCCGGAGTCGCCCATGCCGACGAGGTCGGGCGCCAGGCAACGGCCATGGGGCGCGACGAGGGGGATCACGTTGCGCCAGAGATACGACGATGTTGGATTGCCGTGCAGGAACACCACCGGCGCACCCGCCCCGGCGTCCACATAGGCCATCTCGGTATCGAGGACCTCGATGCGCCGTCGCGGATGTGGGTCGACGGCCGAGATCGTCCGCGTCATCAAGTCACCTCCTCAACCCGCTTCCCGGACCTTCAGGCGAGCCAGACAAGGTCGTGATCCCCGCTGAAGTGAAACGTTCTGAAAGTGCAGCTCGCATCGAGTGAAGACATTGCCCGCCCCCTACATTCTTTCCGAGTCCCGACCTCATATCCGGATATGTCTCGTTTTCGATCATGCGCCGAAAGTATCGACTCGCCCATCCGTTTCGCTGACCTTCCCCATCTGGCATCCGACATGCTCCATAGGGTGGGAAGGATCGACGTGCCCTGACACGCCAACCAAGGAGGCAGAAGATGAACCTCAAGATCCTGCCAACTGTGCTCGTGTCCTTGGCCGTCGCGGCCGCTCCCGCCTGGACGGGCGCCGCGCCGGCAAAGATGGATCGTACGGTAACGGCATCGACGAGCGCGCCGCGCGAACCGGCGCCCACGCTCGAGGGGTTCGCGCCAGCGCCTGAGCTGCGGGGCGTGCACTTCGATTTCAACCGCTCCAAGATCAGAGCGGCCGATGCCAGGATTCTCGACAGGAACGCCGAGTGGCTGAAGGCCAATTCGAGCGTCATGGTCGCGATCGACGGCGGCGCCGACCAGAGGGGCTCGATTCCGTACAATCAGAGACTGAGCGAGCGGCGGGCCAGGGCGGTAAGGGACTACCTGGTGGCGCGGGGAGTTTCCGCCGACCGGATCGTCGAGGTGGGGGACGGAGAAAGGCTGCTGGCCTGCCGTGCCATGGGCGAGGCGTGCTGGCAGAAGAATCGCCGGGCTGATTTCCTCGTGAAAGACATCGGAAAGCAGGCGCCGTAGCGACGGCGAGTCCTAGTACCCGCGCTTCCGGTCGACGAGAAACCGGAGGGGACGCCTGGCGAGATAGCGCCTGAGGTTGTCGTTGAAGAGGGGCGCGATCTCGCCGGGCGTGCTCGGCCCGGAGATGTGCGGGGTGATGACGACGTTCTCGAACTCCCACAGCGGGTGGCCGGAAGGGAGTGGCTCCTCCGCGAAGACGTCGAGCACGGCACCGCCGAGGCGATTCCCCCACAGCGACTCCAGGAGGGCGGCCTCGTCCACGATGGCCCCGCGCGCGACATTGACGAGCCACGCAGAGGGCTTCATGGCGGCGAGCTCGGCGGCGCCGATCAGACCCCGCGTGGTCTCCGTCAGGGGCACCGTGAGGACGACGAAGTCCGCCGCGGCCAGGGCCGTCTTGAGATCGCGCACCCGGTAGACGCGCGCGGCCTCGGCCACCTTCCTGCCGCTCTGGGTCACGCCGAGCACGCGCATGCCGAAGGCCCGCGCGGAGCGCGCGATGGTGCGGCCGATGTCCCCGAGGCCGACCACGCAGAGCGTCCCGCCGAAGAGGCGCAGGGGGTCGGCCTGGCTCCATCGCCGCTCGCGCTGCTGGGCGCGGAAGAGCTCGGTGCGCTGGGTGAACCACAGACACCAGCCGAGCACGTACTCGGCCATCCAGGGCCCGAAGACGCCGGCCACGCGCGTGAGGGCGACCCGCTTCGGAAGCTCGGGCACGAGGAAGCGCTCGACGCCCGCGCCCATGTTCTGGACCCACCGGAGGCGCGTGGCCTCCCGCAGGAGCTCGCGCGGAAAGTCCCAGCCGTAGAGGATCTCCGCGTGCGCGACGTAGAGCTCGGCCGCGGCAGGCGTCGCGCACGCGTGGACGTCGAAGAGCGGGCGGGGCTGCTTGATGAGCCGGGCGTAGGCCTCGGCCTCGCCGGCATCCGGATGATAGACGAGGATGGAGCGGGCCGTCACGCGCCGATCTTGGCGAGGATGGCGTCCTCGAAGGAAAAGTCCACCGGGCGATCCAGGCCCCCCGCGCGCTTGTACCAGGCCCAGGTGTGGGCGAGCGCCGAGGCCAGCGTGTAGCGCGGTCGGAGCCCCAGCTCCTGGCGGAGCCTGGTCGTGGCGTGCACGGCGTGGCACTCGTAGACGAGATTCTGGCCGAAGACGGGTCCGGGCTTGTCGAAGCTCTTGAGGAGGACAGGGTCGAAGTGGCGAAGGGTCACCGGCTTGCCCATGACCTCCGCGATCAGCTCCACGAAGCCGGCCTGAGTGACCGTGTCCTCGCCCATGACGTTGTAGGCCTGGCCATAGGCCTTGGCGTTGCCGAGCATGGCCGCCATGGCGATGGCCAGATCCTCGACGTGGCCGAACTGACGGAGCCAGCCGCCGTGGCCCGGAACGAGCACGGGTCGATTACGCCAGATGCGGTCCATGAAGAACGTCTCGTTGTTCCGGGTGTTCAGCGGGCCCATGACGTGAGTCGGCCGCACGATGCTGACGGGCCCGCGCCCCGTCCGGTGGCGCTCGAGGAGCAGATCCTCCGCGGCTATCTTGTGTCGCGCGTAGTCGCCCCAGTAGAATCCGCGCGGCGTATCTTCGGAGTAGGGGATGGGCAGGGCGTGGTCGTAGACGCGCCCCGTGGAGATGAAGACGATGTGGGGCTCGCCCGCGAGGGCGGCCACGAGGGCGGTCACGTCCTCGCCGAGGGTCGGCGCGTAGGTGATGTCGAAGACGCCGTCGAAGCGGTGGCCCTGGAGGCGCTCGCGCAGGCCCGCGTGGTCCTTGCGATCGCCGGCGATGGCCGTGACGCCGGCGGGCAGGCGCTCCGCGTGCCGCCCGCGGTTGAAGGCGGTGACGTCGTGACCACGCCGGAGGAGCTCTTGAACGAGGTGGAGGCTGATGAACTCCGTGCCGCCGATCACGAGGACCCGCATGACGCGCGAATTCTAGCATAGGGGGAAGACATGACACGACAGGTGGAGGTGGCCTGGCTCGGCAACCTGAAGGTCGAGGCACGCATCGGCCCGCACCGGCTCTTGGTCGACGAGCCTCTCGAAGGCGGAGGCGAGGATTCCGGGCCAACGCCGTCGGAGACGTTGCTGGCCGCCCTCGGCGCCTGAACGGTGCTCACGGTTCGGCTGTATGCCGAACGCAAGGGCTGGCCCGTGGACCGGATCGAGACGCGCCTATCGCGCGATACCGGGCAGGGGAAGATCTCGTCGATCGACCTCGAGCTGCTCCTGGGCGGTGATCTGAGCGACGAGCAGCGTCAGCGGCTCTCGGAGATCGCCTCGCGCTGCCCCATCCATCGCACCCTCACCGAGGGCGTGACCATCACGCACCGCTCGTAGAGCGAACGCCTAGCCGACGGTCACCGCGACGCAGGTGGTGGTGCGGGTGACCCCGTCAATGATGCCGATGGCGTCGGTGACGAGGCTGCCGATGCCGTCGAGGGTCTGGCCTTCCACCACGGCGATGAAGTCGTAGGGCCCGGTGACGGCGTCCATGGCCGACACGCTGGCCCGCGTGCCCTTGACCTTCGACAGCGTCTTCTTGACCTGCTTGGTCTTGCCCGCGGCGGTCTCGATGAGGACATAGGCTTTCATCAGGCACCTCCTTGAGGTTTCTTCTTGGCGAGGACCCAGGCGAGGGTGAGGGCGCCGATGCCCGCGACGGCCGGCCAGAAGTTGGTGCGGAAGAAGGGCGAGCGGCCCCGCGACGGCTTGAGATGGCCGTCGAGCACGCCGCGCACCAGCGTCATCGCCTCGTCCATGAGCACGGTCATGGTCGCCTTGGCGAACTCGGGATCGGCGAGGGCGGGATGGCCGACATAGCCCTGGCCGCCGTCGCGGAGCGGATAGTTGGGGATCAGCCGCTTGCCCATGGAATAGCGCGCGGGCGGCAGATCCCTCCAGCCGTCACCCACGAGGTCGGGGCGGATGAGGAGCATGATGGAGGTCTCCCACCAGCCCGCGTGGGCGTCTTCGGAGAAGGCCTTGCGCTCCTCCGCGGTGAGCGGTCTCCCCAGCGCCGCCTCGAACTTCGGGGTGTAGCGGCCCGAGAAGAGCCCCCAGGCGAGATAGCCCGTCACCGAGGCCATGGTGACACGGTATCGGCTCGACACGATGGCCGAGGCTTCCTCGAGAGCCACGAGGTGTCCCGGACCGCCGTGGCCATTCGAGATCAGGATGTGGCGAAAGCCGGCGCGCGCGAGGGCGCTGCCGTAGTCCACGAGGAGGTCGCGCACGACCCGTTGCCGCATGGTCACCGTGCCCACCGTCTCGAAGGCAAAGGCGCCGAGATGAAGCGTGGGCGCGAGCACCACGTGCCAGCCCGGACGCTCCGAGATGATGCGCTCGGCGATGGCCTGGGCAAAATAGCGCCCGGTGTACGCGTCGACGCCCAAGGGCAGATGCGGCCCGTGGGTCTCGAGGGGACTCGCGGTGAGGATCACCACCGTCGACTCGCGCGGCAGCGCGTCGAGGGCGGGGCTCGACAGCTCTTCGAGGAGATGAAGGCTCAAAAGCTCGATCCTTTCGTCGCGGTCAGGTACTCGCTCTTGGCGCGGTCGAGCTCCTCGATGAGCCGGCGCCGCTCGGCGAGGAGCCGCGACGCCGCCTGGTGCCGCGTGAGCGCGAGGATGCCGAGGCGCGCCTGGGCGCGGAGCCGTCCGATGCCGCGCAGGTAATGGTACGCGAGGATGGCGCTGACGGGCAGCGAGATCAGGAAGCCCAGCGCCCACAGGGCGCCCGCGAGCCGCCAGACGATCCAGGTCTCGAGCCCCCAGAAGAGCGGGTAGGCGACCACGCTGGCGAGGAGACGGGTGGTGGCGTAGCTGGTTTCCTTGGTCGCGGTGCGGCGGGCTATCCAGCGCGGCAGCAGATAGGGCAGACCGCTCGTCACGAGGCCGTACACGAAGACGGGGAGGCCGATGGAGGCCTTCGATCCCCGGGACAGGCGCTCGCTGACTCCGTGATGGGCGAGCCGCGCGCGCACGGCCTGGTCGCGCACGTGGTAGGCGGCCAGCATGGCGCGGTACTGAACGAGATGCTCGCGGATGGCGTCGAGCCGCTCCGGGGCATGCGCCTCGAAGTAGGCGGCGGCGTCCGCGATCCCGCGCGAGAGGCGCACGGTGTCGATCTGTCGGGGCGCGAGCCCCCGCTCCTCCTGCAGCTCCCGGATGAGGTCGTCCTTGTAGACGGCCTCCACCTCGCGCACCAGGGAGGCGCGATCGAGCCGGTCGACGTGGAGCACCTGGGCCTCCATGCCCCACTGGATGGCCGTGGTCAGCCCGTCCACCGCCTTCACGCCGTCCTCCCGGTAGACCTCGAGGTACGGGGTGATGGGGATGGGCTCGCCGAAGGAGATCCGTACGCGACCGCCGAAGGATTTGCGCGCCTCGAAGGTGAGGCCGGTCGGGATGAGGGTCAGGACCTCGCCGAGCCCGCCCGCGCGGCGGGACTCGTAGTCGAGGGCGATGCGCGCGGCGCCTGTCTTGATCCGCTGGATACGTGATTCCGAGTGCGTCGTACCCTCGGGATAGATGGCCACGAGCCCCCCGCGGGCCAGCGTGGCCACGGTCGCCTCGAATGCCCCCGCGTTCTTGTCCATCTTGTCGGGGTCGTCCTGACGCCGGTAGACGGGAATGGCCCCGCAGGCCTTGAGGAACTTCCCGAGAAGGGCGTTGCGGAAGAGGGCGGCCGTGGCGAGGTAGTGCACCTTGCGCTCCACCACCGCGCTCACGATGAGCGAATCGATGAGATTGTTCGGGTGATTGACGCAGAGGAGGACGGGGCCGGCCCGGGGCACGCGCTCGGCATGCTGCACGTCGACTTCACGGAAGAAGAACCAGACCCAGAAGCGGCCGAAGAGCCGCACGAGGGCATAGAAGCCGCCGCGCTTCTCCATCAGCGGCCGAGGAAGCGCGTCAACGTCGCCTGGAAGAGACCCGCCTGCTCGACCACCTTGTCGCCCGCGAAGTCCACGCGGGTGCCCCGCTCGGCGGCGTGATCGGCGGGCTGGAAGCGCGCGGTGACCCAGAGGCTGGCCGGCCCCGCGCGCACGAGGAGCCGCTCGCCGCGGCTCTCGTCGGCGAGCCGGGTGACGATGACGTAGAGCCCGCTCGCGTCGGTCTCGCCCTGGTAGGCGAAGCCCGTCTTCTGCCGGGTGACTTCGAGTCCCACGCCCGGGCGCGGTCGCCCGCGCGCGTCCGTGACGTACCCCAGCACGGTGTAGCGATACTGGGCCTCGTGCTCCGCCGACACTTCCGACGGCGCGCAAGACAACGTCGACACGACGGTAAGGGCGGCGAGAGCTCCCACCACCTTGCGCAGCACTCCCCGGTGACACTGCGTCTCGTCCGGACAGGAGCAGAGGACGGTGACGCGCCCGCGCCTGGCCATGGACTTGAGGCGCTTGAGCGCGGTGGCGGCGGGCTCGCGCTTGAGCCCCGCCAGGTACCGGCGCCGCATCTCGGGCCAGCTCACGCGGCCGGCGTTGTAGGCGCGAAGGTTGGCCAGCTCGGCTCCGAGATCTTTCAGCCAGAGGTCGACATGGGCCTTCTTGATCCCGCGCGGCCAGAGCCGCATCACGAGCACGCGCGTGCCGTCCCTGGAGGACTTGGGCTCGTAGACGCGCTTGGCCTTCAGCATTCAGCGCGGTGGCGGCGGCGGGTCGAGGACGACGGCGGTGCCATAGGCGAGCACCTCGGTCACGCCGGCGGCGACGTCGTTGGCGTCATAGCGCATGCCGATGACGGCATTGGCGCCCGTGGCCGCCGCGTGCTCCAGCATCAGCTCGAAGGCCTCCTCGCGCGCCCGCTCGCAGAGCTCGGAATAGAGCGTGATGTTGCCCCCGAAGAGGGTCTGGATGCCCGCGCCGATGTTGGCCACGATGTTCCGCGAGCGGACGGTGATGCCGCGGACCACGCCGTGATAGGCGGCGATGCGGTAGCCGTCGAATGTGAAGGCGGTGGTCACGAAGCGGCGCGCGATGGGCATGCAGCTCTCCTCGTGGCACGGGGTAGGGCAGGCCCCGGATTGTGCAGCTCGATCGGGCGCGATTATACTACCCGCGCTCCATGGCCCGCGCATTCGAGAAGGCCACGCTCGCCGACGCGGTGGGACGTCTCCGCGCGGGCATGAAGGTCCTGCTTCCTGCGGGATGCGGCGATGCCATCGCCATCCGGGACGAGATCCTCGGTCAGGCCGATCGCCTCGCCCCGCTCACCCTCATGGGCGGCCTGCGCCTGGACGACTATCCCTTCGCGCGGCCCGCCTATGCGGGCAAGCTCCGCTTCGCCACCTGGCACCACTCGCCCCGACTGGCGGAGGCGGCGGCCCGCGGGGACGTCGACTTCGTCCCCATCCGCTACTTCGACACCGTCACGGTCTTCACGGAGGGCGGGGCCTGGGCTCCCGACGCGGTCATCGTCCACTGCGCGCCCCCGGATGCCGCGGGCTATCTCTCCCTGGGAGTCTCCGTCAGCTACTCGCTGCCCGCGGCCCGCCGCGCGCCCCTCGTCATCGCCCAGGTCAACGCGCGCATGCCGCGAACCCTCGGCAACGCCTTCCTCCACCGCTCGCAGATCGATTGCTGGGTCGAGGCCGAGCATCCGCTCGCGGAGTATCCGCCCACACCCATCGGGGCCGTGGAGCGAACGATCGCCGCCCACGTGGCCGACCTCGTGCCCGACGGCGCCACGGTGCAGGTGGGAGTGGGCTCCATTCCCCAGGCGGTCATGGAGGCCCTCGCCGGGAAGAAGGATCTCGGGGTTCACTCGCTCCTCGTCGACCACATGCTCCCCCTCATCGAGTCGGGGGTGATCAACAACGCCCGCAAGCGCCTGCATCCAGGGCGCATGGACGTGGGGGAGATCATGGGAACGGAGAGGCTCTTCCGCTGGGCGCACGAGAACCCCGCCATCAACATGGAGCCCTCCGACATCGCCCACGACCCCGAGGTGGTGGGCACGCTTGGCGACTTCGTCTCGGTGAACTCCGCCCTGGAGGTGGACGTGCTGGGCCAGGTCAACGCCGAGAGCGTGCAGGGGAGACAGATCACGGGCATTGGCGGGCAGTTCGACTTCGTGCTGGGCGCAAGCCGGGCCTCGGGAGGCCGCTCCATCATCGCGCTGCCCTCGACGGGGCGAGACGGACAGGTCTCTCGGATCGTCGCCCGGCTGCCCTCGGGAGCGCGCGTCACCACGCCGCGCTTCGTGGCGGACTTCATCGTGACGGAATGGGGGGTGGCTGCCCTGCGCGGAAAAAGCGACGCCGGGCGGGCCCGGGAGATGCTCCGGCTGGCCCACCCGGCGTTCAAAGGCGCCCTCGGGCGCGAGGCGGCTACGTCTTGAGCTTGTCGATCTCGGCGAACACCTCGGCGTCCTCGGGGAACCGGAAGGTCACCTGGTTGTCCCAGACGCGCTTGCCGTCTATGTCCACGAAGAAGACCCCGCCCCCGCTCTCCGCGAGCTCGGGGGTGATGCCGTACTTGGTCTTGATGGCGGCCTGCAAACTGGAGGCCTGGGGAAGGAAGTTTCACTCCCCGCAATACGTGATCAGGATGTTCATCCGATCCTCCTTCGCTGGTTGGTCACCACCAAGACGTATGATACGAACCGCCGCGAGGGGTGTCAATTGACGACGACGCCCGTCCTCATCGACACCGATCCGGGCATCGATGACGCCCTGGCCATGCTCCTTGCCCTTTCCTCGCCCGAGGTCTCGGTGGAGGCCATCACCACGGTGGCCGGCAATGTCACCGTCGAGCTCGGCACCGCCAATGTGTTCCGCATCCTCGACGTCGTCAGGCCCGCTCGGCCCCCAAGAGTGGCTCGAGGCGCCGCCGCCCCGCTCGAGCGGCCGCTCGTCACCGCCGCCCACGTCCATGGCCAGGACGGCCTCGGCAATCTGGACCGTCTCCAGGAGCCGGACGGACGACCGCGCTACCCGGATCCGGCTGTCAAGGTTGAGATGCTGGATGGCCCCGATCTGATTCTGGACACGGCGGAAAGGTACCCGGGCGAGCTCGTCGTCGTGGCCCTGGGCCCGCTGACCAACCTCGCCCTGGCTCTTAAGCGCGGCGCGGCACGCCTTCGCCTGGCCCGGCGCATCGTCGTCATGGGCGGGGCGGTGAGCGTGCCCGGCAATGTCACGCCGGCCGCCGAGTTCAACTTCTACGTCGACCCGGAGGCCGCCGCCGCCGTCTTCAATGCCGGCTTGCCCATCGAGCTCATCCCCCTCGACGTCACCCGGCAGGTCCTGCTCACTCGAGCGGCGCTGGCCGAGGCCGTGGGCCGCGCCCCGGGTCGCCGGGCGCGCTTCGTCGAGGACTTTTCGCGCTTCGGCTTCGATTTCGCCGACTCGCACGGAGAAGGCGGCATCGCGCTTCACGATCCGCTCGCCGTGGCGGCGGCCGTGGACCCGGGCCTCGTCCAGCTCGAGCCCTTCCACGTCGACGTCGAATGCGCGGGCACCCACACCCGTGGCATGACGGTGGCCGATCGGCGGGACATCGCGCCGGATCGCAAGAAGGCGCCCAATTGCCGCGCCGCCCTCCGCGTGGACGTGGAGCGGTCCCTGCGGCTATTCCTGGAGCGTGTGTGCCGAACGTCTGCGTGATCGGCTCGGCCAACGTCGACTACGCGGTGGCCCTGCCGCGCCTGCCGAGTCCCGGCGAGACCGTGTCGGGTGGCACCCTCCTCGTCAACCTGGGAGGCAAGGGCGCCAATCAGGCCATGGCCGCGCGACGGCTCGGCGGCGAGGTGAGAATGATCGGCTGCGTGGGCGCCGACACTGACGGCCGGCGCATCCGTGCCGCCCTGAGCGAGGCGGGCATCGGGATAGAAGGCCTCGTCGAGACAGCCCTGGCAGCCACGGGCACCGCGCTCATCTTCGTGGACGCGGAGGGACAGAACCAGATCGCGGTCGCCCCCGGCGCCAACCACCAGCTCACCGTCGAGATGGCCGCGCCCTTCGCCGAGAGCATCGCCTGGGCCGACGTCGTGGTCTGCCAGCTCGAGACGCCGGTGCCCGTCGTCCGCTGGGCCCTCGAGCAGGCGCGCCGGCATGACGCGGTCAGCGTGCTCAACCCCGCTCCCATCCAGCCCATCGACGACGCCCTCCTCGGGCTGGTGGACTACCTCACCCCCAACGAGCGTGAGGCGGCGCGGCTCAGCGGTCTCAGCGTCGACTCGCTCGAGTCCGCGCGGGCGGCGGCCGCTGCGCTGCTCGAGCGGGGCGCGGGCGCCGTGCTCGTCACCCTGGGCGGCCAGGGCGTGCTCACGTGCGACGCGGCGAGCGCCGCGCACTACCCGGCCTTTCCCATCACGGCGGTCGATACCACGGCGGCCGGCGATGCCTTCAACGGCGCCCTGGCCGTGGGTCTCGCGGCGGGGGGCACCCTCGAGCAGGCCATCCCGCTTGCCAGCGCCGCCGCCGCCCTCTGCTGCACCAAGCGAGGCGCCCAGGACGCGTTGCCCAGCCGGGCCGAGGTCGAGGCCTTTCTCAAATCTCTCGGCGGCCGCTAGCGCTCGCCGGCTGCCGCCTTCCTAGGGGATGAGGAGGCGGGCGCGGAATTTGCGCACTCGGTCGAGGGCGGCGGAAACGGATTTCCGCGAGAGCCGGCCATCGGCGATGGCGCTGCGGATCTCCGCCACGACTCGCTCGGCCGTCCCGCGCTCGACCTTCCCCTGGTTCTGCGAGACGAGCAGGATGTCCACCGAAGCCTGCAGCGCCAGGACGGCCGCCTCCTCGACGCCGTAGCGCTGGCGGATGGCGCCCATGAGGAGATCGTCGGAGACGACGGGTCCCGCGTACTTGAGCTTGCCGCGCAGATAGCGCTTGATGGTGAAGCGCGACAAGGTCGCCGGGTTCCACGGGTCTATCCCGCGGTTGAAGACGTGCGCCGTCATGACGCTGTCGGCCAGCCCTTCCTTGATGAGCGCGCGGTAAGGCTTGAGCTCCAGCTTGAGGTCCGCCGTGTCCGTCACGTCCACGAAGCCGAGGTGCGAGTCCTTGAGGCTCGAGCCGTGGCCGGGGAAATGCTTGAGCGAGGTCAGGATACCCGCCTCGTGCATGCCGAGGATGAAGGCGCGCGCATGGGCGATCACGCGGTCGGGATCCGAGGAAAAGGTGCGGCCGAGGGTGACCACGGCGGGATTGAGCGGATTGACGGCCACATCGACCACGGGAGCGAGGTTCCAGTTGATGCCCGCCTCGCGCAGGGTGGCCGCCATGCGGCGGGCCTCGAGCTCGGTGGCGGCCACGTCGCCCGCCTCGCCGAGGGCGCGCGGCGCGGGGGTCGGGAGGTAGCCGACGCGAGTGGACAGGCGCATCACGAGCCCGCCCTCGTTGTCCGCGGCGATGAAGAGGGGGCGGCCCGCGCACTTCATGGCGAGGGCCTGCAGATCCGAGGTGAGCTGATGGACCTGCTCGGGCCCGAGAATGTTTCGCGGCTCGCCCGTGCCGCCCTGGCGCTCGAAGAGGATGAGACCGCCCACCTTGATGTCACACACGAGCGACTGCACCTCGTCGTTGCCCTCGACCTGCGTGCCGCCGAATCCCACGAGCAAGAGCTCGGCCACGGGAAGGGGAGGAGGAGGCCTGCGCGCGGCGCCCGCGGTCTCCGCGGTCACGGCGCAGCCCTCGACGATGACCACCAGGAGGAGCGTTGCCACGGCCGCCACCCTCGGGATGCCGAGCGTCGCGCCGAGCCTCATGCGATCGCGCGGGAACGCGCGAGGATTGCCCCGAAAGGCATGGCAAAATCGTAACACGCTGCGGTATAGTGACCAAGACATGGAGCCCATCTTGCTCTCGACGGGCGCGCGGTAACGGCATGGGATATCAGACGCTCATCCTGGAATCAGTCGAGGGCATCGCCACCCTCACCCTCAATCGTCCCGAGGCGCGGAACGCCCTCGACCTGACCATGCGCGAGGAGCTCGTGGAGGCCTTTGACGAGGTCGAGGGCGATCCGGGGGCGCGCGCGGTCATCCTGACGGGAGCGGGCGGTCACTTCTGCGCGGGAGGCGACGTCAAGAGCATGCGGCAGAAGCACTCGGCCTCCGAGGGCCGCGCGCGGGTCGAGCTCCTGAATCGCTTCGTGCTTCGCCTCTTCAATTTCCCCAAGCCCGTCATCGCCATGGTCGACGGCTTCGCCGTGGGCGCCGGGTGCAACATCGCGCTCGGATGCGACATGATCGTGGCCTCGGACCGCGCGCGATTCGGAGAGGTCTTCCTCAAGATCGGCCTCGTTCCCGACGGCGGCGGAACCTGGCTGCTCCAGCGGCTCGTGGGACTGGCCAAGGCCAAGGAGCTGGTCCTGACCGCGGAGATCATCGACGCGGCCGAAGCGCTCCGGATAGGTCTGGTCAACCGCGTCGTTCCCGCGGCCGAGCTGGGGAGCGCCACGCGCGCGCTTGCCGCCCGGATCGCGGCGGGGCCGCCCATCGCCGCCAGCCTCGCCAAGTCGCTCCTCAACCGCGCGGCCACGGTGGATCTGGCCGCCGCCCTCGAGGGCGAGGCCTTCGGGCAGTCCAATGCCATCACCTCCGAGGACCACGCCGAGGGCGTGCGCGCCTTCCTGGAAAAGCGCCCCGCGAAATTCCAGGGTCGCTGACCCAGGCCGAGCGACCTAGGATCGACCCCGTGCGCGGGCGCGTGCTCGACTGGCTACCGTGGCGGCGAAAGCCTCCGCTCCGGGCGCTGGTCCTGGCCGGGGGCGGAGTGATCGGCGGCATGTACGAGGTGGGCGCGCTGGCGGCGTGCGATGAACTGCTGCCGGGCTTTCGCTGCAACGCCTTCGACCTCTACATCGGCTCCAGCGCCGGCTCCGTGGTCGCCTCCTTCATGGCTCAGGGCATCCGGCCTCATGACCTCTACCAGATCCTCGAAGAGGAGCGCGATGACCCGCTGGACTTCAACCGCGGCTCCGTCTATCACAAGGGCTCCTTCGGCATAGCGGCGCGGAACCTCGCTTATTTTCTCTGGGCCGTGGGCAAGCGCGCCGTGGGCGGCTTCACCCTCGACTGGCCCGATATCCTGGCCCGGAGCGGCCGTGACATGCCGGCGGGATTCTTCACCCTGGCCCCGCTGGAAGATTTTATGCGGCGGGCATTTGCGGGGAAGGGCCTCAGCAATAACTTTCACGAGCTTGCGCGCCCGCTGCTCATCCCCGCCATCGATCTCGACTGGGCTCAGCGCGTTGTCTTCGGCCAGGGGGCGTTCCGCGACGTGCCGATCTCCCACGCCGTCGCGGCCTCCTCGGCCATCCCGGGATTCTTCGAGCCATACCGGATCGCGGGACGGGACTATGTCGACGGTGACGTGGGCCATACGGGCCACGCCGATCTCGCCGTCGAGCACAGAGCCGATCTCATCGTGGTGGTGAATCCCGCAGTACCCCTCAAGGTGGGTAGCCCCGAAGAGGGGGCGGTGCGGGAGCGCGGGCTCTACGCCATCATGGAGCAGGCCGGGCACATCACGAGCTTCAACCTGCTCGAGCTCGGCCTCCGCGAGCTGAAGCTGCGGCATCCCCTGGTGGAGTTCCACCTGATCCAGCCCGACCCTCAGCCCTCGCCCCTCATCGGCCCCTCCATGGGCTTCGAGGCGAGCCGCGCTGCGCTGCGCTTCGGGTACACGTCGGTGCGGGACTGGCTGTCCGGCGCGGGCGCCGCGTTCGCCGCTCGCTTTCGCTAGAAACCGAGCGGGCGCCCCGCCGCTCGGTCCGCGCGCTCCCGCCGTCGCTCGCCACCCCACCGACCGCGACCTTACCTCGGCACCACTTCCTCCACGGCATAGCCGGCCTCACGGAGGCACCGCTTGATCGCTTCGATCTGCTCGCGGCCCGAGGTCTCCAGCGTCAGCTCGACGGCCGTCTCGCCGAGACGAACGCGGCTGAAGGTGCGGTCGTGCGTGATGTCGAGCACGTTGGCGCGCGCCTCCGCCACGAGGGCGGTGAGGCGGGCGAGGGCGCCCGGTCGGTCGCGCAGCATGACCATGAGGCGCACGAGCCGTCCGTCCTTCACGAGACCGCGCTCGATGATCCGGGACACCACGTTGACGTCGATGTTTCCTCCCCCCAGCACGAGGGCCGTGGTGCGCCCTCCGAGATCGACGCGCCGATTCACGAGGGCAGCCAGGGGCACGGCCCCCGCGCCCTCTGCCACGGTCTTCTCGATCTCGAGCAAGAGAAGGATCGCATTGGCGATCTCCTCCTCGCTCACGGTGACGACCTCGTCCACGTACCGCTGGGCGAGGGACAGCGTGTGCTCGCCCACGCGGCGGACACCGATGCCGTCGGCGATGGTGGCGGCCGCGGGCACCGTCACCCGCGCTCCCGCCGCGAGGGCTGCCTTCATGCCGGGCATCTCTTCGCTCTGCACTCCGACGACGCGCACGTCGGGCTTGAGGTGCTCGAGGGCGAGGGCGCCCCCGCCGATGA
>QHSC01000428.1 GCA_003220345.1 Candidatus Rokuibacteriota bacterium | reverse complement strand
TAGCGCTTCTCGTACGCGGCCGAGAACTTCTTGTTGCCCGGATTGTCCAGGGCGGAGCTGTAGAGCAGCGAGGTGATGACGCCCAGCGCCTCGTCGCCCATACCCTTGAGGATGTTCTCGTCGGTGAGCGTGCCCACGCCCACCAGCGCGATCTTTCCCTTCAGGCCGAAATCGCTCCAGGCCTTGACGAAGCGCGGGGAGAGGCCGCCCGTGTGACAGGCGTACACGCCGTCCACGTCCTTCTTCAGCGAGGTCAGGTAGGGCGCGTAGTCCTGGGCGGTCAACGGCGTCCAGATTCTCTGCACGACCTTCCCGCCCAGGTCCTCGAACACGCGCTGGAACCCCGCGTTCGACTCCCAGCCGAACGCGTAGTCCATGCTGATGGTGGCCACGCGCCGCAGGTTGAGCTGCTTGTAGGCATAGTCCCCGAGCGGAAAGGTGAGCTGACTGCTCGTCGCGGACGTCCGCAAGATCCACCGGCTCGGCTTGCGCTGGGTGATGTCGTCGGGCGCCATCACCGGATAGAGGGACGGGAGCTTGTTCTGCTCGAGGTAGGGGGCGATGGCATAGCCGGTGGCGGCGAGCAGCCCGCCCGCGATCGTGTGCACCTGCTCCTGCTCGACCAGTCGGCGGACCTTGGTGATGGCGCCCGCCGGCTCCGGATCGGAGTCCTCCACGAACACCTTGACCTCGCGGCCCGCCACCTTGTAGCCAACCTCCTCCCAGAAGAGGTTGAAGCCGTCCGTCATGTCCTTGCCCGTCTGGGAGAAGTTGCCCGTGAGGGGTCCGAAGAATCCGATGCGGATGGGCCCGCTGGCCGCGCGGGCGAGCAGGGGCCGGCTGGCCAGCCCCGCTCCGACCGCACCCAGCCCGGCGAGGAACGTGCGCCTTTGCATTGGTTCTCCTCCTCGTTCCGCCATCAGCGCGGAAGCTATGGACTCGTGGCGCGGTACTGCGGCGCCCACGATAGCACAAACGCTCCCCTCGCGAATCTTCGCGCGCTTGCCGACTGCGGAAAAGGGCGGCATAGTCTGCGCAGGAGGGTGCGTCACATGAGCGATGATACGACGGCCGGCACGAAGAAGATCTCTGTCGAGAGTGCGGAGGCCGTGCTCGCCACCTCTTTCCGGGGACGACCCCAGGCTCACGGATCCAAAGCTCCTCGACGCCTTCAACTATCAGAAGCTCTTCGAGGAGAAGAAGTGCGACGTCTATCGGGCCTGCGAGTGGGGCCAGATCCGTCGCACCTACGAGAGCAAGCGAGGTGGACCCATTGCCGGCAAGCGGCCGACCGTGGTGTGCCAGGGCATCTACGTGCGGCCGGATTCTCCGGTGAACGCGCCCATCCAGATGGCGAACACGCCCGTGGGCGTGCAGTTCCACCAGGGCTCACACTACGCGACGCTCGCCATGCTGGAAGGGTTCGTGCCCCGGCCCGAGATCAAGGTCGTCCAGGCGGGCCAGGTCGGGCAGCGCTACGAGCTGCTCGCCCGGGGCGAGATCGATGCGGCCACTCTGATGGAGCCCTGGATCACCCTCGCGGAGAAGAACGGCTTCAAGAAGATCATCGAGACGCACTACCTCGGCGTGGAGAACATCTCCTTCGATCTGGAGCCGGAGACCTTTCAGGCCCTGATGCGCGCCGTGCGAAAGGCCGTCAAGCACATCAACGCCGACAAGAAGCGCTACTTGCACTACCTGATCGACGAGATGCCCGCGAAATACGCCGCGCAGATCATGCCCGACGACTTCTATCTCCCGCGGCTCCGCTACGTGGATCCCTCGCCCTACACGCGCGAGGAGTTCGAGCGGGCCCACCGCTGGATGCTGACCTGGGACCTCGCGGCCCCGGATGCCTCCTACGAGAAGCTCGTGTCGAACTCCATCTAGAGCAAAGGGGGCTCGACATGAACGCGATCACCACCAAGGACGGCGTTGAGATCTTCTACAAGGACTGGGGCAAAGGTCAGCCCATCGTGTTCAGCCACGGCTGGCCGCTGTCGGCCGATGATTGGGACACGCAGATGCTGTTCTTCCTCGAGCACGGCTATCGCGTCATAGCCCACGACCGGCGCGGCCATGGCCGCTCCACCCAGACCGGCAGCGGCCATGACATGGATCATTACGCCGACGACCTAGCGGCGCTGACCGCACATCTCGACCTCAAGGGGGCGATGCATGTCGGCCACTCGACCGGCGGCGGCGAAGTGGTGCACTACCTGGCGCGCCACGGCGAGAGCCGGGTGGCAAAAGCGGTGATCATCAGCGCGGTGCCGCCGCTGATGGTGAAGACGGCGGCCAATCCGGGCGGGCTGCCCAAGGACGTGTTTGACGCGTTTCAGGCGCAGCTCGCCGCCAACCGAGCCCAGTTCTATTACGATGT
>QHSC01000025.1 GCA_003220345.1 Candidatus Rokuibacteriota bacterium | reverse complement strand
CTCGCGGACTTCCCGGCTCCACGCCTCCGCGTTCTCGTTCCAGTAGCGGGCGACGTCTTCTTCGGAAAACCCCGCGTCGGTCATGGCCCCCGATCCTGCCAGACGGCCGGTCGAGCGGTCAAACCCCGATCACGAGCTGTCGCTAGCGCACTCGCCAGTGGCCCTCGACCCACACATAACCACCGCGCCGCGGCGCCCAGTGGCCAGGGGCCCACACATAGCCCGGCGTGGCCGGGACGGCCCAATAGCCCGGCACCCACGTGTAGCCCCCGCGTCGCCATGCCCAGTGCCCCGCCACCCAGACGTACGCGGGACCCGGAGCTCCGGGAACGACCTCCACTTGCGGTGGGGGCAGCGGCGGGGGCGTCCTCACCACGACAGGCTCGGCCACCACACAACCCGTGAGAAGGATCGCCGCGGCCAGCCCCATCACGACGGCGCGAAGCGAATGCCAGCTCATCGGCGGCTCGATTGCGCGACGGCGGGCGCCGCTACAACGCCGATCTTCATGAGCTTCCTCCTGGAGAGTACGCGACGGGCGTGTCACGAGGGATCTGTCCGTGTAGCTTAGCGCAAGATCAGCGAGCGGGTGAACCGGGAAAGGAGGCCCTGCGAGATCGTCAGTCTCGGCCCTCGGCGATGAACGGCTCATAGCCTCTGGCCATCAGCTCGCGCAGCTTGGCCAGCGCCTCCGCGCGACTGGGGAAGGGACCGACGCGGACCCTGGCCAGCAATTCCGCCGGATGGGCGGCCGTGCTCGTGAGCGGCCCATGCAGCGCAGTCACGCCCTGGCGGCGGAGCCGCTCAGCGAGCTGAACCGCGGCATCCACCGTCCTGAAAGCGCCGACCTGAACCCAGTAGTAGGTGCTGGCCACCCGGCTCTTGCTGGGCGGCGCCGCGTGGTCCGCTTTCGCGGGCTCGAGTCTCGCAGTGTCGGATCTCGCGGCGTCAACCCTCTGAGGCTCAGGCCTGGCGGCCTCCCGCGCCTTCACCGGTATCTTCTCTTCCTTCGTGGCCTCTTCGTCGCCCGCGCGCACCGCGAGGTGCAGCTCCCGGCGAATGCCCGGCTGCGAGATGACGGCCGGCGAAAGAAGGAGCGGGCTGATCGGCTCCGGGACGCGCGGGCTCCGCGTGGAGATCTCGGCCGGGGCCACGACCGGCACCACCGCTGGGCTCGGCACGGCCGCCACGAGCACGGGCTGGGACGCGTCAGCCGAATCGGTCCGCATTCTCGCGAGAAGGTCCGTCCAGGAGGCGGTGCGCAGGATGCGATTGAATTGCGCCCGGTAGTTCGCGACGAGGCTCACGCCGTCGATGATCACGTCTCGCACCGCCCAGCGGTCGCCTCGCCGGACCATCGAATAGTCCACGGGAAGCTCGCTCCCGTTGCGGGTCAGGAGCGTGGTCGCGACGGTGGCCGAGTCGCCCACGACGGACTCGCCCAGATACTGGATCTTCACGCCGTCGGCCACGCTCGCCTTCGAGCCGATCACCGCGACGTAGCCGCGCTCGAGGAACCCTGCGAAGAGCTTGACGAACTCCTTCTGCTGCTCGAGCGTTCTCGATTGCCACATGGGGCCAAGGGCGAGCGCGGCGGCCCCCTGGACGTCGAAGACCTCGTTGACCAGGGCCAGAATGGCCTGACGGGGCTCGTCCAGCCCACGCTCTGGATCCACGGAGCGCAGGACGGTATTGGCACGAGAGAAGAACACCTCCAGCGCGACGGCGGGCGAGACGGCCCAGGACGGCTGAGCCCAGGCCAGCTGGGAGCCAAGAAGCCCCAGCGCCGCAGCGAGGGCCACCACCAAGGGCCTCCGACAGGGCATACGCTGGGAGAATAGTCCTATCGGGGCGCTTGCCCACCATCTTTTTTGGCCTGGCCCCGGCCCCTCGCGCCCGACGACGTGCCGTCCGCCCGGCCCGGGAATGCGCCGCGGGGCGCTAGCCCCCAGGACTCATCGGCGCGGTGTTGAATCCCCAAGCTCCCGGCCCGCATCCGCGTGTTCTGGAACGAGGCAACGCTCCATGTACCCCGTATCCTCACGATCACGAACGTCTGTACGCAACATCGCTCGGCCGGGATTATGGTCTCCTCGGGAAACACCACACCGCCCAGCGTCTGCATCAAAGCAACCTCGGGAGTCACGAATCGGAGCGCTTTGACCTTCGCGAGGTAACGGGTGCCTCTCAAGGTCGTCTCGAAGAGATGCTGCATGACTGCCTCGATCTGGGGACGCCCCTGCAGGCATGAGCCCTCGAGGAAAACGATGTCCCCGTCATCAGCGAATTCGGCGGCCAGCGCCCGGCCGTCTCCGCGCTCCCACGCAGCGAGCACCCGTTGAAGCAGACTCTGCAGCTTGGATTCCACGACGTCGGGCCCCACGTCCTTATTGATCATCGAGTCAGCTCGCGAGCCACGAGGTGGAGACGCCGAGCAGCCGCAGGGTTCCCGCGACCCGCTCCGGCGTGCCGAGATCGCACCATGTCAGCGTCGGCACCTTCGACACCACGAGGGGCAGGGCGCCGAACTCCAGGACGGCCCGGGAGAAATTTGCCGTCGGCGCGAACAGATAGGCCTGTCGAATGGCCCACGGCTCGTGCTGAGCGCCGAGGAAGAGATCCATTCGGGTCAGGCGGTCGTGCAGGAGGGGCACGCAGTGGTGACCGGCCTCGACGAGAGCGCCCACTCTCGCCGCGAACACGAACATGTTCCAAAGGCAGCCATCCTGAAAGAGGACGTCCGCCAGCTCCTGGGACGGCTTCTCTTGAAAGCGGCGGATCCGGCGCAGTGGACCCCGGGGCGTCCAGGCCACGGTCTCGCCAGGCTCGATCCAGCCATACTCCGACTCGGGCTCCGTGGCCTGAGCGCCGAGGACGATGATCGGCTCCGGGCGATGACGGGCGGATCTCGCCACGTCGGCCACGTGGCACATGAAGGCGGACTCCTCCAGGACAAAGTGGTCAGAGGGGAACACCACCACGGTGGCTTCCGGGTCACGAAGCCGGATCCAGTGAGCGGGCAGGAAAATCCCGGCCGCCGTGCCGCGGTCATAGGGCTGAGCCAGCACGTGTGGCCTCGGAGCACCCCGCAGCTCGGCCTCCACGTATCGCGCGTGGCTCGCGAGGGTGACCACGACGGTACGCTCGGGCGGAATGAGCAGGCCAACCCGGTCGAGGGTCTGGCGGAGAAGGGACCGCGCCCCGACCAGAGCCGCATACTGCTTCGGACGATCGTCACCGTACAGGCGGCGGGTGAGGCTGCGCAGGCGCACGCCTTCACCTCCCGCCAGGACAATGGCCCAGAGGTTGCCGTGTTCGCTCTCCGGTGATTCCATCGAAGCTGTCCACGTCGCTGGCGCTGAGATCAATTCGTTCATGATGCCTCCCGTGAGAAGACCACGCCCCTGGTCACAGGCGATGCCTGTGCCCGCCACACCTCAGGAGTTCGAGCGCCGGCTAGGAGGAGGGCGGACTGCGAGTGGCGTCGGGACGAAGCAGGCGGGGCGGGAGATCAGCGGGCTCCGCGGCCGCGACAGGCGCCGCGGCGACGGGAAGCGGCCCCAGGGAGCCGGCGGGCGGCTCCGGAGTGGCGCCGCTCCAGGAGACGATTCGAGCGATCACATCATCGAAGTCGGCGTCGTCGTAGATCCCGGGCTGCCACGTCTGATCGGGCGGGTTCGCGTGGGCGAATGCCACCAGCGTGAGCAACAGCAGGCCGAGCAGCGGAACGAGCGTCATTCGATATCGCACGGGTGCCAGGCTACGCCACGATGGGGACGCTCGCAAGTGAAGTTGCGGTGACATCTCGAGCAGGCGGCCGGAGGTCCGTGACACGGCGCGTGCCACCGAGTATGAGGAGCCGTCGCTTCCTGTCGATGGGCATCGCATCTTCCTCCTTCAGGTCCGGCCACTCCAGAGCCTCATCCCGGCATCCGGGGACGGCGACGCAGCGAGGATGGGAGGCTCGTGTGAACATCGTGTGTGTCACGCGTAAAGTAGTGTGAAGTTGCCGCGAGCCCTCCGAGCAATCGCTTGACACGCACGCGATCGGGGCGTAGCTCTGAGACCGTCATGAACAAGGACGCTGTCAAGCCACCCCTCTCCCAGGCCATGCTGGTCGTGGTCACTCTCGGCGTCCTCGCTGTGCTGACGGGGCTCGCGTACGCGAGTCCACCGGATGCGTCGTGGATCCCCGGTATCTACGACAATGCGGACCTCGACGATGTCGTCGTGCTCGTCACGGCGGCGAGCGGGGTCGTCGGGCCCGTGGATCTGGCCGGTCTTCACGCGATTCCACCTCCGACCCCCACCGCGGTGCTGCCTTCCGAGAAGACACCCGTCAGCGCCTGCCCCGCTCCTCTCCACGCTCGCGCGCCTCCTCTCGCGTAGACCCGACTCTCGCTGTCTCTCGGTCTGTCCGCCGCACGCGCCCCGCTGAAGGGGCGCGCGAATAGGCGAGCCGCAGCCCGACACGAGCACACTGCCAATCACGTGAGCGAATCACGTGGAGGAGGACACGATCATGATCAGAATCCACACGTGCGTCAGCGTCGTCGCGATTCTTGGCGCCGCGCTTGGCGGAACCGTGGCCGGTACCGGAGGAATTGCCGTGGCCGCCAGTGCCGACGATCCGACCACCTTCGAGCGAAACTCGGCAGCACCCCAGCAAGCGGCGGCGCTCGGGGACCAGTATTTCCACGTCGAATGGACGGCCGAGGCGGTACAGCCGGGCATATCCAGGCTCACGGGGTACGTCTACAACGACTACGGCGAGGCCGCCCAGGACGTCGACCTGCAGATCACGACCGTGAACGCCGCCGGGCAGCCCGTCAGAAACGTGGTCGAGCGAATCGGCGACATCGTCCCGTCGAGAGGCCGAAGCTACTTCGACTTCCGGGTCCCGGCCAGCTCCTCGTATCAGCTCAGCGTGACATCGTTCGAGTTCCTGGAGCCTCCGAGCAGCAAGTAGGCGGATCGGGCCGGGCGCGAGGGCGGCGGTGGTCCATCGTCGCCGTCCCGCGCCCGGCTCTGCATTTTCCGCGACGCGGGAAGGAGCGGTCCATTGGCGACCGGCCTGTGCTACGGTGGGCGCGGCGTTTCGCCACCAGCCGTCTGGAGGGGACCGCATGACCGAGACACCCGCGCGCTTCACGGCCGCCCTGCTCGTGGAGGGCGATCGCATCGTCAGCCTCGGTCGCCAGGCCGATGTTCGCGTCACCGACGGGGCCTCGGTGGATCGGCGAGAGTATGCGGAGGGCACGATCCTCCCCGGCCTGGTGGACGCGCACACGCATCTGGTCGCGCCCGGCGACGGCACGCTCGGCGACGACGTCGCCAAGGAAGACGACGACATTCTGCTCTTGCAGGCGGCGAAGAATGCCCGCACGCTTCTGCATTCAGGCGTGACGACGCTGCGCGAGAACGGGGCCAAGGGGCAGGTGGCGTTCTCGCTCCGCGAGGGCATCCGCCGCCAGCTCGCCCCCGGGCCGCGCATGGTCATCTGCGGGCGTCCCATCGCCATCACGGGCGGGCACATGGGCTATTTCGGGTCCGAGGCCGACGGCGAGGCGGCCGTGCGCGCCGAAGTGCGGAAGCTCCTCAAGGAAGGCGCCGACTACATCAAGATCGTGGCGAGCGGCGGCTCCACGCGCACCTCTGACCCGAACCGCGCCTCGTACACGGTGGCCGAGCTGGTGGCCATGACGGACGAGGCCCATCGTCACGGCAAGCTCACGGCCGCGCATTGCACCTCGGCGCAGGCCGTCCAGAACTGCCTCGACGCCGACGTGGACATGATCATCCACTGCATCTTCACGGAACCCGACGGCACCTACCGGTTCCGTCCCGATCTCGTCGAGCGCCTCGTGGCGGCCAAGGCCTGGGTCAACCCGACGCTCTACGTGATGAAGGCGGGAATCGATAGATTACGCGAAGCGCGCGAGCGCGAGGGACAGCTCACCCCGGACCTCGTGGCGCAGCTCGAGGACTCTCGGCGGGCGCTCGACGTGCGGGTGGACGCGGTGCGCCGGATGAGCGAGGCAGGCGTCCGCATGACGGCGGGCTCGGACTCGCCCTGGGGCTGGTATGCGCCGGGCGAGTTCGTGCACGAAATCCACATGCTCGCCCAGGCGGGGCTGTCCTATTCGGACGCCATCGTGGCGGGCACCGCGGGGGCGGCGGACTCCATTGGCGTGGGCGGCCTCGCCGGACGTCTGGCCCCCGGCCGGCTCGCCGACTTCATGGTCGTGCGCGGCGACCCGACTCGTGAGATCACCGCCCTCTGGGACGTGCTCGACGTCTATCAGGCGGGCCGCCGCATCGAGCGCGGCGTCCCGTAGGCGCCCGCGCGAGGGCGATTCGGGAAACGACACGATGGCATTACGTGACTCGAGCACCTCGTACAGAGCCTCGTCAGGTGCGAGTACTTCCTGTACCCAGGACGCTGATCTACGGCTCATGGGGGTTTGTGATTTCGCCCACGCCAGGTTAGCTTCGAACACGGGTTCGAATCCCCCCGGGGCCACCACGGCGATTTCGTGGTGATTTTCAAATCGCCACTCACCCATGCTCCGCTGAACTTCCTTGAGCACTCCCTGTGGTACCTCAGGAGCTCGATGGGCTCCGGCGGCGGGGACGACCATCCAGATCCGGCCAGACGGCCACGGACTCCCAGACCACCGCCCTCCCCGGGTCACGCTACGTGATCGACCCGCGCGAGGCCGCCCTCCCCACCGCTCCGGAACGTAGACGCACCGCCAGCAGCGGTCCGGCCGCCGTCGTCCCCACCCTGTTCGGTGCATCACTTTCTCAGCATTGTCCCGGGCGGCGCCGTGACCCCACCTTGGGGCTATGGCCCTCCAGCGCGCGGTCTACCGGCCCCGAGACGCCGAGCACACCGTGCTCCACCAGGTCATCGCGCTCCACCTGGAAGCCTTCCTTGGGGAGGCAGTGGCGGTGGCCGGCGACGGCGCGGGTCTGCCGCAGTTCGTCGAGGGCCCCGCGGGGGCGGACCACCCGCCGGAGGGCGTTGATGTTGGCTATCCTCAGAAAGATGCGTACGACCTCTTCCGTCGTCTCGCATTCGCCAGACGTCATGGCCGGCGAGTCACCCCGCGTCACCTTGACCTGGACGTGGGACGTCGCCTGTTCGCGGGCCTGCTGGTAGACCCACGGCGGCATGACGGCTTCGGCCGCCGAAATCCCGAGCCCGACGAGCGTCGCAAGCGCGATGACTCGTGTATTCATACCACCCAGGATACCCGCCACTACAACGAGGCCGACTGCCGTTGTGATGCGACGTGCTCATGCCCGCCCGGGCGTGTGAGAGTGCTCCAGCGAGCAGACTCACCGCGTTGACGAGCAGAATCGAGTCACGTACTGCTGGGACGCGCTGTCCCAATACCTGCACTTCTTGGTCGGCGCGAACGCCTCGTTGCCAGCTGTCCCTCGGTCGTTGCACGACCAGACACGTGGCTCGCAGCGTTTGCCCTTGGCGCTACAGGCCGACACGGCGTTCCGCTCGGCGACGCCATGGCTGTCGCCGGTGCCCCAGCCGGCGGCCGAGCCAGCGCCGGTCGCGTATGCCGCACATAACTCGCCCCAGAAACGGACGACGACGTCGCAGCCCTTGGCGTGCTTCCGGCACTCGCCCAGAGCTTGCGCATTCGCGCGGCCTTGGGATGTCTCGTTGTACGACACACCCCAGGACCCGGTCTTCTCGTCGTACGCGATTGCGCCATACGGTTGCGCATCCGCGGTTCGCGGGAACGCGAGCGCCAGCAGGAGCAGGCCAACGACGCCAGGCCAACCGAACGGAATCATGTCGCCATGTGCCCCGCATTGAGGATGCCATCGTCTGCGGACCTTTGCAGCGCGGCTTGCGGGGGCCGGGGCCGTCAGGGTCAGCGGGCACGGGATCAGCGACACCGTTCTTGAGCTCGGCGTGTCAAGACTCGTCACCCCGCGCGACGATCGACCGACTTGGAATTCCCTGTTTCATGTGTCAAGATCTGCCGTTCGTACCTCGGTTTTGGATGAACGCTCCAGCGGCGACGACCGCGCGCGGGAGGCGCGGAAAGCCACCGATGCAGACGGATGCCTACGCCAATCGATACCTCATTCGCGCAGACCAAAGGGGAGTCGCATGTTCTGTGTGAGCTGCGGCCAACGCATTCCGGACGGAGCCGCACGGTGTCCATCGTGTGGTGTTGCCACGGGGTCCAGCGCTGCGCCGTCGGGTGGCCGGCGTGCCCGATTTCAAGCTCTGCTCACGGTCGGAATTCGTGACACGGTGGAGGCCCTCAAGGTACTCCGGAGGAATCCGCTCGGCGGGCTCAGGGCATCCTTCACGATGTTCGATCCGCATCGCGCCTTGGTGGTTGGTGGCATCTTCTGCGTCTTCTTTGTCTTGGCCGCGATGCTCGCCGCCATGAGAGGGGTGGGAATAATCGGGCTGGGCATGGCAATGGATTTGGGCAACGTCTCTTTAACGGAGAACTTCGCGAGCTTGACCAGGGGGTCGTTCATCATCAAGGCCTTTCTACAAGGCCTCGGGTTTGCCGCGACCCTGATCGTGGCCTGCGCGCTGGCAAGGATCGTCTTCCGTGGAAATGGCCAGCTCGCAGGTGATTTCTATATTGCCGGAGTGAGCCTCCTGCCGTTGGCCGCCATCCTTCTGGTGGGTCTTGTCCTGGGGCCGGACATTGGCTCACCTCGTTCCGATGTGGCGGGAAGAACCACATATACCGTGCTCGTCTGGAAAGATGCTGTCCTCAAGGTGGGCACGGTGTTCGCGCTCGCTTACAGCACCCTGCTTTTGTACACCGGCTATTCAAAGATCGCGGGAATCGCCGAAGAAAAGGCGGCGCTGGCCGTATCCAGTGTGCTGGCCGTCAGTTTACTCGTGCTGTCCGTCATCGCTCGCAATCTGTTGTGACCGCGGCCGGCGCGCTCTTTTGTTCACCTACGTGTTGACGTATTCATCTTCTAAAATCGTCGCGGGTGGCCAACGTTCGGACGAGCGGAGGCGCCGCGTGACGTTCCTGACGGCGGCGAGCGCTTACGATGGCGGCGTGATGGCGATGACGGGACTGTCCGTAGGCGCCTCGATGATGCGTGATTGCCAGAGCGCGATCTGGCAACGCCGTTCCACGCGGTTCAGAAAGGCGTCCAGATATCTGGCCTGCTTCAGTCGATCATGATCCGTCCATAGCGTGCCTTCAACTATGCGGTCGCCAGGGCGCATGCAGCTGACCGAGAATGCGAGCGTCCCAAGCCGCAATTCGTCTGACCGATCGCGATAGACGCGTACGACCTCTCCCGTCGTCTCGCATTCGCCAGGCGTCATGGCCGACGAGTCAACCCGTGTCGCCTTGACCTGGGCGTGGGACGTCGCCTGTTCGCGGACCTGCCGATAAGCCCATCGCGGCATCACGGCTTCGGCCGCCGAAATCCGGAGCCCGACGAGCGTCGCAAGCGTCATGACCCGTGTCTTCATACCACCAGAATACCTGGCACTCCGACCGCCACTGAGCCCCGGGCCGCTGGGATGTCCGGGAACCCGCCGTCCGATCTCGCGGTTAACCTATTCTCAACAGCAGGAGGCGGACGTGCGTCACGACATGGGAAGGGTCATCATCGAGCGGCCGCGGGTCGGCGGCGGGCGGGCTCGCTTCGCCCGTGGGCAGGACAGCGAGAACGTGAGCGGCTCTGCGCCAATGAGACCGCGCGGCCATGATCGAAAAGAACTGACCGATCTATGGGGACCGCTGCGGCGGTTTCTGCGTTCGCACGTGGGCCGTCCCTGGAACAAGGTCTGGTCGGAAATCTGCGAGCACGCGGACGCCCGCAGTGTGGTCGGTACCCACCTGCGGGCTCACGTGCATGATCTGGTCGAAACCCGGCCGATCATGCAGGGAAAGGCTGCATACAGTCGAGCTGGTCGGCCTCTGGTGAACTGCTTTTACGTCAACCCGCGCACAGGGCTCCTCTGCCGATCGCGCGAACCTGGACGGCGCGGGCCGGTTGCCTGATCGGTCACCCCATCGTTGAGCGGCCGCATCCGGCTCCGCCCACCATCCCCAAGAAGTAGCAGCCCGCAGGTTCCGCGGGGGGGGCGGGGGAGGAGCGGCGCTCGCTCCCCTCTGACTTAGTACAGATGGCACGCGGCCTGGTGGCCTGTCCCCACCTCGCGCAGGATCGGCCGCTCTACTGAGCAGCGATCGAATGCGAACGGGCAGCGTGGATGGAAGCGGCAGCCGGTGGGAACCGACAGCGGGTTCGCCACCTCACCCTTCGGGATCATCCGCTCACGGCGCAGCGTCGGGTCAGCGACCGGAGCGGCCGACAACAATCCCTGCGTGTAGGGATGCTTGGGCTCTCGGTGGATGACGTCGCGCGTGCCGATCTCCACGAGCTCTCCCAGATACATCACGGCCACGCGGTCCGACATGTGCAGGACGACGTGGAGATCGTGGGAGATGAAGAGATAGGTCAGGCTGAAGCGCCGTCGCAGGTCCATGAGGAGGTTCAGCACCTGGGCCTGGATGGACACGTCGAGGGCGGAGACGGGCTCGTCGGCCACGATGAGGCTCGGGTGCAGGGCCAGGGCCGCCGCGATCCCGATGCGCTGGCGCTGGCCTCCGGAGAGCTCGTGCGGGTAGCGCTGGGCAAATGTGGGATCGAGCCCGACCACCTCGAGGAGCTCGGCGACCCGGCGGCGCTGGCCCGAGGCGTCACCCTGGCGATAGATGGCCAGCGGCTCGGCGATGATGCCCCCCACGCGCATGCGCGGATTGAGGGAGCCGAATGGATCCTGGAAGACGATCTGCATGCGCTGCCGCGCGGCCCAGAGCTCGTGCGCGGAGAGGGCGACGAGATCGCGGTCCTCGAAGCGGATGTGCCCCGCACTGGGCTCGAGCAATCTCAGGATGAGCCGGCCGGTGGTCGACTTGCCGCAGCCCGACTCGCCCACGAGCCCGAGCGTCTCGCCCGCCTCCAGGGAGAAGCTGACGTCGTCCACGGCCTGAATCACGCGCCGCCGCCGAGCGAGCCACGCCCCGCCGACGTCGAACCGCTTGACGAGTCCCTGCACCTCGAGCAGCGGGCCCGCCATCACGTCACCACGGGACAGGCCACCAAGTGTCCGGGCTCGCGCTCCACGAGGGAAGGCTCGGCCTCGCGGCAGCTCGGGAGGACGTGGGCGCAACGGGGAGCGAATCGGCAGCCGCCCTCGACCCGCCGGAGATCGGGCGGCACGCCCTCGATGGAGACGAGCGGTTTCCCGAACCGGCTCGGATGAGGCAGGCACTGGAGCAACCCGCGCGTGTACGGATGGAGCGGCCGGGCGAAGAGCCTCCCCACCGGCGCGAGCTCGACGATACGCCCGGCATAGATGACGGCGACCCGGTGACAGAGCTCGGCCACGACACCCAGGTCGTGGGTGATGAGGAGCACCGCCATCCCGCGCTCGGCCTGCAGCCGGCGCAGGAGATCGAGGATCTGCGCCTGGATGGTGACGTCGAGGGCCGTGGTCGGCTCGTCGGCGATCAGGAGCGCGGGCCCCGCAGCCAGGGCCATGGCGATCATCGCGCGCTGGCGCAGGCCGCCCGAGAGCTGGTGCGGATAGTCGCGCGCGCGCTGACGGGGCGACGGGATCTGGACCAGCTCCAGCATGGCCACCGTGCGCTCCCAGGCCTCGCGGCGGCCGGCGCTGCCGTGGGCCATGACGGCGGAGGCGATCTGATCGCCGATGGAGAACACGGGGTTGAGGGAGGTCATCGGCTCCTGGAAGACCATGGCGATCCGCGCGCCGCGCACGCGGCGCATCGCCTCGGCGTCCTTGGCGAGCAGGTCCTCGCCCTCGAAGAGCACGCGACCGGCGGCCACCCGCCCGGGAGGCGGCACCAGCCGCATGATGGACAGCGAGGTGACGCTCTTTCCGCAGCCGCTCTCCCCCACGAGCCCGAGGACCTCACCGCGCTCGATGGCGAAGCTCACGCCGTCCACGGCGCGGAGCACGCCCTGCGCCGTCGCGAAATGGGTCTCGAGGCCCTGCACGTCGAGGAGCGCCGACATGTCAGACCTTGAGACGCGGATCGAGCGTATCGCGCAGCCAGTCGCCGAGAAGATTGACGGCCAGCACGGTCAGCATGATCGCGAGCCCGGGGAAGGTGGCGAGCCACCACGCGGTGGCGAGGTAGTTCCGTCCATCCGCGAGCATCCAGCCCCAGGTGGGCGTGGGCGGCTGCACGCCGAGCCCGAGGAAGGACAGGGCCGACTCGTAGATGATCATGAAGGCCAGCTCCAGGGTGGCCACGACGATGATCGGGGTCAGCGCGTTGGGCAGCACGTGGCGGAGGAGGAGACGCAGCGACCGGTTGCCGCGCGCCCGCGCGCCGCTCACGAACTCGCGCTCGCGGATGGAGAGCACGTCGGCGCGAACGATCCGCGCGAATTGCACCCAGCGGGTGACGGCCATCACCAGGATCACGTTGAGGAGGCTGGGGCCGAGCGCAAAGACGACGCCCATGGCGAGCAGGATGTACGGGATGGCCAGGAACACATCCGCCACGCGCATGACCACGGCATCGGTGCGGCCTCCATGGAAGCCCGCCAGGAGGCCGAGCGAGACGCCGATCAGAGCGGAGAGTGTCACCGCGGACAGCCCCACGCCGAGGGAGATCCGACCGCCGTAGACGATGCGGCTCAAGATGTCCCGCCCGAGGTGGTCGGTGCCGAGCGGATGCTCTCGCAGCCCGCGCGCCTCCCAGGCGGGCGGCCGCAGACGCTTCATGAGCATCTGGCGCGCGGGATCCCACGGGGCGATCTGGGGGGCGAGGACAGCCGCCCCGCTCATGATGAGAAGCACGGTGAGCCCGAAGACAGCCCGGAAGCTCGGGCGACGGCGGGCGAGCCGCGCCGGGGCCTCGAGGGCCGTCACTGCCGTGGCGCTCGCCGCCTCGCTCATCGCGCGCGCCGGACGAAGACGATGCGTGGGTCGAGGTAGGTGTAGATGAGGTCCATGACCAGGTTGATGAGGACGAAGAGCGTGGCGAGCATGGCCACGATGGCCTGCACGAGCGGGTAGTCGCGGCTGAAGATCGCGTCCACGGCGAGGCGACCGACCCCGGGCCACGCGAAGATCGTCTCCGTGATGACGGCGCCGCCGAGAAGAATGCCGAACTCGAGGCCGACGATGGTGACCAGGGGGATCGCGGCATTCTTGAGCGCGTACTTGTAGGTGACCACGAAGGCCCGCACGCCGGCTGCGCGGGCGGTACGGACGTAGTCCTGGGCGAGGACCTCGAGCATGCCGGAGCGCGCCATGCGCGCGATCCGGGCCATGGAAAATGCGCCGAGGGCGGTGGCGGGCAGGACGAGCGAGCTCAGACCGTCGCGCCCCGCCGCGGGAAACCAGCCCAGCCCGACGGCGAAGACCATGATGAGGAGGAGCCCGAGCCAGTAGACGGGCATCGCCTGCCCGATGAGGACGCCCACCGAGCATATCGCGTCGAGGAGAGAATTGCGGCGGAGGGCGGCCAGGATGCCCGCGGGGACGGCCACCAGGAGAGCGAGGGCGAGGCCGGCCGCCGTGAGCTGGAGCGTGGCGGGAAGCGTCTGGGCGATGAGGGTGAGCGCGGGGACCTGGTGCTTGAAGGAGAGACCGAAGTCGCCGCGAACGGCCCGGGAGAGGAATCGCGCGTACTGCATCCACAGCGGATCGTCGAGCCCCAGAAGGGCGCGAAGCTGCCGGACGTCCTCCTCTCGCGCCTCCAGGGGCAGAAGGAGACGCGTGGGATCCCCGGTCAGGTGAAGCAGCCCGAACACGATCACGGATACGCCGAGGAGGACGAAGACACTCTGGAGAAGACGGCGGCCCAGGTAGGCGAGCATTCTACGGCTCTCCCCTCCTCCTAGTCAGCCCTCGCCTCGCCGCCCGAAGCGGGCGTCTCAACTCGAACTGCGGCCCTCTCCCCAGAGGGGAGAGGGATTCCTTTGGCTCACTCCCATGGGGGGACATTACTGACCCTCCCTCCCGCGAGCTGAGGTTCCTCATCCCTCTCCCCCGTGGGGGGAGAGGGCAGGGTGAGGGGGTGGCGCAAGAGCGAAACTAAAACGCGATTTCGGTCAGCCGTATCGACTCGTCGCCGCGCGGCGTCCACTTGATGCGCGCGTTGACGCCGTAGATGTCCATCTGCTGGTACCCGAAGATGTACGGCGCCTCCTCGCGAATGAGCCGCAGGAGCTGGCTGTACAGCTGCTTCCGCTTCTCCGTGTTCATCTCGGCCCGCGCCTGCTCCATGAGCTTGTCCACCTCGGGGTTCGAGTACTGGGAGACGGGCTCGCCCGTGCGCAGGTTCGGCGTCACCCAGTGGTCGGGATCGAGGCTGGGCAGGCACCAGCCGCTCATGGCGATGTCCTCGGTCTTGTGGTCGAGGATGGTGCGCACGTAGGCGCCCCACTCGGCGATGACCTTCACGTTGGCCTTGATGCCGTTGTCGTTGAGCTGCCCCGCCACCGCCTGCGCGATGTCCTTGTCCATGGCCCACCGGCCGTTGGGAGCCTGGATGGTCACGCTCAGGTTCGATTGCCCGGCCGCGGCGAGGAGCTCCTTCGCCTTCTTGGGGTTGTATTCGTAGAAGGGGATGCTCGGGTCGTAGCCCCACACGTTGGGCGGCATCCAGGAGTTGAGGCGCTTGCCGTTGCCGAGCAGCACGGCGTCGACGATGCCCTGCATGTCGACGGCGTGGTTCAGGGCCTGGCGCACGCGCTTGTCCGTGATGGGCCCGCCCTTGATGGTGGCGATGGCGAACGAGATGATGCGGCAGCTCGGCGTCTTCTCGATGCGGAGGTTCTTGCTCGCCTGGACGGCCTGGACCTGATCCGGGGGCACGTTGACGATGAGATCGGCCTGGCCCGTCTGGAGGGCGGCGATCCGCGACCCCAGCTCGGGGATGGGCTTCCAGGTCGCCCGCCGCACCGCGGGCTTGCCGCTCCAGTGGGCGTCATTCGCCTCGACCACGATCCGGTCGTTCTTCGCCCACTCCACGAACTTGAAGGGCCCCGTGCCCACCGGCTTGAGGTTGGCCTGCGCGTCGCCCACCTGCGCCACGTATTTCGGCGCGAGCTGGTACATGAGCGTCATCCGCGCCGGCATCGAGGGGTCGGGGACCTTGGTGTGGAATCGCACCGTGAAGGGATCGACGATCTCCACCGCCTCGATCGTGCTGAACCAGCCCTTCTGGGGCGACTTGAAGTCAGCTCGGTTGATGCGCTCGAAGGAGAACTTCACCGCGGTGGCGTCGAAGACCTCGCCGTTGTGGAACTTCACGCCCTGCCGGAGCTTGACCTCCCACACCTTGTCGCCCACGAGCTTGTAAGAGGTCGCGAGGGCGGGCACGAGCTGGAGCTGCTTGTCGCGCGTGAGAAGGGTGTCGTAGATCGACCCGTTGATGATCAGGGTCACGATGTTGTTCGTCATCTGCACGTCGAGGAACTCGGCGTCGATGCCCTGGGCGATGGTGACCTCGCGCTCGCCCGCCGCCCACACGTGGGCGCGCGCCGCCAGGCCCACCCCCGCGAGGGCTGCGAAGATGGCCAGGACCGATGCCACGGATCTGATCACTCGCCGCATGGAGGCCTCCTTGGGTGTCAAGGGTCTGCGCGTGTCGCCGGGGTCAGCGTCGAGCCGGAACAGCGGGGTGATGGTATGTCTGGCTCGAGAGGGTGTCAAGGAGACGTGGATCACTTTTCGGGATGTCGTCACCCATCAGGCGAGAGGGTGCCCATCTCGGCGTCGATGTCACGCCACCTTCATCGACGTCGACGCCGAGATGGGCCCGGGGCGCTATTCCGGACGTCGACGTGCCCGGTGTGTCATCTCTGTGGCGCGTCCAGGTTGACCGGCTTGAGCTTCGAAGCGAGCTCCGCCGGCACGTCGGCCCGCAGGGCGACGGTCAGCCCGTCGTCACGCGGTCCGGAGGCGGCCTGCTTCTTCAACGTGACGCTCACGTCATTGGGCTCCAGCGTCCACATGGCGCCGGTCGCCGGGTCGACGATGAGATAGCCCATGCCGCCGACGAGCAGGTTGCCGCCGAGATACCAGCCCCCCGGCGTTCCCTCGAGGGTGATCGCTTCCGTCTTGTAGCCGGGCTTCTCGAAGGTCACCTGGTACTTGGCCTTCTTGAAGTAGCCCGCGCCTCGCTTCAAGGAAGCAGTGAAGGGCGTCGATCCGACCTGGATCTCCTTCCCCGCCCGGACGTCGGTGATCACGACCCTCGCCTCCGAGGGCTCCGACTTGAACGACACCTTCTGCTCGGAGCCTTTGACGATCGAGGCACAGCCGGTCGCGACCAGCGCCACGAGGACCAGAGCGATGCTCATGGCGAATCCTGCCATCGACGATTGCTTCATGACGCTCCTTCAGCCTGGGTATCAGGCGCTTGATGACATGCACGGCACTCCCGCCAGGGGGAGACAGTCCGAGGACAAGCGCATCACGTCGATCTCAGCATCGGCCGGCGCGCGCCTTCAGGCACGGCCTTCCGACGATACTGCCATCAAATTTCTGCTCCCGGGGTGCCGATTCTTTGGCCAGCCGCGTCATGCATCGTGGGGCCGAGTCCTTTCGGCACCTGCGGATCAGTGGGAGGCGACGTCGCCCACGACTCTCACGCGGGTGCGCAGCGAGTTGCCGGGGAGATAGGCCAAGGGAAGATCCTCGACCTCGACGACCTGGAGACTCGCCGGATCGGCCCCGGCCCGCACGGCGCGCTCCTCGGCGAGCTGCCGGGCGCGGGCGATCGCCTCCTCGCGTGACAGGCCCTGGAAGATCTGGTCGACCTCGCCGCTGACCTGGGCGATGGCGGCGCCCACGGCATTGGCCACGGCCTGATGCGGCACGTGCACCACCTCGGAGACGCCGGCCAGCCGCTCGGGAATGACGAAGCACCCGCCCCCGACGGCGATGAGGGGGACGGGAGCCGCCTCCGTCTTCATCCTGTCCACGCCCTCCTCGAGCATGGCGGCGATGCGCGCCAGCGTCCGCTCGACGAGCGAGGCGGGAAGATCGGCCACGCGCTCGCGCGCGCCCAGATCGAGGAGCCGGGCCGCCACCCCGATGTCCGTGACGGTCAGGTCGGGGCCCCCGAAGACACGGCCCCGCTCGGTCAGCCGGTACCCGACGCTGAGCGGCCCGACGGTAAGAGGCTCGGAAGCGACGAGGCTTCCGCCGCCGAGCCCGAGGGAGAGCAGGTCGGGCATGCGGAAGAGCGTGCGCACGCCGCCGATCTCGACCACGTTGTTGGCCTCGCGCGGAAACCCGTGGCGCAGGGCCCCGATGTCGGTCGTGGTGCCGCCCACGTCCACGACGATGGCGTCGTCACGCTTCGACAGGAAGGCGGCGCCGCGCATGCTGTTGGTCGGCCCCGAGGCGAAGCTGTAGACGGGGAACTGCCGCGCCTGCTCGGCGGGCAGGACGGTGCCGTCGTTCTGCGTGATGTAGAGCGGCGCCCGGATCTCGCTCCGGATCAGGGCCTCCATGAAGCCTCGGGTCGTCCGACCCGCGAGGTCGACGAGGCAGGCGTTCAGGAGTGTCGCGTTCTCTCGCTCGAGCAACCCGATCCTTCCGAGGTCGTGCGAGCAGGTGACGGAGAGCCCGGGGCATTCTTCCCGCAAGATGCGGGCCGCCTCTTCCTCGCAGCTTGGATTGAGAGGCGAGAACACGGAGGCGATGGCCGCCGCCGTCAGGCCGCGCTCGCGGATGCGCCGGCCCGCCTGCCGGACGGCCGCCGTGTCGAGGGGCACGATCGGGCGGCCGTCGTACTCGTGGCCCCCCTCGACCATGAAGACCTCGCCCCGGACGAGGCGGGCCAGATCCTCCGGCCAGTCCTCGAAGGGGGGCAGCGAGGCGCTGGCGGGAAGCCCGATGCGGAGGGCAGCCACCGGGGACAGGTCGCGCCGCTGGACCACGGCGTTGGTGAAGTGCGTGGTGCCGATCATGACCGCGTCGATGCCGCCCGCGCGGGCCGGCATTGCAGCTGTCAACAACCCGAGAGCGCTCACGATCCCCGTGGTGACGTCGGGGGTGGTCGGCGTCTTGGTCGCGCGCACGACGCGATCGTCCTCGAGGAGGACCGCGTCCGTGTTGGTGCCGCCCACGTCGATGCCGATGCGACGCATCAGGCGAACACCGAGACGAAGTCGAGGTCGTAGCCGAAGGCGCGCGGGCCGACGTGCTCGATCCCCTTCGGCGTGAGCAGAATGGGCGGGGCGGGCAGGGCGATCACCGTGACGCGCTGCCCGTAGCGAAGCGTCTCGGTGCCGATGGCATCGCCCGAGACCGTGTCGATCACGCAGATGAGATCGGGCGTGGTGGCGCGCGGCGCCCCGTCGAGCCAGGCGACCGCGAACTCGTTCTGGAAAGCCAGGCGCATCGTGTGCCCGCGAGAGTCATCCAGGCCGTCGATCGTCGCCGTGCCCCGGAGGAACCCCTCGGTGGCGCGGCGCTCGACGTCCTGGATCTTGCCCGCGAAGAGTCGCAGGCCGCCTTCCAGGGCGAGCACGGCCTGGATCGGGTCCTCGTGCGCGCGGCGGGCGGCGCGCACCGCGTGGCCGATGCGGAGGGCCTTCGAGGTCGAGTAGAGGATGGCGCATTCCTTGACCTCCTTGCCGGTGCGCGGAGCCTTGCACGTGGAGGCGATGGAGCCGACGGCCACGCAGGCGGTTCGCGAGAGCCGCTCCATCCACTTCCACGAGGCGGCGCGCGCCACCACCACGGCGTTGTCGCGGACGTCCACGAGCGTGAGCGGGTACATCTGGAGATCGTGGATGGCGAAGCTCGTCATCTGCGCCTCCGGGAAGGCGCGGCCCATGCAGTCCGCGTCCACCACGGGCAGGCCGAGGAGGGCCGCCGCCATGAACGGCTGGAGCGAATTGCCGCCGCCGATCTCCAGCGACATGACGGCGCGGAAGCGCCGCCCGATCACGTCTTCCATCATGCGCACGGCCTGGGCGATGGTGCGCGGATCGGTCAGCCGCTCCTGGCCGACGAGCGGCGCGCCCATGTTGGAGACCACGGCGACGCGATCCTCGTCGGCGAGATCGGCCGGGTCCATGAGCGACACCACGGTGCCCTCGCGGTAGAGGCGCCGCAGGTTCAGGAGGGCCAGATACGGGCTCCCCCCGCCTCCCGTGCCGAGAATCCACGCCCCGATGGCGATCGACTCGATCTCGTCCAGGCTGACGGGGCGGAGCGGCGCCATCGAGCTCAGAACCCGGCAAACTCTTCGAGGCCCATCAGCCGCGCGATGCCCAGGACGAGGACGAGCACCACCCCGATGGCGAAGGCGGAGACGGCGGCCGCCGTGGGGTCGAACGAGTACTTCAGGTACGCGAAGAGCTCGATGGGCAGCGGGGTGAGCTTGGCCGCGGTGAGGAAGAGCGAGAGGGTGAAGTTGTCGAAGGAGATGGCGAAGGCGAAGATCGCCCCCGCCACCACCCCCGGCTTGATCACGCCCAGGGTGACCTCGAAGAAGGCGCGGAGCGGCGAGGCGCCCAGGCTCCGGGCCGCCTCCTCGAGGGCGGGGTCGAAGTGGTAGAGGGTGGCCGAGGCGGTCCGGATCACGTAGGGCGCGGTGACCACGACGTGGCCGACGAGGAGCGCCCAGTACGTCTGCGCCCAGCCCAGCATGGTGAAGAACTGGAGCATGGCCACGCCGGTCAGGATCTGGGGCAGCAGGAGCGGAGACATGACGAAGGCGTTGAGGCCGTCACGGCCCCGGAACCGTCCGCGCACGAGGGCGACGGCGGCGGGGAGGCCGATGAGGACGGAGAGTGCCGCCGTGGCGACGCCGAGATGGGTCGACAGCCAGAGCGCCTGCATGAACTCCCGGCGCGCGAAGAAGTTGGCGAACCACTTGAGGGAGAAGCCCTGCGGGGGAAAGGTGAAGTAGTTGCCGGCGTTGAAGGCGGCCAGCACCACCACGACGAGGGGCAGGAGGAGAAAGGCGTACACGGCGGTGGTGGCGGCGCGCAGCATCAGCGAATGCCCCGGAGCGCGCGCTCGGTGGCGCGGATGTAGAGCGCGATCAGGATCACGGACAGCACGAGGAGGACGAAGGCGTTGGCGGCGCCGAAGGGCCAGTCGAAGACCGAGAGCATCTGCTCGTAGATGATCATGGGCAAGACCTGGACCTTGAACCCGCCGAGCAGGATGGGCACCACGAAGGAGCTGATGGCCAGCGAGAAGACGAGGAGCGAGCCGGCGAGGATGCCGGGCAGAGAGAGGGGCAGCGTCACCTCGAGGAAGGCGCGAAAGGGCGAGGCGCCCAGCGTCATGGCCGCCTCGAGGAGATGGGGATCGAGGCGCTTGAGGACGCCCGTGAGCGACAGGACCATGAAGGGCAGGAAGACGTGGACGAGCGCCACGGTGACGCCGAAGCGGTTGTACATGAGGGGGAGCGGCTTGGCGCGCCAGCCGCCGTCGATCAGCATGGCGTTGACGAGGCCGCGGTCGGCGAGGAGGATCATCCAGCCGTAGCAGCGAATGACGATGCCCACGAGGAGCGGGGAGAGCACGAAGACGAGGAGCACCGGCTTCCAGCGGCTCGTCGTGCGGGCGAGGTGCCAGGCGAGCGGATATCCCATGAGGAGGGCGGCGGCCGTGGTGATGGCGCCCAGGACCAGCGTGTCCCAGAGCACGCCCAGGTAGAAGCTGTCGGAGAAGAAGCGCGTGTATTGCAGGAGCGTGGGCTGCCACGAGATCTGGCCGAAGGACTCGCGCGTGAAGCTGATCCCGAGCATCAAGACGAGGGGGGCGCTGAAGAAGACCACGAGAAGCAGGACGAGCGGCCCGAGGAGCATGGCCGCGGGCGGCACCCGGCTCAGAGCCCGCACAGCTCCGCCACCACGCGCGCCACGAGGAGATTGGCGACGAGCACGGGAACACCGAGCTCGCGCTGGAGAGTGTCGCGCGTCTTCCGCCTGAACCCGATGCAATCCATGACGACGAGCCCGGCCTGACCCTCGCGGAGGGCGATGCAGGCGCCGTGCAGGGCCGCCGGATCCTCCTCTTGGTAGGGGGAGAGCGGCACGACGACCGGGTCGAAGCCGACGGAACGCCAGCGCGCTTCCGTCTGGGGGACGTGACGCAGCGACGGCGTGAGGATGCCCAGCCGTCCTTCCCACGACAGACCGCGAAGGAGGCCGAGCAAGATCTCCTGGGGCTCGACGAAGGGACGGCGCGAGCGGAATCGCGGGAAGGCGCCCGTGCACAGCAGCGCGGTCATGGTCACACCGAAGGTTTCAAGCTCATCGATGAGAGCCTGGACCCGCGCCACCATGTGGCGCTTGGCCACGAACACGCTCGAGCCGTCGGCGAGACGGGTGACGAGGAGGTCGTCGTCGGGCTCCGGGGCAAGAGCGGCGATCTCCCGCGGAGACAGGCCGTCGAGAGCGCCCCGCTCTCGGATCTCCACGCCCGGGCCGAGGATCTCGACCATGTCCGGCACCACGTCCGAGCGCGGCGACTGGCCGATCGTGATCATGCCGACGATGGGGCGCATGTCCTGCTCTCCTAGTCGAGAACTTTCATGAGCGTGTCCTCCACATCGTAAGGACCTTCACCCTGCCCTCTCCCCGGCGGCGGGGGAGAGGGATCGGGATAGTCCCGCCGTGCATCCCTCTCCCCCATTGGGGGAGAGGGCAGGGTGAGGGGGTCACGTCAGCGCGCATAACTCGCCTACCCGTCCAGGACCCGGGCATCGTCCGCGGCCCAGCCGGCCCGTACGCGCGCGCCGGGAGCGAAACGGGTCTCTCCGATCTCCACGGCCTGGAGCTCGAGCCCTTCCTCCGTCCGGAGCACGTACCGCACGGTCTCGCCCTGGTACACGACGTGCGCGACGGCCGCCGCGACCACATTGTCCGCCCGCCCGTCGGGCTCGAGCCTGACCCGCTCCGGCCGGAGGGCGAGCGTCACCGAGGCGCCGGGCCCGCCCGCGGGGGCGGCCGTACGCACGCGCGCCCGTCCCCACTCGACCTCGGTGCCTGTGAGGACGCGCACGGGCAAGAGATTCGTGGTTCCGATGAAGCCGGCCACGAAGACCGTGCGCGGGCTCTCGTAGATGTCGCGCGGCGGACCGATCTGCTCGAGCCGGCCGTCTCGCATGACGGCGATGCGATCGGACATGGTCAGCGCCTCGCCCTGGTCGTGGGTGACGTAGATCGTGGTGATGCCGACCTCACGCTGCAGGCTCTTGAGCTCGATCTGCATGTGGTCGCGCAGCTGCTTGTCGAGGGCGCCGAGGGGCTCGTCGAGAAGGAGGACGGCGGGGCGCGTGACGAGGGCCCGGGCGAGGGCGACCCGCTGCTGCTCGCCGCCGGAGAGCTCGCGAGGATACCGCGCGCCATACGCGGGCAACCGGACGAGCTCGAGCGCCTCGCCGACCCGACGCTCGAGCTGGGCGCGCTCCACGCCCGCCATGCGGAGCCCAAAGGCCACGTTCTGAAAAACGGTGCGATGCGGGAAGAGCGCGTAGTGCTGGAAGACCATGCCCACGCGCCGGCGATGGGCGGGAACGTCGTTGACCCGGCTCCCCTTGATGAGGACATCGCCCGCGGACGGCTCGACGAACCCCGCCACCGCGCGGAGGGTCGTCGTCTTGCCGCAGCCCGACGGGCCCAGGAGCGTGAAGAACTCGCCGGCGTGGACGGCGAGCGACACGCCGTCCAGGGCCAGGGTCTCACCGTAGCGCTTGACGAGCGAGCGAAGCTCGACGTCCGGCGGCGGAGCGACGCTCAGCGCAGCTCCTTGTTCCAGCGCTCGGTCCACTGGGGGCGCTGCCGGGCGATCTTGGCCCAGTCGAAGAGCACGAGCTTGTCGACGTCGGCGGGGCCGCTGATGATCTTCCGCGCCACCTCGGGCGGCAGCTTGACCGTCTTGTTGGTGGGGCTGAAGAAGAGCTCGGTGGCGAAGGCGGTCTGCACCTCCGGCGAGAGATACGCGTCCACGAGCTTCCACGCGAGCTCCTTGTTCTTCGAGCCCTTGGTCACCTGGATGACCTGGTCGAGGATGGGCACGCCCTCCGACGGCGCCGCCCAGTCCAGCGGGATGCCCCGCTTCTGGAGATCGTAGGTCGAGCCGTCGTGAAGCACGGCGATCACGACCTCCTTGGACTCGAGGTACTTCTCGATGGTGCCCGTGAAGTCCACGAGCTTGGGCTGCATGCGCTTGATGGCCGCGATGCCCGCGTCCACGTCGAAGAAGTCCTTGCCGTAGATCTTCGACGTCATGAACAGGAAGTTGATACCGAGGGTGTTGCCGATGACGTAGGTGCCACGCCGCCCCGCGTAGGTCTCGTCCCAGAGGTCTTTCCAGGACGTCGGCTTCCTGGTCACCACGTCGGTGCGGTAGGCGATGCCGATCCGCGACCAGAAGATCGCCACGCTCGTGTCGCCGACGAGGGCCTTCTCGTACACGTTCTTGATGTTGGGGGCGAGGGCCAGATTACGGGGCTCGAAGAAGCCGCGCTCGCGCGGGATGGGGAAGGGCGGCTCGTTACCCATGACGACGTCGAAGGGTGGGTTGTCGGGGCCACCCGCCATGAGCTTGGCCACCCACTCGGTGGTGATGCCGGTAACCAGTTCGATCTTCACGCCGTGCTGCTTCTCGAAGGGCTCGATGAGCGCCTTCTTCATGACCTCTGACCAGCGTCCGCCGTAGCCGGTGACGACCAGCGTCTTCTGCTGGGCGGGCACCTGGACGGCGATGGAAGGCAGCAGCAGGGCGGCCAGAAGAATCAGCAGCGAGGCGATGCGTGTCATGAAGGCTCCTTCCGTTCGGCGTGCTCGGTGCGCGGGAGTGTAACACGAGTAACGGAGAAGCTCCGGCAGGTCGAACCCGATTCGATCGCGGCGCGAGCCGCCAGGTCAGGGCGGCTCCGACTCCGTGAGCTTGGCCAGGGTGACGCCAAGGGCGCGCGCCAGTCTCCCCAGGATGGCCGGGGTGGGATTGTTGCTCGACTGACCGCCCTCGAGAATGGACACGAAGCTCACGGAGAGCTGCGCGCGCTCGGCGAGCTGGGCTTGGGTCATCCCTCTTGCCTCGCGCAATTGCTGGACGACTTCCCCAAGCTTTCTCGTGGCCATACACTCTCCCTGCACCTCAGAGTTTAGGCTGGCCGTCGGGGCCCGTCACCTATATTCTTGCCGCCCCACACACTCGTGGCTCTCGAGGAGGAGTGCGGTGTCCTGGACGCTGGGTCGAATCGTCAGGGAACATGCGCGCGGGCGGGGCGACCGGCCGATGATCACCTACGGCGAGCGCGTGATCACGTGGTCGGAGATGGACGCGCGATCGAGCCGCGTGGCGCAGGGGCTCCTCGCCGCCGGGCTCGCCGAGCAGACCCGGGTCGCCTTCCTGGACAAGAACGGCCCCGAGTACTTCGAGGTGCTCTTCGGGGGCGGCAAGGCCAATGTCGTCAACGTGGCCGTGAACTGGCGGCTGACGGCCGCCGAGATGGCCTATGTCATCAATGACGCCGAGGCCAAGATCCTCTTCGTGGGTCCCGACTTTCTCGGACACCTCGAGGAGATGGAAGGCAGCCTCAAGAGCGTCGAGAAGATCGTCGTGCTCGGCGCCCACGCGCGCCACGAATCCTACGAGGCGTGGCTGGCACGCCATCCCGCCGACGATCCCGGAAGGACCTCCGCGCCCGACGACGTCGCCATGCAGCTCTACACGTCGGGCACCACGGGCCTGCCCAAGGGCGCCATGCTCACCAACGCGAGCCTGGGCACCCTCCTGCCCTACGTCGGGTCCTTCTGGCACTTCGACGAGACCTCCGTGAACCTCGTGTGCATGCCGCTCTTCCACATCGGCGGCTCGGGCTGGGCGCTCGTCGGCATGGGCAGGGGTTGTCACTCCATCCTCGTCCGCGAGTTCGTGCCGCAGGAGATCCTCGCCGCCCTGGAGCAGCATCGCATCACCAACGCGCTCTTCGTGCCCGCCATGCTCCAGTTCCTCACCATGGTCCCGGCCACAGCCGACCGGAATTATTCCGCGCTCCGCTCCGTCGTCTACGGCGCCTCACCGATCACGAACGAGGTGCTCGTCCGCTCCATGAAGGCATTCCGGTGTCCCTTCATCCAGGTCTACGGGCTCACGGAGACGACGGGCGCCATCACCCAGCTTCCCGCCGCGGACCATGAGCCCGAAGGACCCCGCGCGCGCCTGCTCCGCTCGGCCGGCAAGCCCTTCCCCTGGGTGGAGATTCGGATCGTCGAGCCGGGGAGCGGACAAGACTGTGCGCGAGGGACGGTGGGAGAGATCTGGACGCGCTCGGTGCAGAACTTCAAGGGCTACTGGGGCAAGCCTGAGGAGACGGCCCGGACGCTCGACGCCGACAGATGGCTCCGGACGGGTGACGCGGGCTTTCTCGATGAGGACGGCTATCTCTTCCTCACCGACCGGGTGAAGGACATGATCATCTCGGGCGGCGAGAACGTGTACCCCGCCGAGGTCGAGAACGCGCTGTTCGACCATCCCGCCATCGCGGATGTCGCCATCATCGGCGTGCCCGACGATCGATGGGGCGAGACGGTCAAGGCCATCGTCGTCCGAAAAGCCGGAGTGGACGCGCAGCCCCGGGACATCATCGCCTTCGCCCGCGACCGGCTCGCGCACTACAAGTGTCCGACCTCCGTCGACTTCGCGGAGTCGTTGCCCCGCAACCCGTCTGGCAAGCTCCTCAAGCGCGAGCTGCGCGAGCGTTACTGGAAAGGCCGCGAGCGCCGCATCAACTGAGCGGGTCCGTCATCCTGCGTGTCGGTGCTCCGCGGGCAGGCCGAAGCGCTGCGCCGTCTCGGCCGCGGCATCGAACTGGATGAGGACGGCGGGCTCGCGCCCGACCACCCAGGCGTCGTGGCCGGGCTCGACCACCATCACCTGCGGCGCCGCGAACTCGAACGTGCAGCCGTCGGCGTACTGACCCTGGACCTTCCCCGAGGTCAGGAATCCCACATGCCCGTGCATGCAGAGCTCGGTGCCGATGAGGGGCTTCATGTGGATGGACCAGCGAAAGCCCGGCGGGTACACGACGCGCTTGACCTGGCCGTTGGCCGCGGCCACCGAATCGATCTTGACGCCCGCCATCTCGTGGTGCCGGGCGCCCTTGATGGCGCGAAGGCCTGCCGCGGCCGGCTTCGCGACTCTAGGCGCCCGGGCCGCTGGCGCCTTCCGACCCTTGGCCTTCGCCTTGCTCCCGCCTGCGCGCTTTTTCATTGAGGTACCCTCCTAGGCGTTGTCCTGCCGGGCGCGAGACGCATGGCTCCCCGCCGGCCATCGGCATGGCCACGGGGCGATGGAAGGAAAGTTCGAGGACCGACTTCGGTGGCATGCGCCTCTCCGAGCGCCGGCTAGCTGCAGATGGCGTGACTGTGCTCGCTGCGTCAGCGCCTGTCAAGCCATGCGCTAGCGGGGGGCGGGGCGGCCGACGGCCTCCAGGCGGACGAAGTTCTGGTTGAAGGCGCTGCCCGTGCCCGCCGTGAAGCGCGGCTCGATCAGCACGTTCATGTTGCGGCCGTGCTTGTGCCAACCACCCTTGGGAACGACCACGATGTCCGGGCGCAAGGTGGGATCGACGCGCACCCGGACTTCGAAGCGCCCCCGTGGAGAGACCAGCGCGGCCACATCGCCATCAGCGACCCCGGCCTGGACGGCGACGTCCGGAGAGACCTCCGCGCCGACAAGATCATCCTGGTCGGCTTCGAGGATCTGCGAGTTCATCGCGTCCGCTGTCGCCTGGGCGATGAGGTGGAGCGGGAAGGCCAGAGTCGCCCGCCCGCGGCCTTGAGGGCACCGTAGCCGATGCCCGACGCGCGGAAGGGCTTGGAGGCCTCGTCGATCCACTTGCCGGCGGAGCCCGCCATGTCTGGACCAAACCCGAGGCGCTCGGCGAGTCCCTGCAGGATGGTCAGATCGCTCCGCGATTCGCCGAGCGGCGGGGCGACCGGCTGCATGAGCTGCATCCAGTGATGACCGTAGGAGGGAACGAGGTCCTCCTCCTCGAGAAACGTGGTGGTAGGCAGGAAGAGGTGCGCCGTCTCGGCGGTGTCGGTGAGGAACTGGTCCAGGCAGATCACGAACTCGAGCCGGGACAGGGCCGTCTTGATGGCCGGCGTGTCGGGCATCTGGTTCACGAGATTGCTCTGCATGAAGAACGCGGTGGTCACGGGCGGATCGGTGGCGGACGCGAGGGCGTCACCGAGACGCGAGACGGGCAGGGTGCGCGAGGGCGACGTGCGGGCAGCCTCCGCCTGAAGCTCCGGGGTGCGAATCTCTCGCCACGGCCAGTTCATCATGTTGACGCCGCCGCCCGGTATCCCGACATTGCCCGAGAGCACGCCGAGCGCCGCGATCAGCTGACAGGTCTGATGCCCCTTCGTGTACTGCTGCAGCCCCACGCCTTCCAGAATGGTCGCCGGCTTCCGGTCGAAGTACTCGAGGGCGAGCCACTCGAGGGTCGCCCGCGGCAGATCCGTGCGGCGCGCGACCTCGTCGAGCGAGGTCTCGCGGACGAGGCCGAGGTAGGCGTCGACGCGCTCGCCGATGGCAGCCAGCCGGACGAGGTCGACGGGGCGCCGGTCGAGGAGGACCTTGGCCATGCCGAGGGCGAGGAGGCCGTCGGTGCCCGGGCGCGGGTGCACCGCATGGTCGACGTAGCGTGCAGATTTCGTCCGCACCGGATCGATGACGATGGCCCGTGCCCCGCGCGCCCGTGCCTCCTTGAGCACAGGCATCATGTGAATGTTGGTGACGGCGGGATTGCGTCCCCAGATGAGAAAGAGGTTGGAGTGATCGCGCAGGTCGATGGGGTCGTGGATCTGGCAGTCGCCGAAGGCGAGCCGCGTGCCGTAGTCGCCCTCGCCCGCGCAGTACCGTCCCACCGCCTCCGTGGCGCCCCCGAAGAGGTTGAAGAACCGGTTGACCATGCACTTGAGCGCGGCGAACGAGCCATTTCCTCGATGGAAGAGGACGGAGAGGCTTCCATGCCGGTCGCGCGCCAGGCGGAGCTTTGAGGCGGCGAGTTCGAAGGCCTCGTCCCAGCCGATACGCTCCCAGCCATGGGAGCCGCGCCGCAGCGGGTGGGTGATCCGCTCGGAGTTGTACTGACGGTCCACGAGAAAGCGATTGACCTTGCGGCAGAGGGCACCCCGGGTGAACGGGTGCTCGGGATCTCCGCCGATCCGGACGATGCGATCGCCGTCGACCTCCGCCACCACGCCGCACGCATCGAAGCAGTCGAGCGGGCAGGCCGTCTTGACGACGCGGAGCATCAGGGGCAGAGCTTACCGCACTCGCTGTTTTCGCGCCGCTCGAAGCGCGGAAAGTATATGCTAGCGGGCCAGAGCGCCATGGACTTCGAGTACGCGCAAGAACACGAAGCCTTTCGCAAGGAATTCCGCGACTGGCTCGCCAGCAACCTTCCCCCCGAGCTCTGCCTGGACGATCCCGCCGACGACCGGGTCGCCTCCGACCGCGAGACGTTCGAGCGCCGCCGCGCCTGGCAGAAGACCATGCACGCGGCGGGCTGGGTCGGCATCACGTGGCCGAAGGAGTACGGCGGCCGCGGGCTCGGGCTCATCGAGCGCGTCATCTGGGACGAGGAGTACGGGGCGGCGCGCGCGCCCGTCCTTCCCGGGAACATGGCCCTCAACCTGGTCGGCCCCACCATCATCCACTGGGGCACCGACGAGCAGCGTCGCCGGCATCTTCCCGCCATCCTGAACGCGGACGAGGTCTGGTGCCAGGGCTTCTCCGAGCCCGGCGCGGGCTCGGACCTGGCTGCCCTCCAGACACGCGCCGTCGACGCCGGCGACCATTTCGTCGTCAACGGCCAGAAGGTCTGGACCTCGGGCGCGCAATTCGCGCACTGGATCATCCTGCTCGTGCGCACCGACCCGCAGGCGCCCAAGCACAAGGGGATCAGCTGCCTCCTCGTGCCCATGTCCACGCCCGGGATCACCGTGCGCCCGCTCGTGCTCATGACCGGGCACCATCACTTCAACGAGGTCTTCTTCGCCGACGTGAAGGTGCCCAAGGAGAACCTGCTGGGTCCAATCAACCAGGGCTGGAAGGTGTCGACGACCACGCTGATGTACGAGCGTCATTCCGCGGGCTCGCGCGGCTACACGGCGCAGATCGCGCGGCTCGTGCAGCTGGCCCGGCAGGTGCCCATCGATGGGCGCCCCGCGTGGGAGAATCCCTGGATCCGTCAGCGGCTGGCCCAGCTCGCCATCGACGCCGAGGTGTTCAAGTACACACGGCTCCGGAGCCTGACGCGCCAGCTCCGCGGCGAGCCGCCGGGGCCCGAAGGGTCCATCCTCAAGCTGGGACGAGCGAGATCCAGCGCAACATCCTCGGCGAGCGGGTGCTCGGCCTGCCCAAGGGCTAGCGCGTCCTCCCCCTCACCGATCCGCTCTGTAGATCTGCCCCCTCACCCTGCCCTCTCCCCCGATGGGGGAGAGGGATGAACAGCATCAACGTTCTTTGAATCCCTCTCCCCTCTGGGGAGAGGGCCGCATTTCGAGCCGAGACGCTTGCCTCAAGCGACGAGGCGAGGGCTGAGTGAATCAGGGGGCGCTGACGCGCGTCAGACGGCGACAGGTACTCCGGCCGGCGCGTGCTTGGCCGCCGCCGCGTCCGCTTTCGCGAAGTCGGCCTCCGTGAACCCGTAGAGGCCGGCGCCGCCCAGCAGGATCTCGGCCGCCGTCTTTCGCGATACGGTCCGGAGCAGATTGTTCGACACGTCGGGGAAGTTCGAGTCGAAGTGCGGGTAGTCCGTGGAGACGCACATCCGGTCTGCCCCGATGAGACCCGCCGTCGCTTCGATCTCCGGCTCGCTCCCCTCCACCGCGGCCCAGCAGTTGCGACGGAAGTACTCCTTGGGCGTCAGGGTCAGGTACGGCGCGTGGGTGTCGCGGTACTGCGGATAGTCCCACTCGATGCGCGAGAGCAGGCCCGGCACCCAGGAGTTCTGCGCCTCGAGGAAGCCCACGCGCAGCCGGGGATGGAACTCGAACACGCCGCCCACGATCATGGCGATCAGGGCCTGCTGCATCTCGATCCAGTGGCTGGCCACGTGGCGGTAGAAGCGGTTCTCCCCGTACAGCACGTTCATGTGCGAGTACCACGCCCCCGTGCCCTCGTGGAAGCCCCACGTGACGTCCAGGCTCTCGTGCAGGCTGTAGAGCGGATCCCAGTAGTTGGAGTGCCAGTAGTGGCCGTTGACCAGGTTGGGACGCAGGAAGGACCCGACCGCGCCCATCTCTCTCACGCAGCGGAGCAGCTCCCGGCAGGCGAGATGGACGTCGTGAGGCGGCAGCATGGCCACGAACTTGAGCTGGTCGGGGCTGTGCTCGCAGAACTCGTGGATCCAGTTGTTGTAGGCCTGGCACAGGGCGAGGGAGAGATGCGGGTCCATGTTGTCGCGGGCGAGGAGGCTCAGCCCCGTGGTCGGATAGAGGACGGCGATATCCACGCCCTCGATCCCCATGCCCATGATCTGCGCCACCGCGTCGTACTTGCGCTCGATGGCGAAATCGAGACGCCCCGTGTCGGCGAGCCGAGATCCCGAGAGCGGCTGGGTGCTGTTGGTGCCGCCGGGCGCCCGCCGCTTGCGATACTGCTGCAGCTCGGCGTCCATGGTGGTGGGCAGGCCGTCGATGACGATGGTGCCGCGCTGCGGGCGCCCGTCGGCGCCGATGGGCAGGCTCACCCGGCTCCTGAACTTGGGCTCCAGATACTTCTCGAAAAGATCCGGCGGTTCCATGATGTGCATGTCGCAGTCGACGAACCGGAGCCCATCTTTCATGACACCTCCCTGGAATGGCTGTGTGCTGCCCTCACGCCCATGACGGCCACCTGCCCGATGCCGGCGATTCTACTCGCGGGACGGGTGGTTCGCCATGGACTCCTTGGTGCGGCGGCTGACGGACGCGCAACGCGTCAATCGATGCTAGCATTCGCCCGTGATGAACCCTCCAGATGAGCCCATCGTCGAATTCATCGGAGCGCGCAAGCGCTACGGCGAGACCGAGGCGCTGAAGGGCATCGACCTCACGGTCTGTGCCGGCGAGGTCATGGCCCTGCTCGGCCCGAACGGCGCTGGCAAGACGACCTCCATCAGTCTCATGCTCGGCCTGCGTCGGCCGACGGCCGGGCAGGTGCGTCTCTTCGGTCTCGCGCCGACGGATCGGCGCGCGCGCAGCCGCTGTGGGGTGATGCTGCAGGAGTCAGGCGTGGCAGGGACACTGACCGTCCGCGAGACCGTCGATCTCTTCCGCACCTACTACCCTGCCCCGCTGGCGGCCGAGCGCGCGATCGCGATGGCAGGCCTCGAGGCGGTGGCCGAGCGCCGCGTGGCCGCGCTGTCTGGCGGCCAGCGCCAGCGTCTCTATTTCGCGCTCGCCGTCTGTGGTGATCCGCACGTGCTCTTCCTGGACGAGCCCACCGTCGGCATGGACGTGGAGTCCCGACGCGCCTTCCTGCAGAGCATGCAGGTCCTGGCCCAGGCGGGGAAGACCATCGTCTTCACCACCCACTACCTGCCCGAGGCCGAGGAGCTGGCCCAGCGCATCGTGGTCATCGACCGTGGCCTCGTGATCGCCGACGCGACGCCTCAGGATCTCAAAGCGCGGGTCCCCGCCAAGCGCGTGACGTTCACCACTCCAGATCCGCTGCCTGCCGGGGCCCTCGCGGGACTGGCGGGGACAGGCATGGAAGTCTCCGACCGTCGCGTCCGCCTGCTCACCAACGACCCGGAGTCGCTGCTGCGCGAGCTCTTCCGGCGGGGCGTGGCGATCGGCGACCTCGAGGTGGTGGGCGCGGACCTCGAAGAAGCCTTCCTCACCTTGACGCGCCCGCCGGCGGCTCCATGATGGCCGGACCCGAGGCCAGCACAGCCCCGCTCGGGCGCATGCTCGCCGAGCAGATCCGAAGCCAGGTGCTCATCCGGTGGCGCATCCCGGCCTTCAGCCTCACCAATCTCGCCCTCCCCATCATCTTCTTCACCTTCTTCGGCCTCCCCCTCGTCAACCAGACGCTGGCGGACGGCACGAACCTCGGCGCCTTCATCCTCGCCTCGTTTGCCGCCTACGCCGTGGGGAGCATCATGGTCTTCTCGTTCGGCATCGGCGTCGCCACGGAGCGCGCGATGCGGATGGACGTCCTGATCCGCGCCACGCCGCTCCCCCCTGGCATCTACATCCTCGCCAAGGTCGTGACGGCCCTGCTCTTCGCCCTGGTGTCGCTCGTGATCCTGATCGCCTACGGCATCGTGGTCGGAGGAATTCGCCAGGATCCGTCCGTGTGGATCAGCATGATCGCTCGGCTGCTCGCGGGCTCGCTGCCCTTCATCGGCCTCGGCTTTGCCATCGGCTACCTGACCGGGCCGAACGCCGCCCCGGCGGTGGCCAACCTGATCTATCTGCCGCTGGCCTTTGCCTCGGGCTACTTTCTCCCGCTCAACCAGCTACCGGCCTTCATCCGTCGCGCCGCCCCGTATCTCCCGACCTATCACTACGCGCAGCTCGCCTGGAGCGCGGTGGGCCGACGATCGGAGCCGCTCCTCACGAGCCTCCTCTGGGTGGCGGGCTATTCAATCATCTTCCTCGCCATCGCGGTGTGGGCCTACCAGCGAGACGAGACCAGCAAGTTCGTATAGGGCATCGATGAGCTCCCCGCCCGCGCTGGCTCTCCTGGCCGCCGTGGGCTTCGGCTGCGCGGGAATCTTCATCAGGCGAGCCCTGAGCTACGCGTCGCCGCTCGCCGCGGCGATCATCTCGGTCGCCGTCACCACCGTGCTGGTGTGCCTGCTCGCCGCGGCGACCGCGCCCGTCTCGCAGATGTTCACGTGGCGCATCATGGCCTTCGTGGCGGCCGGCTTCGTCGCCCCCGGCCTCGCTCGTCTCGCCATGTTCACCGGGATCCACCGGATCGGCGTGGCCCGCGCCATGCCCGTGGTGAGCACCACGCCGGGCTTGGCCGTGCTCGTGGCCATCGCCGCCCTCGGCGAACGCCCATCCGCGTGGCTGCTCGTCGGGGTGATCTGTATCGTGGGGGGCGGGGTCCTGCTCACCGGAGGCGGCAAGGCAGAGGGCGCCTGGCGGTCGCGCGATCTCGCCTTCCCTCTCCTGGCGGCCCTGGGCTTCGCCCTGCGGGACAATATCTTTCGCCTCGGATTCCGACACTACGACGACCCGACCCTGGCCGCCGCCGCCGCGGCCCTGGCCTCTCTGGCCGTGATGGGCGCCGTCACCTTCCTCCAGCGGCGGTCGGGGCACATCCGCATCGAACGCGCAGCATTCCCTTTTCTGGCCGCCTCGGGCCTCGCGGAGGCCTGCGGCTATCTCACCGCCCTGCGAGCTTTCCAGGGCGGTGACGTCTCGGTCGTCTCGCCCCTGGTCAGCACGTACGGACTCGTCGCGCTCGCCCTCGCCGCGCTCTTCTTGCGGGACCTGGAGCGAGTCTCCTTGCGGGTGGTCCTGGCCGCCGCCTTGATCGTGAGCGGCGTCTTCGTCGTGATGCGCTCGGTCAGCCTCTAGCCGCCCGCGCCGGGCTCGCGGCCGGATCCTTTCTTACGCACCTGCACCCCGGTCCACTGCTCGTAGAGCGACGTGACCGCGGCCATGTCGAGAGCGCCCAGCCCCTGCGCGTGGGCCGCCTCGTACATCTGCCGGACCATGGCCGCCACGGGCATGGGCATCTCCAGGCTGGCGGCCATGGCCAGAGCCAGCGAAAGATCCTTGCGCGACAGGTTGATGCCGAAGGACGGCGCGAAATTCCCGGCGAGCACGTTCGGCATCCGCTTGAGAAAGTGGTGAGAGCGGCCGCCGCTCGTGGAGAGGATCTCGAACAGGCGCTCCGGGTCGACTCCGGCCTTCACCCCCAGCACCATCGCCTCGGCGGCCACCGCCATGTTCCCCATCGACATCACGTTGTTGACGATCTTCACGACCTGCCCAGAGCCGAGGGGACCGACGTGGTGGAGATCGGTGCCCAGCGTCATCAGCAGGGGCCGGCATCGCTCGAGCACGGCCGTCTCGCCCCCGATGAGAAAGACGAGCTTGCCGCTCCCCGCTTCGATAGGGCCGCCGCTCACGGGCGCGTCGAGACATTCGACGCCGGATTTCTTGGCCGCCGCCGCCACCTCGCGCCAGCAATCCGGATCGATGGTGCTCAGGTCGATCAAGGTCATGCCGGCGCGGACGGCCTCGAGCGCGCCGTCCTTGCCGAGATAGGCGCGACGGACGGCCGCGGGATCGGTCAGGCTCGACAGGACGAAGTCCGAGGCTTCCGCGACTCGGGCCGGCGACGCGGCCAGGATCACCCCGTTCGCCTTGGCCTGTCCGGCGCGGACCGGGTCCACGTCGTAGCCCGTCACCTCGTACCCCTCGGACACGAGTCGACGCGCCATCTGCCCGCCCATGGTTCCCAAGCCGAGAAATCCGATCCTGGGCTTCGTCGTCACGTCGCGCACCTCCTGATCGTCACGAGGTCGATGGAGCTCGCCCTACCGCCGCGCGGGCTCGGGTGGGAGGGCCCCGAGGAAATCGAGAAGGACGCGGTTGAAGGCCTCGGGCTGATCGAGGTTCGAGGAGTGCCCGGCGCCCGCAATGACGTCGAGCCTGGCCCCGGGAATCTTCTTCGCCATGTACTCGCAGGGGGCGAGAAACGGCTGATCCTGGTCGCCCACGATGACCAGCGTGGGCACCGTGATCGACGGGATTCCGTCGATGACGCGCGAGTCGCGCTGGGCGAGCATCCCACGCGCGGCATGGGCCAGCCCCTGCGCGGAGCGATGGAACCCGGCGGCCTCGCGCACCTCGCGGCTCCGGCCGCCGAGCGCGTCGAGCCCGCGCGCCTCCAGCTCCACCGCCCGCTCGTGGGCCCGCCGGTTCCAGGCCGCGCGCGCCTCGGCATTTCGATACCCGGGGCCGGAGTCGCAGATGACGAGCGCGCGGACCATCTCCGGATGCGCGAGGGAGAAGCCGAGCGAGGCGTAGCCGCCGAGGGAGAGGCCGCCCACGATCGCCCGCTCCACGTCCACGTGTCGGAGCAGCGCCCGCATGTCGCCCACCGTCAGCTGCTCGGAATACTGCGCGGGATCGTCCGGACTCTCCGTCTCTCCGTGGCCACGCATGCTCCAGCTGATGACGGTGTAGCGGCCCTCGAGCGCCCGGTGCTGCCCGTCCCACATGCGCCGCGTGGCCGAGTAGCCGTGGCTCAGGAGCACGGCGGGGCCGCTCCCGCTCACGTCGTAATCGATCTCGATCCCATTGAGCCGCGCGCGAGCCATGGCGACGCTCCTTTCGCTCGTGGATTCGCCCAAGTATGCCACGAGTGCGGTGGGCGCCGTTGACAGCCCGTCGCCCGCCTCCTAGAATTGCTCGCGACATGCACGAACAGAGGCGGCGCACGGAGGCGCGATGAAATTCGGCATCTTCTACGAGCATCAGCTCCCGCGGCCGTGGGAGCCCGGCAGCGAGCTTCAGCTCTTCCAGGACGCGCTCGATCAGGTGGAGCTGGCCGATGGCCTGGGCATCGACTATGCCTGGGAGGTCGAGCACCACTTCCTCGAGGAGTACTCGCATTCCTCGGCGCCCGAGGTGTTCCTCGCCGCCTGCTCGCAGCGCACGCGACGCATCCGGCTGGGGCACGGCATCGTGCTCATGCCTCCCGGCTACAACCAGCCCGCGCGCGTGGCCGAGCGCATCGCCACCCTCGATCTCGTCTCCCGCGGCCGTGTGGACTGGGGCACGGGCGAATCCGCCTCACGGGCGGAGCTCGAGGGCTACGGCGTGAATCCAGGCGAGCGGCGGGCCATGTGGCGCGAGACGGTCGAGCAGGTCGCCAACATGATGGTGATGGATCCTTACCCCGGCTTTCAGGGTCAGTTCTTCTCGATGCCCGCGCGCAACGTGGTGCCCAAGCCGGTGCAGAAGCCCCACCCGCCCATCTGGGTCGCCTGCTCCAATCGCGAGACCATCCACCTCGCGGCTCAGCTCGGCATCGGCGCCCTGACTTTCGCCTTCATCGATCCCGCCGAGGCCAAGACCTGGGTCGACGACTACTACGAGACCTTCAAGCGCGAGTGCGTGCCCATCGGGCATGCCGTCAACCCGAACATCGCCATGGTCACCGGCTTCTCCTGCCACGGCAGCGCCGAGGAGGCCCGCCGCCGCGGGTCCGACGGCTTCCGCTTCTTCCAGTTCGCGCTCGGCCATCACTACGTCTTCGGCAAGCACAAGCCGGGACGCACGAACATCTGGACG
>QHSC01000024.1 GCA_003220345.1 Candidatus Rokuibacteriota bacterium | reverse complement strand
GCATCGAGCACGTGCTTGCGAGACGTCCCGCGGTCCCAGGGTCGCGCGCTCATGGCCCCGAAGCACTTGGTGGCGATCACGAAGTCCTGCCGCCGACCCGCGAGCCACCGGCCCAGGATCTCCTCGGTGCGCCCAACGGTCTCAAGTCCTCCGCCCAGCGGATACACGTCCGACGTGTCGAGAAAGGTGATGCCCCCCGCCGCCGCGCGGTCGAGAATCGCGGCCGACGTCGGCTCGTCGCACTGCAGCCCGAAGGTCATGGTGCCGAGACAGAGCCGCGAGACGCGGAGCCCCGTACGGCCGAGGCGGACATGGCGCATGGAGCCCGAGAGTAACGGGGATGCGCGCGATCGGCAAGTAGGCGGTCGCCTCTCGAGCGCGGCGGGGGCGCGTGCATCGTCGGGGTCAGGTCTCACATTCCAACATTTCTCACCGGCTGCCACCGTTGCGAGGGGCTACCCTCCGCACCCTGATGTCACATTGGCCAAGCTCAAGAACCTCGCGGCGGCCAAGCAGGCGCTCCTGGGGAAGACCTGAGGTCCCAGCGGCCCCATGCTATGCTTCTGGCCCACGTCACCTAGTTCATGTACGAGCGCGTGAGGACAGCAAGGAGGACTCAATGAGCCAGCCCACCGAGGATCACGGCCCCGAGTATCGCCACGTCGACGACATGGCCTGGGAGACGCTGCGCTTCCCAGGCCAGCACAGCAAGATGGTGTTCCACCCACGGCCCGAGCGGTCGACCGAGCCGAACACGGGCTTCGTGCGCTACGAGCCCGGCGCGTTCCACCCGCGTCATCGTCACGATTTCGCCCAGGTCTGGCACATCCTGGAAGGTACCTTCAAGATCGGCGAGCGCACCTGCGGGCCGGGCACCGTGGTCTACCATGCGGCCCCGCATTACGAAGAGGATCTGTCCACCGAGACGGGCGGCCTCATGTTCTTCGTGCAGTACACGGGGCCGGAGACGGGCAAGGGCCCGATCTACGACGGGCGCTTCAACATGAAGGAGCGCAAGCCATTGTCGGAGGAGAATCTGAAGGTGTAGGTTCCAATCCCCTCAAATTGATCTTGATGGAGGATCCCCTCACATGAGGATCAACCGGCTTCGACCACTCGCAGTCGCGGGGCTGGCCCTGCTTGCCCTGAGCGCTCCCGCGAGCGCTCAGAGTCGCGTGGGCACCAACGTCGTGTATGGGATGTATTCGGGCACGGCATTGTTGCTGGACGTCCACTATCCGGCGCAGCCGAATGGCTTCGGCATCATCTTCATTCCCGGCAGCGGCTGGTCCGCGCCGCTGGGTTACGCGGCGGCGCCGCTGAAGGAATCCAACCAGGTCGAGATGTACGTGCCGTCGCTCATCCAGGCGGGATACACCGTCTTCGTCATCACCCATCGCGCCACTCCGACGTTTCGGTATCCGGCGCCTCTCGAAGACGCGCAGCGTGCCGTGCGCTTCGTGAGAGCCAATGCCGCGAAGTATGGAATCAATCCAGCCCGCATCGGCGGCGCCGGAGGGTCATCCGGTGCCCATCTGGTGAGCATGCTAGGGACCATGGGCGGACCGGGGGATGCAAGCGATGCCGACCCCGTCAATCGTGAAAGCGCGAGGCTCCAGTGCATCGTGGCACGAGCGGCCCCGCTCGATCTCCTGCGGATGAGCCCCAGCATCGGTACGGAAGCCGTGGCGCTGTTCCTGGGTTCGAGGGTGATCGAGTCCACGCCAAAGACCGCGGTGGAGTACAAGACTGCCTGGGCCGCGTCGCCGATCAACTACGTGTCACCGGATGCCGCGCCGTTCCTGCTCATCCATGGAGACGCGGACCGGACCGTTCCGTTCCACCAGTCAGAGATGATGGAAGCCGCCCTGAAGAAGGCAGGCGTGCCAGTAAAACTGGTGCCGATCAAAGGCGGAGACCACGGCCCGACGTTTCCCGGTGCGACGAATCCCCCCGACTACAAGACAGAGATGGTGAAATGGTTCGACGCCTATCTCCGCAAGGCTGGACCTGGTCAGTAGTCGCGCGAGTCTAGGTCGGCCGCTTTGGCTCCACGACTTCGAATGGCAGGGCCAGGGGCCCCGTCGAGCCCGCCCGGCGCAACGAGCGAGAGGGGAAAGGGCATGATCAAGGCAGTCGACATCAAAGCTGAGCTGTCGGGACGGCCGGTACTGGGCGCGCGCGGCAAAGACACCCCAGAGGCCGAAGCCCGGGAAGCGTTCGCCGTGTTGGCTCCCTTCCGGGACGGGAGCATCTTCGCCGGGAGCTTCTCTGGAGAGAGTCCATGGGAGCGCCACCAGAAGGGCGATGAGCTCGTCCAGATCCTGGAGGGCGCCACGACGCTCACCATCATGACCGAGAGCGGACCGCAGTCCTTCAAGCTGGCGGCGGGGATGATCATCGTCGTGCCGCAAGGGCATTGGCACCGATTCCACTCCGCGGAGCGGGTGACCGTGTTGAGCGCCACGCCGCAGCCCACCGAGCACACGCGCGCCGAGGACCCAAGAGCCGTCGCGTAGCCTGAACCCGGCAGACACAGGAGGGCGATGACCTTTGACGACTCTCGTGCAGCCAAAGAGCATGCGGATGTCCGTGAACGGTCTGGACTTGCACTACCTCGACTGGGGCAACGTCGGTGCCCCGCCGGTGGTGTGCGTCCACGGCTACACGTCGAGCGCCGAGCCCTTTAACGCCCTCGCCCGACATTTCCACGACCGATTCCACATCGTCGCCCCTGACGTGCGCGGGCATGGGGAGAGCGCGTGGTCTCCCGACGGCGCCTATCAGTATCGCAATCAGGTCGCCGATCTGGTCGGGCTCGTCGACCAGCTGGGACTCGCGCGGTTCACCCTGATCGGCACGTCGATGGGTGGCATCATCGCGATGGCCTTTGCTGCAGCTCACGCGGCGCGACTCGTGGGCCTGGTCATCAACGACATCGGGCCTGATGTGGAAGAGGGCAGCCAGCGGATCACCCAAATGGTCGGGGGCAGGCCAGATGAGTTCGCGACGCTGGAGGATGCGATGGCCTACCGTCGCGAGATCTCGCCCGTCACGGCCAGCCGTCCCATGAGCGACCAGCGCAGGTTGCCCTCGGCGTGCTTCGCCAGCAAGCAGATGGCCGGTGGGTCTGGAAGATGGACCCCGCGTACATCCGGCAGCGGGTCCAGCATGGCGCGCCGCCACGCCCCGCCCTCTGGCCCGTGCTCAAGAGCTTGCCCTGCCCCACCTTGGTCGTGTGGGGCACGGAGAGTGACGTTCTCCTGGAGGCGCAGGCCCGGCGCATGGTGGGCGTCCTGCCCCGCGGGGAGCTGGTGAAGGTGGCTGGCGTGGCGCATGCGCCAACGCTCGTGGAACCGGTTGTGCTGGCGGCCCTGGAGCGCTTTCTCAGCGCCCAGGCGGTGTCGCGCACCTGAGGCGCGCAAGGAGGCGAGATGATCACGGCCATCGTGAAGTACAAGCTCCCTTCCCACATCGACTACGCCGCCTGCCGGAAGCACTTCCACAAGATCGCGCCCGGGTTCCAGGAAGCGAAGGGCCTGATCAGCAAGCACTTCATCTGGAGCGAGAGCGGCTGGGCGGGCGGCGTCTATCAGTGGGAAACGCGCGAGGATGCCGAGCGCTTCTACGGCGGCGCCTGGCGCGACGGGATCATCGAGCGCTACGGCATGCTGCCCCAGATCGAATACTACGAAGTGTTCGCGCTCACGGACAATTCGCGAGGCACCGTCGAGCTATTCGAGGACCCAGCGCTCACTCCCCGCGAAGCCGGGGATCCAGCAAGTCGCGAAGGGCGTCGCCGACCAGATTGAAGGCCAGCACCGCCAGCATGATGGCCAGCCCGGAGAACGTCGTGAGCCACGGGCAGCACTTGATGTACTGGCGGCCCTCACTCAGGATGTTTCCCCAGCTCGGCGTGGGCGGCGGAATACCAAGCCCGAGGAAGGACAGGCCCGCCTCCGTCCGGATGGCGGTGGCGATGTACAGCGTGGCCACGACCACCAGCGCGTAGAGGGCGTTGGGAAAGACGTGGCGGGCCATCACGCGGAGCTGCCCGCTGCCCAGGGCCCGGGCGGCCAGGATGTAGTCCTGCTCGCGGATGGTCAGGGCCAGGCCCCGCGCGAGCCGAACGAAGTTCGGGGTCAGCGCCACGCCGATGGCCAGGATCTCGTTGATCAGCGAGCCGCCCAGGGCCGTCACGATGATCAGCGCGAGCAACAGGGTGGGAAAGGCCATCAGCATGTCGGTGCATCGCATGATGAGAGTCTCGCTGTGACCCCCGCGGACCCCGGCCACGATCCCCAGCGGCACCCCCAGCGCGAACCCGAAGATCACCGAGGCCAGGCCGACCTCGAGAGAGACGCGCGCTCCCCAGATGATGCGGCTCAGCAGGTCCCGCCCGAACTCGTCTGTCCCGAGCAGGTGGCGCTCGACGGCTCCCGGGCCCTTGAGCACGGCGTCGGAGAACTGGGCCGACGGGCTCAGGGGGGCGAGGAGAGGGGCGGCGGCCGCGACCACGATCATGGCGACGGCCAGGAGCACGCCGATGCTGATGGGAAGCCAGCGGCGCAGGTAACGGGCGCGCGCCGTGCCCCGCGTCTCCTCCCCCGCTCGCGCGACGGCCAGATCGGCCGGATCCGCTCCACGAACGATGGCCATCGAGCGCTACCGGTAGGCGACGCGAGGGTCGACGACGGCGTACAGCATGTCGACGACCAGGTTGACGAGGATGATGATCATGGTGAAGACCGTGATCGCCCCCTGGGCCAGCGGGTAGTCGCGAGCGCCGATCGCGTCCACCAGCATCTTGCCCAGGCCGGGCCGCGTGAAGACCGTCTCCGTGAGCACGGTGCCCGTGAGCGCGATGGCCACGAAGATCCCGATGATGGTGAGGAGCGGCACCATCATGTTGCGCAGGGCATGCTTGTAGACGACCGCGCGCTCCCCCTGGCCCTTGGCCCGGGCGGTGCGGATGTAATCCTGGCTGATGATCTCCAGCATGGCCGAGCGCGACAGCCGGCTCACCGTGGCAGCCAGCGTGAATCCCAGCGCGAGGGCGGGCAGCGTCAGGTGATGCAGCACGTCCCCCACCCCGGCGAGAAAGTCGGCGGGATGGGAGAAGACCTCGCCGGAGCGGATCATGCCGAGCACGCCGTCCAGGTCGCCGCCGCCGATCAGCGGAAAGAGGTCCAGATGGAGCGAGAAGACGATGAGGAGGAGGATCCCCAGCCAGAAGACGGGCATGGAGAGGCCGAGGAGGGCGATGATGCGCAGCGGATAGTCGATGAGCGGATTGCGGCGTTTCAGCGCGGACACGATCCCGATCGGGATGCCCACGAGGGCGGCCACGACGGCGCTCGCCGCGACGAGTACGAAGGTATGGGGAAACATGCGCGCGATGTACTCGCTGACCGGGTAGCCCTGGCGGAACGAAGTGCCGAAGTCGAACCGGATCGAGCGCCAGAGGAAGTCCACGTATTGCACGGCCAGGGGCCGGTTCAGCCCGAGGTTCCTGGTGCAGTCGGCGAGGGCCTCGGTGGTCGCCTGGTCGCCCATCATGGCCACGCAGGGATCGCCCGGCAGGACGCGCATGGCGAAGAACACGATGCTCATGGCCCCGAGGAGCATGGGCACCGCGATCAGGAAGCGCCGCAGCACGTACTGGAACACGGCTCCGCTCGTCGAGCCCGGCGTCGGCCTAGTTCAGGACCTTGAGCAGCTCGGGATAGTTGTAGCTGTAGTGCAGCGAGAACTCCCCGTACTCCGGATCGAAGGGCGTGCTCACCCGCTTGGGATTGCGCGCCCACTGCCCCGGCACGTCGCTGATGGGCAGGCACACGAGATCGCGCTGGATGCGTTTCTGGGCCTCGTGGTAGATCGCGGCCCGCTTCTTCACGTCCCGCTCCACCCGTCCCGCCGCGAGCAGGTCGTCGATTGCGCGGTAGTGGGCGAAATTGGTGCCCTTGTTCCCCGTGGCCGGATCGGGAATCTCCTTGGAGTCGAAGAACAGCGACAGCCAGGGGTCGGCGTCGGTGATGCGAGTGCCGCCGTAGAGCACGAAGGGATCGAGGTTCTTCCTGATGTTCTCGTGGAAGGTCGCGTGCTCGACAACCTGCAGCTCCACGATGATGCCCACCTTCCGGAGCTGCTCCTGGGCCAGGGTCAGCACCTTGGGATAGAAGAAGGACTTGCTGATGAAGTAGTTCTTGATCGTGAACCCGTTCGGGTGCCCGGCTTCGGCGAGGAGCTTCTTGGCCAGCTCCGGGTTGTACTCCGGGAACTCCATGGGGATGTGCCCGAAGTAGCCGGTGGGCAGGCAGCTCGAGGCCACGCGGGCGAGGCCGCCCGGATACATGGTCTCCTTGATGGCCTTGCGGTCGATGGCGTGCATGAACGCCTTGCGGACGCGGATGTCGTCGAAGGGCGGCTTTGTCATGTTGATGTAGAAGCGCTCCTGCCCGCCCGGGCCCCGCCGGTCGATGACGGCGCCCATCTTCTTGACCTGGTCGGCGAAGTCGGCGGTGACCGCCTCGGGATAGAGCAGGTCGAAGGTCCCCTTCTCGAGACCGATCAGCTTGGTCGCGTCCTCGGGCACGTCGAAATAATTGATCTCGTCGATCTGGGGCCGGCCGCCGTAGAACTTGTCGAAGGCCTTGAGGACCACCTTCTCGCGCGGCGAGTGCCGGTCGAAGTAGAAGGGGCCGGTGCCGACGGGGTTCCACTTGAACTGCTCACCGTACTTCTCGGCCGCCTTCTTCGAGATGATGTAGCCCTGCTGGTAACCCACCATGCGCAGGAGGAAGATCGGGTCGAAGGACTTGAGGGCGATCTGAACGGTGTGCGGATCGACCACCTCGATGGACTTGATCACCTCGAGGTTCACGCCGAACCGCAGGCCGGGCCCGCGATTGATCTGGCGCTCGAAGCTGAACTTCACGTCCTCGGCCGTCAGCTCCCCGAAGCCCTTGTGGAACTGCACGCCTTTCCTCAGCTTGAAGGTCCATATCGTGCCCTCGGGGGAGAGGGTCCAGCTCTCCGCCAGATCCGGTTCGACCTCGGCCGTGGTCACCTTGCCGTCCTTGATGGCGAAGCGCGTGAGGCCCCGGTACATGAAGCGAGCGATCGCCTGGCTCTGCCCGAGGATGCTCGCGTGCGGGTCGAGCGTGTCCGGTTCCTTGGCCGCGATATTCAGGATCTTCTTCCGCTGCGCGTCGGCCGTCAGCGGCCCCATCAGTGCGGCGAGCGCGAGCGTCGAGAGAACAGCGATCGCCGCGACAAGTGTCAGCGGGAACCGAAAGGACTTGCGACTGAGCATGGGGTCCCCCTTTTTCCGGAACGAGCTCGGGTACAGAGGGCTTCAGAGTGGCGTCAAGGATAGTCGAGGACCGTCGCCGCAACAAGGGGGCTCTTCGGCAAGCGGGCGCGGGGTGTCCGGGTTTGACCTGCTCCTGCCGATCTGGCAGGATCGCGGCGATGCTTGGCGCCGTAATCGACCGTCCGAAGGAAGCGGAGGCTCCACATGGGTAGACGCACGGCGTCGATCGCCCTCCTGTCATTGCTCGGCCTGTGCCTCTGGAGCGGGCAGGTCGCGGCGCAGTCCCCGCCGGACGGGCAGCTGACCATTGCCTTCGATGCCTCCATCGCCCCAACGTTTCTGGACCCTGCCGAGACGCCGGGCATCGGCACGCCGTTCGTCTTCCTGTATGCCCTGCACGACGCGCTGATCAAGCCCCTGCCCGGCGACGACATGGCGTCCTGCCTGGCCGAGTCCTGGAAGGAGAGCCCGGACGGCCTCGTGTACGAGTTCAAGCTGCGCGAGGGGCTCAAGTTCCACAACGGCGATCCCTTCACGGCGGAGGACGTGAAGTTCAGCTTCCTGCGGTACCGCGGCGCCTCGGCCAAGCTGCTGCACGACCGCGTGAAGTCCGTGGACATCCTCGATCCGCATCGCATCCGCTTCGTCCTGCACACGCCGTGGCCCGACTTCCTGGTCTTCTACGCCACCCCGGCCACGGGCGCGGCGTGGATCGTGCCGAAGAAGTACATCGAGAAGGTCGGCGAGGATGGATTCCGGCGGCAGCCGGTGGGGCTCGGGCCCTACCGCTTCGCGCGCATGAATCCCGGGGTGGAGCTGGTGCTGGAAGCCAACGAGCAGTACTGGCGCAAGAAGCCGTCGATCAAGCGCGTGGTCATCAAGGGCGTTCCCGACCGCACGACACGCATGGCCATGCTCAAGACGGGCGAGGCGGATATCGGGTACCTGATGGTCGGTCTCGAGGCGGCCACGATCAAGGCCGACCCGAAGCTGCGCCTCGCCAAGGTGATTCCGCCGGCCACCTGGTGGATGGAATACCCCGAGCAGTGGAACCCCAAGTCGCCGTGGAGCGATCGCCGTGTCCGGCTGGCCGCGACCTTGGCCGTGGACAAGCAGGGGCTCAACGACGCCGAGCGTCTCGGGTTCTCGCGCCTGACGGGCTCGATCATTCCGGGGGTCATGGACTTCGCGCTCCGCATCGAGCCGTACCCCTACGATCCGGCGCAGGCGAAGCGCCTCCTCGCCGAGGCGGGATACCCCAATGGCTTCGACGCGGGCGAGCTGACACCGCTTCCTCCGTTCACCACCATGGGGGAGGCGGTGGCCAACTACCTCGCCACCGTGGGCATTCGTACGCGGCTGCGTAGCATGGAGCGGGCGACCTACATGGAGGCGTGGCGCTCGAAGAAGCTCGGCGGCGTCCTCGTCACCGTCTCGGCCGCCCCGGGCAGCACTGCCGTGCGTCTCGAGACCTTCGTCATCACGGGCGCCCCGTACGCCTCGGGTGGATACCCCGACATCGACGAAATTTTCCAGCAGCAGGCGCAAGAGCGCGACCGCAAGAAGCGCGAGGCGCTGCTGCATCGGATCCAGCGCCTCATGTACGATCGCGTCATGTTCGGCCCGATCTTCGACCCGGCCACGCTGCACGGAGTGGGGCCGCGCGTCGAGGAGCCCGCGATCGGCCTGAACGCGCAGCTCTACTTCGCCGCGCCCTACGAGGACATGCGCCTCAAGAAGCCGTGAGACGCACGGCGTCGATCGCCCTCCTCTCTCTGCTCGCGCTGGGGCTCTGGAGCGGGCACGCCGCGGCGCAGCCCCCGCCGGACGGGCAGCTGACCATTGCCTTCGATGTCTCGATCGCGCTCACCTTTCTCGATCCCGCCGAGACGCCCGGAATCGGCGTGCCGTTCGTGTTCCTGTATGCCCTGCACGACGCGCTGATCAAGCCCCTGCCCGGCAACGACATGGCCCCGTGCCTGGCCGAGTCCTGGAAGGAGAGCCCGGACGGCCTCGTGTACGAGTTCAAGCTGCGCGAGGGGCTCAAGTTCCACAACGGTGACCCCTTCACGGCGGACGACGTGAAGTTCAGCTTCCTGCGCTATCGGGGGGCCTCGGCCAAGTTGCTGCACGACCGGGTCAAGTCCGTGGACATCCTCGATCCGCATCGCATCCGCTTCGTCCTGCACACGCCGTGGCCCGACTTCCTCGTCTTCTACGCCACCCCGGCCACGGGCGCGGCGTGGATCGTGCCGAAGAAGTACATCGAGAAGGTCGGCGAGGAGGGTTTCAGACGCCAGCCGGTGGGGCTCGGGCCCTACCGCTTCGCGCGCATGACTCCCGGTGTGGAGCTGGCGCTGGAGGCGAACGAGCAATACTGGCGCAAGAGGCCCTCGGTCAAGCGCGTCGTCATCAAGAGCGTTCCCGACCGCACGACGCGCCTGGCCATGCTGAAGACCGGCGAGGCGGATATCGCCTTTGTGATGATCGGTCTCGAAGCGATCGCCATCAAGACAGACCCGAAGCTGCGCCTCGCCAAGGTGATTCCTCCAGCGACCTGGTGGATGGAATTCCCCGAGCAGTGGAACCCCAAGTCGCCGTGGAGCGACCGCCGGGTCCGACTGGCGGCAAACCTGGCGTTGGACAAACAAGCGCTCAACGAGGCGGAGCGTCTCGGATTCTCGCGCCTCACGGGGTCGATCATTCCCAGCAACATGGAGTCCGCGCTTCGCCTCGAGCCGTATCCGTACGACCCGAAGCAGGCCAAGCGGCTTCTCGCGGAGGCCGGCTATCCCAGTGCCTTCGACGCGGGCGACCTGACCCCGATGCCGCCGTTCACGACCATGGGGGAGGCCGTGGCCAGCTACCTCGCCGCGGTGGGCATTCGCACGAGGGTGCGCAGCATGGAGCGGGCGACGTTCATGGACACGTGGCGGTCGAAGAAGCTGGGCGGGATCATCGCGGCAGCTTCGACGGCGCCGGGTAGCGCGGCGGTGCGCCTCGAGTCCTTCGTGATCAGCAGCGCGCCATACGCCTCCGGCGGCTATCCCGACATCGACGACCTCTTCCAGCAGCAGGCGCAAGAGCGCGACCGCAAGAAGCGCGAGGCGCTGCTGCATCGGATCCAGCGCCTGATGCACGAGCGTGTCATGTTCGGCCCGATCTTCGAGCCCGCCATCCTCCACGGTGTCGGTCCGCGGGTGGAGGAGCCCGCGGTCGGCTTGAGCTCCCAGCTCTATTTCCCCGCGCCCTACGAGGACATGCGCCTCAAGAAGCCGTGAGGGGCAGCGTCACCTCACGGCCGGACGCGCTCGAGCGGAGGGCGGCGGCCAGGATCTCCTGCGCATCGCGGCCAACCTCCGGGGCGCACAATCCCTCCACCGCCCGGCCCGCGGCGATGCGGGAGAGGAAGTAGCTCGGCCCATCTCGTTCATCGGCGGGGAGCGCGGGAGGATCGATCCACTCGCTGCCTCCTGCCGTGACGAGCTGGATCCGGCCCGCGCCCGCCTTCTCCCCTTCCCGCGTGGCCTTGGGCTGATGCACGAGCAGCGTGCCGGCATCTCCGAAGACGACCATGGCGAGCGCGGGCTCGGAACCGATCTGGGTCCAGCTTGCCTCGAGGAGACCGAGCGCCCGCGGGTAGCGAAGGATGACGACGGCGTTGTCCTCGGCGGGCAGGCCTTCCTTTCGCAGGTGCCGCGCCACCGCGGTCACCGCGTCGGGCCGGCCCAGCACGGTGCGGCATAGAATGGCTCCGTAGCCGCAGTAGTCGACGAGGGCGCCGCCGCCGTTCCGCGTCGGGTCATAGAGCCATTCGCAGAACTGGGGCGAGCACCCGTACTCGCGCGGGCCGGCATGGCCGCCGCGGTGGCTGAGCTGCACCGGCTCACCCACCGCGCCCGAGCGTACCAGCATGAGGCCGTGCCGCAGGGCCGGACGCCACACGGTGGGCCAGTTCACCATGAGCGGGAGCCCAGCCTTACGCGCCGCCGTCAGGACGGCATCGGCGCCGGCAAGGTCCGCGGCCATGGGCTTCTCGATCATGACCGGCAGGCCCCGTCCCAGCGCCCGAACGCCCAGCTCCGCGGATGCGCGGTTGTCGGCGAAGATCAGGACGGCGTCGAGACCGGCACGCTCCAGGAGCGCGTCGTAGCTGGCCAGCGCCTCCACGCCGCCATGCTCGCGCGCGAGACGTTCGCGCAACCGCGGATCGGGGTCCGCCGCGGCCACCGCCTGCCCCAGCTCGTTGTCGTTGAGCGCGGCAAGGTTGCCCCACACATGATCGTGATTGAGCCCGAGAACTCCCACTCTCAGCCGAGCCATGATCCCTCCCCTCACCTCGTTCGAGCCTTCCACCCCTCTCCCTCCACCGCGGTCACGACCGCAGCCTACCGCGATCCATGGCTACCCTGTAAGGGCATTGAGTCGGGTGGGGCACAGACATTCGGAATCCTTGAGCCTCTCGCCGAGAGCGTCTATGCTTCCCCTCGTGAGGGGATCAGACGGTCGAGTGGATAGGGCTCCGGTCAAGCAACGTGAACTGATCCTTGATCTGCCGGCAATCGGTTCGATACGATGACTCTCGCGATCCTGACCGGCCTCGTCTTGTTGGTGGCGCAGACCGAGAGCTCGAGCGGGCCGCTGGCTGTCCAGTATGCCGGCCAGGGGCGCGTGGAGCGTTTGCAGAAGCTGCTCGAGGCCGACCCCAAGGTCGTCGTCGCGACGGATCAAGGCGGACGGACGCCGCTGCATGCGGCCGCGGCGGGTGGTCATGTGAAGACCGTGGCCTTGCTCCTCGAGAAGAAGGCGCCACCCGACGCCCGTGACCGCGACGGATCGGCTCCTCTGCAGCTCGCGGCGGCCGGGGGACATCTGCAGGTCGTGGAGCTGCTGCTCGCCGCGGGCGCAAATCCCAGTGGCAAGAACCGCGAGGGACTCACGGCCGCCGATCTGGCCGAGCGAGGTGGTCACGGAGCGGTGAAAAGGCGACTGGAGAGGCACAGTAGCTCAAGCCCTAAGATCCACAATCGGTGCTGATGTCGGATTGCAAGACCTGACCCCGGCGAGTAGACTCCACGCGTGATGCTCCTCCGCGATCGTCCGATGCAGCCGACGAGTCAGGATCCCGTGCTAGTCCGTGATCGGACCACGTTGCTCACATCCGTCCTTCTTCTCCTCGTCGCCGCGGCGGCCTGGGTCTTCGTCGTCCTGTCGAGCGTGCACGGTGAGGACATGGCGATGCCCATGCCATTGAGCATCCCGGATGGTCTCGTCTTCACTACGTGCTGGGCCGTCATGATGACAGCCATGATGCTGCCCAGTGCGCTCCCGGTGATCGCCCTGTACGGCGCGATGCAGCGGGGGGCCGTCGCAGCGGGTACGAAGGGCGTGCCGGTCGCGGTGTTCACCCTTGTGTACCTCGGTGTATGGGCAGCAACCGGGCTGCCGGTGTACTTCGCCCACACGCTCCTGGCTGGTCTCACCGGCTCCACGCTGGCCTACGCCATCGCCGTCATTCTTGTCGCGGCGGGCGCGTATCAACTGTCGCCCCTCAAGCAGGTGTGTCTCCGGGCGTGTCGCAGCCCGCTCGGCTTTCTTCTCGGCCATTGGCGCGCGGGCCGACGGGGCAGCCTGGCCCTGGGCTGGTCCCACGCGCTGTACTGTCTCGGATGCTGCTGGGCGCTCATGCTGGTGCTCGTTGCCGCCGGCGCGATGGGTCTGCCGTGGGTGCTGCTCATCACGGCAGTGGTCGCAGCCGAAAAGCTGATGTGGGGCGGAGATTGGATTGCGCGGATCGCCGGGAGCGCGCTCGTGCTCCTGGGCGTGACAGTAGCCCTTCGACCCGATCTCGTGACCGCATTGCGGAGCGGTCACCCGATGTGATCACACGCGTCACCGATGGAGGATCGTCATGGCAAGCCCCGAGTGGAAGATCAGCGGCGACTATTTCGAAGCGTGCAGCTGCGACTCCGTCTGCCCGTGTCCGACCTCCGGCCTGGCGGCGCGGCCGACCCAAGGTTACTGCGACGCCGGCCTCGTCTTCCATGTGGAGCGCGGCTCGCATGGCACGACGAAGCTCGACGGCCTGAGCTTCGCCGTGCTGCTGCACACCCCAGGCGCGATGATCGCCGGAAACTGGACGGTCGGCGTGATCGTGGATGAGCGGGCCAGCGCCGAGCAGCGAGAAGCGCTCGCGGCGATCGGAAGCGGACAGGGCGGCGGGCCGATGGCTGCCCTGGCGCCACTGGTGGGCCACTTCGCGGGAATCGAAGCCAAGCCGATCCGCATCGAGTCCACCGGGATGCGCCGGTCCGTATCTATCCCGGGGGCGCTCGACATCGCCATCGAGGGAATTGCCGGTGCCAAGCAAACCGAGCCGATTTACCTCGACAATGTCGGTCATCCTGCCGCCAGTCGCCTGGCCCTCGCGAAAGCCTCCAGGGGCCACATGCACGCGTTCGGGATCAACTGGGACGACACCTCTGGCAAGAACAACGGTCACTTCGCTCCGTTCTCGTGGAGCTCGAGTTAGAGGAATTGGCGGGCGGGATTCGGCAGCCGGGAACGACCCCTGCCGAGGGCTGATGTCGGATTGTGAGACCTGACCCCAAGAAGGAGGCGTGACCGCGATGTCCAACACGGTGGGATTCATCGGGCTCGGCAACATGGGTGGACCAATGGCGCTGAACCTCGTCAAGCACGGCTTCTCGCTCGTCGTGCACGACATCGATCCCGGCAAAGCCGAGGTCTGGAAGACGCGCGGCGCCACCCTGGCCACCTCGGCCGAGGCCGTGGCCGCCAAGGTCGCGCGCACCATCTGCATGGTGGAAACGACGACGCAGGCCGAATCCGTCATCACGGGCGAGCACGGCATCATCAAGAGCGCGCAGCCCGGGCACATCGTCGTCTGCATGAGCACCATCGACCCGATCGTGGCGCGCCGGCTCGCCGATCAGCTCGCGGCCCGGCGCATCGCCATGATCGACGCCCCCGTCAGCGGAGGCACCGAGCGCGCCTCCTCGGGCGAGCTGTCGATCATCGTGGGGGGCGCGGCGACCACGGTGGCCGCGTGCCAGGATCTCTTCCGCGCCATGGGGGCCAACGTCTTTCACGTGGGCGCCCTCGGCCAGGGCCTCGCCATGAAGCTCGTCAACAACATGCTGGTGCAGGTCAACACGGTGGCGGTGGCCGAGGCGCTGGTCCTCGGCGTCAAGGCCGGGCTCGACCCGAAGACCATCTACGACGTGGTGCGCGTGAGCACGGGCAACAGCTTCGCCTTCGAGACGCGCGTGCCCAAGATGCTCAAGCGCGACTTCTCGCCCGGCGGCACCGTGGACATCTCGTTCAAGGACCAGGAGCTGGAGACGGCCTTCGCCAAGCAGCTCGGCGTGCCCATCCTGCTCGCCAACGTGAGCCAGCAGGTCTACCAGATGGCGCGGGCGGCGGGCTTCAACAAGGAGGACGGGTCCGCGCTCATCAAGGTGCTCGAACGGCTGGCCGGGGTCAAGGTCGGAGGGTCCTCCTAGACCCATGGCGACCTATGTGCTGGTCCACGGAGCGTATCAGGGGGGCTGGATCTGGAAGCCGGTGGCCGAGCGCCTGCGCGCGGCCGGGCACCGCGTCTACGCTCCGACCCTCGACGGCTGCGCCGAGCGGCACGAGCAGGTCCGTCGCGGCATCACGGTGACCACGCATGCCCAGGAGATCGCCCGGCTACTCTTCTTCGAAGACCTGCACGATGTCGTGCTGGTGGGCACCAGCTCGGGGGGCATGGTCATCTGCAAGGCGGCCGAGCTGGCCGCCGATCGCCTGGCGCGCCTCGTCTTCGTGGATGCCCTGGCCCTCCTGCCCGGCGAGCGCGTGGGCGACATTGTGAACCGCCCGGCCGCCAACGAGGTGACCGAGATCACCACGGCGCCGACTCGCAAGGACGTCGAGGGGCGCATGTTCGCCGATCTCGAACCGGCCACGCGCGCCTGGGCCCTGGCGCGCTACACGCCGCACCCGATCGCGGCGCTCGAGGCGCCCATGGAGCCCACGAGCTTCTGGGAGGGCGCCTGGAAGGCGACGGTGATCCGGTGCAAGCAGGCCCGCAATCCTCCCGAGTCCCACCAGCGACGCACGGCCGAGCGCCTGAAGGCCAGCTACGCAGAGATGGACACGGGGCACTATCCGATGCTGAGCGAGCCGGAAGAGCTGGTGCGCCTGCTCGCCTAGGACGCCGAGGCGAAAGGAGAGCGTGCCATGACCCAGTCCGCGCTTCCGCCCCTCCTCTCGAGCGACGGTCACCTGGAAGTCCGGCCCGAGCGCTGGACGGCGCGCATGCCGGCGCGGCTCCGGGAGCTCGCCCCCCGCACCATCAAGCTTCCCGACGGCGGCGACGCCTTCCTCGTCGAGGGACAGGAGCCGCGTCCCGTGCCTTTCCTCGACCTCCGGGCCGGCCGGACCAACGAGACGTGGCAGCCCTTCGGCGTGACAGTCGAGGAGACGGCGGGCGTGGGCCCGCCCGAGCAACGCCTGACCGAGCAGGACATCGACGGGCTGCGCGCCGAGGTGCTCTTCCCCAACATGCAGATGGGGCCGCGACTCTGGCGCACCATGAAGGACGACGAGGCCTATCGCGCCGCCGTGCGCGCCTACAACGACTGGCTCGGGGAAGAATACTGCGCCGTCTCCCGGGACCGCCTGATCGGGCTCGGGGTGATCCCGTGGACGAATCTCGACGACGCCCTCGCCGAGCTCGAGCACTGCGCGCGGCTGGGGCTCAAGGGTGTCAACCTCGGCGTCTTTCCGAGTGGCCTCGGCTATCCCACCCCGGCGGATGACCGTTTCTGGGCGGCGGCCATCGACATGCGCATGCCCCTGACCGTGCACGTGGGCTTCGACCGCCAGGGACCACGCGCGGCCCAGCCCACGCTGCAGTACCCGAACGCCGATCCAAAGGTCATCGCCCGTCTCGGCGGACGGACCCTCGTCGAATGGGTCGCCCTGCCCTTCATGGGTACCGCCGCGGCCATGAGCCTCTCCCAGATCATCCTGTCGGGCGTCTTCGACCGGCTGCCCGCGCTCGAGATCTTCTTCGCCGAGACCCGCCTGGGCTGGGTGCCCTTCTGGATGGAAGAAGCGGATTACTGGTACGAGCGGCACCGCCACTGGTCGGAGCGCCTGCTCGGCTTCAAGCCGCTCGCGCGGCGGCCGAGCGAGTACGTGCGCCAGCACATCCACTTCAGCGTCCAGCACGTCGAGCGCGTGGCCATGGAGCTGCGCCATCACATGGGCGTCGAGCGCATCATGTTCGCCACGGACTTCCCGCACATCGAGTGCGACTGGCCGAACACGCGCCCGTTCGCCGAGCGGCTCTTCGCGGACGTGCCACAGGCCGAGGCCTTCAAGATCGCCGCCGGCAACATGCTCGAGTTCTTCCGCCTCGGAGACACGCCGATGGGGCGGAAGGTGCGGTCTACATGGCCATGACCGCGCGATCGACTCTCGCTCGCTGAGACGCTCATCAGCGCTCCGGCCGCCGGCTCCTTCGATGGCGTGGTCGTGCGCGCGGCGGCCGTCCTCGGCCTCGTCTGGTTCGGGGATGCGCTGATCTATGTCGTGATGCCACTCCACGCCAGCGCCTTCGGCATCAGCCTCGGGCTCGTCGGCGTGGTGTTGTCGGTGAACCGCATCGTCCGCATCCTGGGCTATGGATGGGTGACGTCTCTGAGCCGTCGCTTCGGGCTCCGGACCATCACGGCCTCCGCCGCGCTCGGGGCCGCCCTCTCCACGCTCGGCTACGGGCTCTTCCTCGGACTCCTGCCGCTGCTCGTCGCGCGGCTCGTGTGGGGCATGGCCTACGGGGTGCTCAATGTGACGACGACGGCCTATGCCATCGGCGACGGGCGCCGGACGGGGCGGCGCGTGGGGCTGAACCGCGCGGTCAGCACGATCGGCCCCACCCTGGCCTTGAGCGGGGGCGCCTGGCTGGCCCTGGAGCTCGGCCCGCGCGGCGTCTTCGTTGCCCTCGGCGTGCTGGGCCTCCTCGCAGTGCCGCTTGCCCTCACGCTGCCCCGCGAGCTCGCGGCGGGCGCGCACGAGGTGGATCGGCCGCGCACCACGCGCTGGCGCCCCTCCACTCTCAACGTTCTCTTCTTCGCCAACTCCGTCATCGACGGCGCCTTCACCACGACGCTCTCGCTGCTCTTCGCCGGCTCGCTCTCCGTCGGCTCCGCGCTGCTCGCCGCCGGTCTGCTCCTGGCCCTGCAGCGCCTGGCCATCGTGTTGCTGTCGCTGGTCGGCGGTGCTCTGATCGACCGCATCGGGGCCACGCGTCTACTCACCCCGTGCGTGGGCGTGGTCGTGCTGGGCTTGCTGGGCATCGCCCACGGCGTCCTGTATCCTGCCGCCATCGCGGTGGTGATCGCGCGCGCCCTCCTGTCGGTCACCGGGCCCGTCCTGGCCTCGACAGAGCGTGGGGGCAGCACGGTGGAGCGACTGGCAGCGTTCGCGACGTGGGTGGACTGCGGTGCCGCGGTGGGGCCTCTTCTGGGCGGTTTCGCCGTCGCGCGGCTCGGGCTGCCCGTGCTCTACGTCGTGCTGGCGGCGAGCCTCGCCCTGGCCATGGCGTTGTATCTGACGGGACGTCCACGCTGGGCCGTGCCCTAGACTCGCACGGGCCTTAACTCCTGGGGGACACGCACCATGCCGAGCTCAAAGACCATCGTCATCTGCTGCGACGGCACGGGGCAGACCATTCGTGCGGCGCAACCTGTCAAACCCCATCGGGTGGTTCGAACCAACGTGCTGCGGACATTTGACCTCCTCAAGAAAGACGGTGCCACCCAGGTGTCCTGTTACGACCCGGGCATCGGCACCATTCCTGGGCTCGAGGGGGAGTTAGATTTGATCCGCAAGCTGAAGAACGTCCGCGATGAATGGCTCGGCACAGGTCTGATGAGCAATCTCGCCGCGATGTATGTCTACTTGATGGAGCACTACGAGCCCGGTGATCGCATTTTCCTCTTCGGGTTCAGCCGGGGAGCATTTACCGTGCGGGCACTGGCCGGCATCATCCGAAGTGTCGGACTGCTCCGGAAGGGGCATGAGCACCTGCTGCCCTGGGTTCGGGATGTCTACGAGAACATGGCCGCGCGCCACCGCAGAGCCGGCAGGCGCGACGAGGAGGCCAATGACGAGCTGGCCAGGGAATTTCGAGGGTTCACAAGGCCCGATGACATCAGGATCGCGTTTCTCGGGGTCTGGGATACGGTCAAGGCGTACGGTTATCTGACGCCCAAAGGCCTGCCGCACGTGCGAAACAACGAGCTCGTCGATGTCGTGCGCCACGCGGTGGCAATCGATGAGAGGCGCTCGCCGTTTCAGCCAACCGGCTGGAGTGATCGTGTATTGCGCCAGAATCCAGCTATTGACGAGGAAAGGATCAATCACCGAATCAAGGAGGTATGGTTCGCGGGAGATCACTCCGACGTCGGAGGAGGCCATGCAGACAACAGGACAGACTTCTTTTCGAAGGCGTCATTTGATTGGATACTTGGCGAGGCCGTTCACGAAGGGCTCCGTCTGTCGCCTGATCGCTATGACGAAGTAACAGGGTGGACGCCGGGCTTGCCGCCGTCTCCGGACTGCGTCCCGCACGATCTGTCACGCGTCGGCCCGGGACGGTTCATGTGGATTCCCCCTCGGCTGGAGCTCGACAATTCCCATTTCCCACCCTCTCGGGAATTCAAGTGCCTCGCCCACACGGGTGATCGTTGCCTTCTGGACCATACATTCCCCGACACGGTGTGGCGCAAGGCGCGACGATCAGCAGGAGAAGCAACTGGGCCGGATAAACCGTTTCTTTGTCTCCACGAATCAGTGCGCGAGCGATATCGCCGTGGTAACTACACGCCCGAAAATCTCCGTGTAGCCTTCGCCGCCGAACAAAAGGGCGAGATCACGATCCAGTGGATCAAGAGCCGGGATCCGCAGCGCTTGCGGTAATGGACTGACGGAGCTCTCGCCTTAGGGCTGGCCTTCCGGGGCACCCTGATCCCTCGAGCGGGAAACGGTTCGGCTCACCACTGCCAGATGAGGCTGAAGCGGGCCATCAGGCCCGGGACGACGGATTTCTTGATCGGGATCAAGCCGCCGATGAGGTCGGTGGGGGCGAGGCCACGCGCCTCCACGTCTTCCTCGACGACGTACACCTCCACGCCCTTGGCGATCAGGCGCGTGAGGTCGCCGGGCAGATCGGGCGGCTGGGTCTGCTTCCTGTCTCCGAAGGCAATGCCCGAGGCGTCCTGGCCCTTCACGCCGTAGTTCACGGCGTGGCCCCGCAGCAGCACGGCGGTCTGAGCCCCGCCGCCGCGGATGGCATGCGTGAACCACACGACGGTGTCGTCCTGCTCTTCGATGGTCGCCCGGTACGCGCTCTCGACGACCTGGAGAATCTTCTTGTTCATGGCGTTCCTCCTCAGCCCCTGGTCGGGATCACCAGCGTGTTGTCGGCGGCCTCGGCCATCTTCCAGAAATCGACCGGGCTCCCCCGCCCCACCCCCGCCACCGCCTCGCCCACGCCCCGCTCGTCCACGCAGAGACCGCAATTGGTCCAGGTCAGCTTGCCGCCGCTCTTCTCGGCCTGGGCGGTGAGGGCGATGATCCAGTCCTTCGGGTTGGGATGGTCCTCCTGCGCGACGTCGCGCCCGTGCACGGCATTGGCGTGCGGCGCCTGCTTGGCGAAGGACAGCGCGACGGCGCCCTCGTAGCAGAAGACGGACACGTCGTGGCCGCGGCGCGCCGCCGCGTCGATCAGGCGGAAGGCCGTCGTCGTGCGCGCGCTCTCGTAGGGGGCATCCATCAGGAGAAAGGCAAGCGTCTTCTTGTCGGCCATCGTTCCCTCCTCAGTGCCACAGCGCCTTGCGGCCCTGCACGAGACGGTCGATCACGACGTCGATCGGGGCGGACACCACGCAAGGATCGAGGCGGTCCGTGGGGATGCCCCGCTCCCGCAGCGAGAATTCGTCGGCCAGGATCTCGACGCCCGCCCTGGCCACGGCGTTCAGGGCCGCCGTCTGCGCGCCCCGGCGCGCAGGGAAGACGCCGTTCTGGACGAGGAAGAGGGTCACCGGCGATCCTTCCCTGGCCAGGCCCGCGGCCAGATCGTAGAAGTACGTGGCCACGTCGCTGGATTCCAGCGCGTCACGGGACTCGATGAGCAGGTAGCTGTCCATCCCAGTGTTCCTCCCTGGCCCGCAGTGTCGGGTGAGCCCGTCAACACGGCGTTATCGCAACGTGAACGCGGGAGAGGAGAGCAAGGAAGGGAAGTCGGCTGCCTTGACGGGCCGTCGGTGGAGGTGCTATCGGTCGTCACCTATGCCACGCCTGAGTCTCCGGCTCCTGGGCGGCTTCCACCTCCGGTTGGAGTCGCGCTCGCTCGCCCTCCCCGCCCGCAAGGCGCAGGCCCTCCTGGCATATCTCGCCCTCCGCCCCGGCCGCCCGCACTCGCGGGAAAGCCTGACTGCCCTCTTCTGGGGCAACGTCGGCGAGCGCCAGGCGCGACAGAGCCTCCGACAAACCGTCTTTCGTATCCGCAAGGTCTTCGCGGCGGCAAAAAATCCCGGCTTCGTCGTCCAGGCGGAGACGATCGCCGTCAACGCCGCCGCCGTCGATGTGGACGTCGCCAGCTTCGAGCGCCTGATTCGCAAGCGGTCCCCCGCCGCCCTCGCCGCCGCCATCACGCTCTACGAAGGTCCGCTCCTCGACGGGCTGCGCGTCGACGAGGAGCCCTTCGAGGGCTGGCTCCGATCCGAGCGCGACCGTCTCCGTGAGCTGATCCAGGAGGCCCTGACCCGCCTCTTGGCCCAGCAGATGAAGCGTGGCCCTGCCGAGACGGCCATCCAGACGGCGGGGCGATTGCTCGCGCTCGATCCACTTCAGGAGGGCGCGCACCGCACGCTCATGCGTCTTTTCGCCCGCCAGGGTCGGCGGGCCGCCGCCCTCCGTCAGTACCAGGCCTGCGTGGCGGTGCTGCGGAAGGAGCTGGGCGTCGAGCCGGAAGCCGAGACCAAGCGCGTCTACCAGGAAATCCTCCAGCGGCAGGCTCGGACCTCGGCCGGCGCCGCCCGGGCCGGCGAGCCCGCGGCGGAGAGCCCGCTCGTCGGAAGGGAAGAGGAGGTAGGACATCTGCGCCGAACGCTCCGCGAGATCCTGCGTGGTCAAGGGCGCGTTCTCCTTCTCACGGGCGAGACGGGCATCGGCAAGAGCCGCCTCATCGAAGAGCTGGCCGCCGAGGCGGGTCGAAGCGGTTGCCGGGTCCTCCTCGGCCGCGCGTACGAAACCGAGCAGATCCTGCCCTTTCGTCCCTGGGTGGACGCGCTTCGCGCGGGCACCATCCTGTCCGAGACCGAGGCCCTCGAGAGCCTCCCGCGGGCCTGGCGCGGCGAGCTGGTCCGGCTCTTTCCGGAGCTCAGCGCGTCGGGCGTGCAGCCGCAGATCATCCCGGAAAACTCCGTCAGGCTCTTCGAGGTCATCGACGCGCTCATCGCCCACGTCGCCGCCCGACGCCCGCTCGTCGTGGTGCTCGAGGATCTTCACTGGGCGGACGAGCTGAGCCTGCGCCTCTTCTCGTTCGTGGGCCGGCGCCTGGGCGCCCGCCCCCTGCTCCTCGTGGGCACCGCGCGCGAAGAGGAGCTGCCCGACGCGCCCGCCCTCCGGCGATCGCTCCACGAGCTCGAGCCGGAACCCCACGTCAACCGCGTCACCCTCTCGTCGCTGTCGGAGCGGAGCACGGCCGGCCTCGTGGGCGCGCTGGCGCGCGCGGGGAGCAGTCGCTCGCGCGTGGCCGAGCTGGCCCAGAAGGTGTGGGCGATGAGCAGCGGGAACCCATTCGTCATCGTCGAGACCATGCGCGCCCTGCAGGAGAACCGCGGCCTGCCCTCAGCGGGCCTCTCGCTGCCCCACCGGGTCCGCGAGGTCCTCACCGCCCACCTCGATCGCCTGGGCGCCAAGAGCCAGAGCCTCGTGGCCGTGGCCGCCGTGGTCGAGCGGGAGTTCAGCTTCAACGTGCTGCAGCAAGCGTCCGGCCTGAGCCGGCGCGACAGCGCGGAGGGGATCGAGGAGCTGGTACGCCGTCGCATCCTTCACGCCGTCGGCGAGGGCTTCGATTTCACGCATGGGTGGTTCCGGAGCGTCGTGTACGACGATCTGCTTGCCCCGCGTCGCCAGGCCCTGCATGCCGCGGTGGGCGAGGCGCTCGAGAGCGTCTACGCCGAGCAGCTCGACGAGGTGTACGACCGCCTCGCCTACCATTTCTCGCGGGCGGACGAGCCGACCAAGGCCTTCGACTATCTCGTGCGCCTGGCCGGCCGGGCCGCGCGCAGCTACGCCTCCGAGGAGGCGGTGCGCATCCTGCAAGACGCGCGGGCCTGGATCGACCGGCTGCCCGCGGACCAGCGTGACCGGCGCCAGCTCGATCTCGTCTCACGTCTTGCCCACTGCCTGCTCTTCCTGGGTCGGTCCGCGGAGGCGCGCGAGCTGCTCGGGAAGGAAGAGGCGCGGATCGAGCGGCTGCGGGACCCTTCGCTGAGCGGCCCCTTCTACTTCTGGGTCTCCTACACGGACGCCAACCTGGGTCACGCGGAGCGGGCGGCCCAGGCCGCTCTCCGCGCGCTGGAAGAGGCGGCGCGGTGCGGCGATCAGACGACGATGGGGCTGGCCAACTGCTCACTCTCCCGGAACAGCTACTGGCTCGGCCGCTCCGATGGCATCGCCCAGGGCCGCCAGGCCGTCGCGCTGCTCGAGCGGACGGAGGAGCGCTGGTGGCTGGGCCAGTCCTACCTCTCGCTGGCGTTGAACCTCTACCACATCGGTGACTTCACGCCCGCCCTCGAGGCCCTCGAGCAGACGCGCGCGATCGGGGAGGCCATCGGCGACACGCGGCTGCAGTCCCAGGCCGTCGGCAACATGTCGCGCGTGCACTCCTTGCGGGGCGAGCACGAGACCGGGCTCGCCCTGGCGCAACGCGGCCTGGAGCTGGCGGCAGACCCGGTTTCCCGCGCCCTGGGGATGGTCCACATGGCCCTGGCGGAATGGGAGAACGGCGATTCGAAGCAGGCCATTCCCGTGCTCGAGAAGGCGCTGGCCCAGACCCAGTTCCTGCGCGGGCGCGGCGGCTACGTGTCCCGCCAGGTCGACGCGCTCCTCACCTCGGGCCTGAGCGAGATGCACCTGCATGCCGGAGATCTGAGCCAGGCCACCCAGCTCGCGCAGAAAGCGCAGAGCACGGCGGCCGAGATCAAGTGGCCCGTGGCCATGGGATATGCGGAGCGGGCCCTCGGCGCGATCGCGCGGACCCAGGGGGATTTCGCTCAGGCCCGATCCTACTTCTCCCGGTCCGTCAAGATCTTCGCGGGCGCCGACACGCGGTTCCAGGCGGCGCGAGCCCGATTGCTGCTGGCCGAAGCCCTCCACGCCGGAGGCGAGCAGACCAGCGCCAGCTTCCAGCTCAAAGAAGCGCGCGACGCCTTCCGTCTGCTGCGCGTGCCTCTCTACGTCGAGCGTGCCGAGCGGCTCGCCAAGGATCTCGGCCTGGCGCTGGACGACTTCGTGCCGCCGGCTCCCCCCGCCAATTCCCTCATCCCGAGGGACTGAGCAGAGCGGAAGCTCGGGGCACGGCGTTCGACGCCGGCGGTACTACTCAGCCCGCGACGCTTGCGCCCGGCGCTCGATCCGGAATGGACCCAAGGCGCAACGACCACGCGCGAATTGCGTCCAGGCTCAGTAGCTGGCTGCGGCTCCACGGGTCTCCGGACAGTCGCGCCTCTATCTGCGCTTCATCCGACGCGCGCACCACGAGGAGGACCTCTCGGGTGCGGTCGATCGGGCCGCCAAGGGCGACGAACCCGTCCCGGGCGAGCGCATTCATGAACTCGGCGTGGGCGCGCCACCCTTCCTGCTCCTCCATCGGGCGCGAATCGTCCCAGCGAGGGCCGCGAGACCGTGTCACCAGGAAGAGCCTCCGCACACCATCCGGCCGTGGGACGGTCAGGCGGCGCCCTTCAGCTGGCGCTCCAGGAAGCCCAGCATCTTCGCCCAGGCGTCCTTGGCCGGCTCCGGGCGGTAGCGCTCGGCGTTGGAGAAGTTCAGGAACGCGTGGCCGGCGCCCTCGTAGCGATGGAACTCGTGCGTCTTGCCCAGGCGGGAGAGCTCGGCGTCGATCCGGTCGACGTCGGCGGGCGACGGGTTCGTGTCGTCCAGGCCGAAGAATCCGACGACGGGGCACGCGATCTGCTTGGTGAGCTCGAAGGGCGCGGGCACGTCGCCCCAGGGCTTCATGATGTTGCCCCCGTAGAAGACGCCCGCCGCGCGCCAGGCGGCGGGCCGCGCCCCCGCGAGCATGTAGGTCACGCGGCCGCCCATGCAGAAGCCGAGCACGGCCAGGCCACCCACGCGCGCGTCTTTCAGGCTGCGCAGGTGCGCGATGGTCGCGTCGACGTCCACGAGAATCTCCTTGTCGCGCAGGCGCCCCATGCGCGTCATCATGTCCGCCCCGTCCTGAGGCTGACGGTGATACAGGTCCGGCGCCGCCGCCACGTAACCATGGCGGGCGAGGTCCTCGACGCGGTCCTCCATGAAACGGTCGAGACCGGGTCCGTGCTGGATGACCACGATCCCCGGCGCCGCGCCGCCGCCGGCGGGAGCGTCGAGATAGACGCGCATCGGCTGTCCTTCGACCTGGATGGTGTCCCAGCGTGCCATTGATGCCTCCTTGCGCGTTCAGGATGCCTTGTGAAGGGCGCCATCTTTCATGATCATGCGGAGTGCGCCACGGTCCTGGAGGATCTCGATGTTCGCGAGCGGGTCACCGTCGACGAGGAGCAGGTCGGCGAGGGCGCCCGTGGTCACCACGCCCAGCTCGCCGGGCCGCCCCATGATCTCGCCGCCCAGCTTGGTCGCCGCCACGATCGTGTCCATGGCCGAGAACCCGAGGATCTTGACGAAGAGCCAGAGATCCCGCGCGTAGGTGCCGTGCGGAGTATAAGGGAAGCCGTAGTCGCCCCCGGGAAGCACGCGGATGCCGCGCTTGCGCATGCGGCCCACGACGTCGACGGTCACCGCGAGCTCATGCTCGAAAGCCCGGGAGCGCTCGCCGGTGACGCCCCACTGGCCGGCGGCCTGGCTCAGGTTGTACGTGATGCCGAGGGCGGGGCCGACGAAGATCCGATCGCGCGCGGCTTCGAGGGCATCGAGCGCGCGCTCGTCGGCATAGTTCGCGTGATAGATGACCTCCACGCCGTGGCGAAGCGCCATCATGACGGATTCCGCGCTCCGGCAGTGCGCGGCGACGCGCAGGCCGCGCGCCCGCGCCACCTCCATGGCCGCTTCCACCTCCGCGTCCGTCATCGGCGTCTGCTCGGATGGCCAGGCCGAGGTTCCGATGTCGCCGGAGAGGTTGAGCTTCAACAGATCAACCCCTTCCCGGGCGAGCACGCGGCACACGCGGCGAATAGCGTCGGGCCCGTCGGCCACCCAGGCGAAGGTCGGCGTCTCGTAGTGCGGCAGGTGGACCAGGTTGCTGTCGCCGAGCCCGCCCGTGACGGTGATCTCGGGGCCGTTGGCAAGGAGGCGGGGCCCCGGGACGCGCCCGGCCTCGATCTCACGCTTCAGGACCACGTCCAGGCGCGGCTTGGGCGCCGCCGCCGAGAACGCGCTGGTGTAGCCGCAATCGAGCATGGTGCGCGCGTTGCGCACCGTGATGAGCATGTGCTCCTCGACGGGCAGGCGCGTCAGATCCAGCGAGCCGAGGTCGGCCAGGCCGATGTGGGCGTGCGACTCGATGAGGCCGGGCATCAGCGTGGCGCCGGCGCCGTTGATCACCGTGGCCCCGTCGGGCGCGGGCGCGGCCGCCCCCGGCGTCACCTGCGTGATCCGGTTGCCCTCCACCCGCACCGCGCCGAGAAAGGGCTCCCGGCCGGTGCCATCGAGGATCCGCGCATTGGTGATCAGATGGCTCATCCGGAGATCCTCCTTTGCCCTGGGAATGTCGCCCGACTATAGCGCGGCCGGTCCACCATCGCCTACT
>QHSC01000347.1 GCA_003220345.1 Candidatus Rokuibacteriota bacterium | reverse complement strand
GCGGAGCGAAGAAGTTGTGGATGAGCTCGATCGGGCCGTCGAAGTCGAGCACGCGCTGCGTTTCGCGCTTGAGCGACTCGGACACGGCGGTGACCGCGTCCGACGAGGTGAGCGCGTGCTTGATGGCGGGCGCGTAGCCGGCGTCGTGGCCGAGCAGCGTCGTGTCCGTGCCATGCAGTGTCGTGACAACGCGGGGCTGCTGGCCGGGCGGGAGCATCGCGCGTGCGAGGATCGCGGCGGTGGCGTGAGGCACGGCGTAGTGGACGTGGAGCACGTCGAGTCGGTGGTCGCGGCTCACCTCGGCCATGCGCACGGACAGCGGCAGCGTGTAGTCGGGGAACCGGAACAGCTCGTAATCGTTGATGGCGACGGGGTGGAAGTGCAGGCGCGGTGCGTCCGAGGGCAGGCGGAAGGGCCGCTCGTAGGCGATGAAGTGCACGTCGTGCCCGCGGGCCGCCAGGTCCTCGCCGAGCGCGGTCGCCAGCACACCGCTCCCGCCGACCGACGGGTAGCAGGTGATGCCGACGCGCAGCGTGTCGGCCGCCATCTCAGGGACCGTGCGCGCCGGCCGACAGCATGTCAGCCCGATAGCTCCGTGAACGCTTCATCCGATCGCTCGATGTCCTCCCGCCGCACGTACGCGATCTCCGGCGCGTCCTCCGGTCGAAGATACGCCTGCTCGCCCGCCCCCGTCACGTAGTGCGTGCAGTGGATCACCGACTGCATCCACCGTAGCCGCGTGTCTCGCGTCGGACTGATCTGCTCCTTCTTGAAGCTGGAAGGAGTCGCCGGCAGCGTGACGAACGAGTCGCCGCCCTCGTGCAGGTCCAGCGCGCCGTCGCGCGGGCGCGCCCGCACGATCTCGCCCTCGTACGACACGTCCACGAAGAAGTCGTCCACGTCGCAGGCGCGGCGCCGCACCTCCGGATCGCTCGAGCGCACGACGTCTACGCCATCGAGGAGGCCCATCCCGCGGTACATCTCGAGACAGAAGTCGGCCACCGTCTTCGCCGACGTCTTGCGGAACAGATCGATGACGGGATGGGCCACGTAGTTCGTGAGCTGCCCCAGCGTCCTGGCGTGCCAGTCGGCGGCGATGCACTTGGCGTAGAGCGGGGAGAACTTGCGCTGGAGTTTGCTGACGACGGCGAAGTTCAGGTGCGCAGCCTGGCCCGTCGCGCGATGGCGCAGGATCGTGCGTGTCTCGCGTGGATCGTGGTCGCTGTCGTGGCAGAAGTACACGACGCGCCCGCCGATCTCCGTCTGCAGGCGTCGCGCGGTGCGGATCTTGGCCACGAGGAACCGCCGCGGGAAGAAACCGCAGGGCTGCTGGCCGAAGGCGATGACGGGGCCGCTGCTCATCCGGCGCGCCGCGGCGGCAGGGCCGCCTGCAGCGCCAGGCTGAGAACGATGCATGCGGCGCAGCCGATGAGGTTGTACCAGAGGTAGCCGATGTTGAGCGAGAAATACATCGCAACCACGAGAACCTCCGCAGCGACGGCCGCGAGGAACACCGCGGTGCCGCCGACATGACGAAGGAAGAACGCGACCAGGAAGAGGCCGAGGACAACGCCGTAGAAAATCGAGCCCAGGATATTGATGGCCTCGATGAGATTTTCCGCAAACCCGGCGAAGAGCGCAAACGTCACTGCGACGGCACCCCAGAGTGCCGTGAAGCGCCGCGCCACGCGTACGTTGCGCGCCTCGTCCGCCGCGATGAGCGGACGGAGGTGGCGCCAGACGTCGATGGTCGTCGAGGATGAACGTGATGAAGACGTAGTCAGAGTCCTTGGTCTTGGTGCGGGGATCGGCGGCCGCGAGGGCGGCCTTGGCCTCGGCGCGAACGGCGCGGCTGTGCTGGCTGGCCGCGACCATGGCGGCCCGCGCGCTCGCTTCCCGCGCGGTGTCGTCCGAGGCGCGGGCCTCGAGCCACCCACGGATCGCCGACTGGCTCTGGGCCACCGCACTGGCATGCTCGGCCTCGATGGCGCGGAACCGGCCGTCCTGTGCATGGCGGCGCCACTCCGCCTCGTTGAAGAACACCGGCGCCGGCACGAACTGGTAGAAGACGAAGAGGAAGGCGCCCAGCACGAGGATGACGAACTGCATCGGGATCTTCAGCACGGCGTTGAACATCAGGCCCAGGCGGCCAGCGCGCAGCGAGGGGCCCGCGATGTAACGCTGCACCTGTGACTGGTCGGTGCCGAAGTACGAGAGCGAGAGGAACAAGCCACCGAACACGCCGGTCCACACGGTGTAGCGCCGGCTCGGATCGAGCGAGAAGTCCACCGCCTGCAGCTTGCCCAGGGCGCCGGCCACGTGAGCGGCGCCCATGAACCCGAGGCCTGCCGGCAGCCGGAGCAGCAGCACGATCATGGCCGTCACCATGCCGGCCCAGATCACTGCCACGTGCCACCGGTGGGTAAGGGCGACGGCCTCGCTGCCGCCGGTGACGGTGTAGACCAGCACGAGCAGCCCCGTGAACACGACCACGAGGTCGAGCCGCCAGCCGAGCACCGTGGAGATGATGATGGCGGGCGCGTAGATCGTCACGCCGGCCGCGAGCCCGCGCTGCACGAGGAAGAGGCCGGCCCCGAGCAGGCGAGTCTTTTCGTCGAACCGCTGGCCGAGAAACTGATAGGCCGTGTAGACGTTGAGCCGCCGGTACATGGGCAGGAACACGGCGCACACAATGATGAGAGCCAGCGGCAGGCCGAAGTAGTTCTGCACGAAGCCGATGCCGCTCTCGAAGCCCTGGCCGGGGATCGAGAGGAAGGTGATCGCGCTGGCCTGCGTGGCCATCACGCTGAGCCCGATCGTGCCCCACCCGATGGCTGCATCGCCGCGCATGTACGTGTTGAGACTCCGCACGTGGCGCGTGCGCCAGAATCCGTACGCGGCGATGCCCACGATGGTGCCGAGCAGCACGGCCCAATCGGCGGCGTTCACGAGAAGGTCGCGGTGAACACGGTCAGCAGGACGACCACGAGCACGAACCACCCGAAGACGAACAGGTAGACACCGCGCCAGGTACGGAATCCGGGGAGGTCGGGCGGCTCCGCCTCGGCGCGCTCGTCGGTGCGCGAGGCGCGCGTCATTTGCCCAAGGAGACGAGATTCGCGAACAGCCGGTACGCCCCGGGCACGCCTTCGGGGAGCTGACGGAACCACGCCAGGCTCGTGTAGACGAAGTACCCTTTGCCGTAGCGCGCCGCCAGCAAGCCGCCCTGGAGCGGCGTCTCTCCGGGGTCGCTGGAGGCGAGGATCACCGAGAAGCGCTCGTCCCATTTATCGGGAAAGTAGAGGCCGCGCTCCTGCACCCAGCCGTCGAAGTCCGCCTCGGTGATGCGATTCGGCGTCGTCAGCACGGGATGCTCGGGCGCCAGGATGGTCACCGACGCATGCTCATCGGTCACGCGTTCGCGCGAGAGGTGCAATTGGAGCGGCGCCAGCCAGCCTTCGCGCAGACCGTCGAGCGTGTTGTACTGCGCGACCACGGTGCCGCCCGCCTCGACCCAGGCGAACAGCGCGGGCAGGTGCTCGGCGAGGTCTTTCCGCACATTGAAGGCGCGGATGCCGATGACGACGGCGTCGAGGCGTCCCAGCCGCTCCGCCGTGAGGTCGGCACCCGTCAGCGACGTGACCTCGTAGCCCATCTGCTCGAGGGCGGCGGGCACGTCGTCGCCGGCGCCCGGCAGATAGCCGACGTGGCGCCCGCGGATCTCTAGATCGAGCGCCACCGCCCTGGCGCGCGCCGGCGGCTGCAGGAGCCCGAGCGGCAGGTGCTCGTAGCGGACTTCGACGCGCTGCTGATCGAATCGCCGGCCGTTGATCTCCACGCTCGCACCGAGCGCCGCCGTCGCGGCCTGTGGCGGCGCGGTCACGGTGAAGGTGAAGCGCGCGCGGGCGCCAGGGGCGGCGAGCCGGAACGGCTGCGCGCCCGGCGTGACCGTCCAGCCGGCCGGCGCGTCGAGGCGCACGGCGCCGGCGGTGCGCGCGCGGACGGCGGTGAGTTCCACCGTCACCGGACGCGCGGCGCCCGGGGCGAAGAGCCGCACGCCCGCGACGAAGTGCAGCGAGACCGGCGCGATGACCTCCAGCCGCCGCCGAAGCCCCAGACGGACGGGATCCGCGGCCGGCTTCGCCTCGCCGGTTATCACCAGCGTCTGCCCGCCGATGTCGAAGACGTACTCGACCGGGAGCGTGGGCGGATTCTCGGGACGGCCGATGAGCGAGGGATCGTCCACGGCGAAGAGCCCGGACGTCCCCTCCGTGCGCAACCAATATGGCTGGCTCGGCGGCGTGCCCGCCGGCACGACCTGCGAGGCCTCGCGAACGGCCGGCTGGTCCGGGCGTAGCGCGATGGCCTTGTTGATCACGCGGTGGGCGCCCGGGTACCGCACCGCCGTCCAGCGCACGGGGACGCGCGAACGGACCACAACCGTGTGGCGGAGCTTCACGCTCTCGCCGGGCACCACCTCGGCGCGATCCGCCACGGTGTCGACCTCGAGGCCGAGGCACGCCTCGATGATCCGATCGAGCTGCTCGCGCTTGTCGCTGACGAGGAGATCCGCGGGAAGCGCGGCGAGGCGGCGGCGAATGACAAGCAGCGCATGCACGCGCCCGGGCGCGTCCTGCGCGTTGAACTTCGCGATCTCCTCGTCGACCGCCCGGGCGACCTCGGCGCCGCCCGGCACGCGGTTCCACGTCACATCCACAGCGTCGAAGAGATCCTTCGTCGGCATGTCTCCGGCGAGCAGCACGAACGGCTCGATCCGCGATCGATGCGAACGACTCGCCGGACACCGGATCCCTGCCGCCCACGTCCAACTTCACCACGCCCGGACCATCGGGCACGTCGGCGGGCATGCCGGCAATCGCCATGTTGGCGCCGGGATTCGCCGCGGCGGCGCCCCGGCCGACGTTGTGGACGATGCGCCGCGCCTGCCACGGCTTGAGCGTGCGGAGCTGCTCGGGAAATGCCCCGGGATCGGCGGCGAGCCCAAACGCTTCGACGGCGAGCACGGCGGACGCGGTGTGATGACCGTGCGTGAGCGCGGGCTTCGGGGAAAATCGCGTGATGATCACGTCCGGGCGGAACTCGCGGATCAGGCGCACGATGTCGCCACGGACGGCCTGCCGGTCCCAGACACTCAGGGTTTCCTCGGAAGTCTTCGAGTACCCGAAGTCCTTCGCGCGGGTAAAGTATTGCTGCCCGCCGTCCAGCCGGCGCGCGGCGAGCAGCTCTTGCGTGCGCGCCACGCCGAGCGCCTCGCCGAGCTGGGGGCCGAGCAGGTTCTGTCCGCCGTCGCCGCGGGTGAGCGAAAGATAGGCCGTCCGGTATCCGCGTCCGCGGGCCAGGTAAGCGATGGCCTGCGTGTTCTCGTCGTCCGGATGGGCGGCGACGTAGAGCACGCTGCCCATGTTGGCGAAGCTGCGTAACTGCTGCAGGACCTCTGCTCCCGTCGGCGCCTCGGCGGCGTGGCTGACACCGGAGGCGCCCGCCAGGATGGCCACGCCGAGGGCGGTCCAGAACGGCACGCTCCAGAACAATTCGCGCAGGACCCCGGAGGACGTCATGACAGGTTCCCACGATAGCACGGCAGATCAGAGAGGGCGCAAGGCGCCGTGTCCACCGCGCACCTCCGCGTCAGGCGGCGGCCGAGGCGCGCGCGGCGTTCGAGCATCTGGCCGGGTTTCGTGTTATCTACGTCCCAAGCTCATGAGGGTTCGATCCTGCCTCCCGGCACCGCCGTCTCTTGCCCGCACAGGAGGAATGATGATCAATGACACGCTGATGCGGAGTCTCGTCGTGGCCGCGCTTGCCCTGCTGTGGGCCGCTCCGGGAATGGCTCAGACGCCGAGCGGTCCGGCGCCGGCCGCGGGGGCCGGCCGGCCCGGCTTCCCCGCCACGAGCTTCCTGGCGCCGACCAAGACCACCTGGGAGAGCACACGCGCGCTGGTTCTCGGACTCGCCGATATCATTCCCGAAGACAAGTACGACTTCAGGCCGACGCCCGCCGTGCGCACCTTCCGGGAGATCCTCATCCACCTGATCGGTGAGAACTATACGTTCTTCAGCAGGGTCTCCGGCGACAACCTCGGCAGTAACGCCCGCTTCGACGCCCTCAGGAGCCGCGCGGAGATCATGAAGGCGCTCCAGGAAAGCTACGACTACGGCGCCCGCGTGTGGGAGGGGCTCACGGAGGAAAAGGCCCTGGAAATGGTGGCGGGGCGAGGCGGCCAGCAGGTCCAGCGCTGGGCGGCCATTCTCGGAGTGATCCACGACAACATGAATCACTACGGCAACCTGGTCGTGTACGTGCGCCTCAATGGGATGGTGCCGCCGCGGAGCGCTCCGCGTAATTGACGAGCGTCGCGTTCCTGTACCAGCTCCATTGCGCGATGGAGGAGCGGTGTGCTAGCTTTAGTCCATGTTTCGAATTAGTCGGTCAGCCATAGGCACGGAGAACTGTGTGAGCTGACGGTCACGTAGCGCTTTCGCGTATCCCGCGGCCGTCAGGTCTCCTGGCGGCCGTTTCGTTTCTGCAACGAGTGCTACCTCGGCTCGCAAATGGTCGCCGGAACCGGGTCATCCCAACGAACCACCGGAGGCGAGCATGTTTACGATGCCGGGGCCACTTGACTTCATCGCCGTCGCCCGCACCACGTTGGAGTTCTGGGAGCGAGAGCGGGTCTTTCCGCGTCTCGTTGCCAAGAACCGTGGTGGGTCGCGCTTCTCCTTCCTCGATGGCCCGATCACGGCGAACAACCCCATGGGTGTCCATCACGCATGGGGACGTACATATAAAGACGTCGTCCAGCGCTACAAAGCCCTGGCCGGCTACGAACAAAGATTCCAGAACGGCTTTGACTGCCAGGGCCTGTGGGTGGAAGTCGAAGTCGAGAAAACCCTCGGGTTCAACTCGAAGCGCGAGATCGAGTCGTTCGGTCTCGAGCGCTTCTCTCTTGCCTGCCGAGATCGGGTCTTGCACTTCGCCGAAGTCCAGACGGAGCAATCCAGGAGGCTCGGCCAGTGGATGGACTGGCCACGCTCCTATTTCACGATGTCTGACGCCAACATCGAATACAACTGGCACTTTCTGAAGCACTGCCACGGACGCGGCTGGCTGTACAGGGGGCATCGTCCGATGCCGTGGTGTGCGCGGTGTGGAACCTCGATCTCGCAGCACGAGATGCTCGATGCCTACGCCGAGCTCACGCACGAGTCGGTCACGGTCGCTCTTCCTCTCCTGGATCGAGCTGATCACTGCTTGCTCGTCTGGACGACGACGCCATGGACCTTGCCGGCCAACGTGGCGGTGGCCGTCAACCCGGAGCTCGACTACGCCGAATGCGCACAGGCAGGCACCGTGTACTACCTTGCCGCCAGTCTCGCCGGGCGTTACCCGGCGCTCGGTCAGCCGCGGCGTACCGTCAAGGGCGCCGAGCTGGTGGGGCTGCGCTACGTCGGGCCTTTCGATGACCTCCCCGTCCAGCGCGGCGTCGAGCATCGCGTCGTTGCCTGGGAGGAGGTCTCCGCCGAGGAAGGCACCGGGCTCGTCCACATTGCGCCAGGCTGCGGACTGGAGGACTTCGAGCTCAGCCGCCGTCACGGCCTTCCCGTCATTGCCCCCGTGACCGACGACGGACGCTACCTTGCTCTTCGCGCGGGCTCCCTACCGCCATCGCTATCCGACCTGCTGGCGATGTGCCGAGGAGCTGATCTTCCGCGTCGCCGACGAGTGGTTCATCGACGCCACCGAGATCCGCTCACTGGCCAGGGCCGCCAACGAGGGCGTGACATGGCGCCCCGGCCACATGCAGCTCCGGATGGACGACTGGCTCGCCAACATGGGGGACTGGTGCATCTCGCGCAAGCGATATTGGGGCCTGCCCCTGCCCTTCTACCCGTGTGGATGCGGGCGCCTCACTGTGATCGGCTCGCGCCGGGAGCTTCGCGAGCTGGCCATCGACCCCGGGGCGGTGGACGCGGTCCCGGAGCTGCACCGGCCGTGGCTGGACGACATCCTCATCCGCTGTCCAGAGTGTGCGCAGCCGGTACGCCGGGTCTCCGAGGTCGGCGACTGCTGGCTTGATGCCGGCATCGTGCCGTTCTCGACGCTGGGCTACCTCGAGGACCGCCAACAATGGGAGCGCTGGTTCCCCGCCGACTTCATCGTCGAGGCGGTGGGGCAGCTCCGTGGGTGGTTCTATGCGCTGCTCTTCATGTCCACGGCCCTGGAAGGCCAGAGCCCCTATCGGACCGTGCTGGCGCACGAACGGGTCCTGGCCTCCGATGGCCGCGAGATGCACAAGAGCTGGGGGAACGCGATCTGGCTCGACGATGCGCTCGAGAAGATGGGCCCCGACGTGATCCGTCACATGTTCGCGTCGCAGGCCATCACCGAGCCGATGCGCTTCGGCTTCGAGGGAGCGCGTGACGTCAAGCGGCGGTTCCTGACGTTCTGGAACGTCTACGGCCTGTTCGTCACCTATGCGAACCTCGACCGACCGGCCCTTCTGGGACCAGGCAGCGTTCCCACGCATTCGGCACCCCTCGACCAGTGGCTGCTCAGCCGGCTGCAGGCCACGATCGCCGAAGTCCGGGAGGCCTTCGACACCTATCAGATCCGGCGTGCCGTTACCGCCGTCGACGCGTTCATCCACGACGATCTCTCGAACTGGTACGTGCGCCGGCGGCGCCGCGAGTTCTGGAAGGCCATCCTCGATGATGAGAAGCAGGCCGCATTCCAGGTGCTCTATCACGTGCTCGTGCGTGTGTGTCAGCTCCTCGCGCCGGTCATGCCGTTCGTCACCGAGCATGTGTACCAGAACCTCGTGCCGGCCGTGTTCTCGAGCGCACCCATCAGCCTCCATCTGACCAGTTTCCCAGAACCCGACGCCGCGCTCGTCCGGCCCGATCTCGAAGCCAGCGTGGAGGCGGCGCGACGGGTCCTGAGCGTGGGGCTCGCGGCCCGCAACGCCGCGCGGCTCAAGGTGAGGCAGCCTCTCGGTCGGGCTCTCCTGGTGGCGCCCCCCGACACGGCTCGGGACGCGCGGCTCTTCGAGCGCGATGTCCTCGAGGAGCTGAACGTCGAGCGCCTGGAGACTGTGGCCAGCCTCGACGACCAGATCGTGGTCACGGCAGAGCTCGACATGCGCGACACCTCGCCCTTACCGCCGAATACCGTCCCTGCCCTCCGTGCCGCCCTCGCCGCACGTGCCGGCAAGGCGGTCCGCGACAGCTTGCTTGCCACCGGTCACGTGACGCTCCCCGTGGGCGACATCGAGATCGCGCTCGGGTGGGGAGATCAAGATCATCGTGGAAGGTCGAGACGGCTTCGCGGCCGCTGCCGACCGAGACGTGACGGTGGCTCTCGATACCACGATGACTCCCGAGCTTCGGCGCAAGGCCCTGGCCCGTCACCTGGTCCACCAAATCCAGATGATGCGCAAAGAAGCGCGGCTCAACGTCGAGGACCGCATTCGTATCTCGGTGGATGCTGACAGGGAAGCCACGGAGGCGATCGAGGAGCATTCGGTCTACATCTGTGCCGAGACGCTCGCCGTGGAGCTGCGCCACGGGTCTCCGCCCCCAGGGTGGATGGCGCGAGAGACTGACATCGAGGAGGCACATATCTCTGTCGCCGTGGCTCGGGCCTGACGGTGGAGGAAACCCGCCTAACTTTGCTTCCACCTGCGCCGCACGAGGACGCGCCGGTGCTCGAGGAGCAGGCGCACCGTCTCCTGGAGCACCGTGGCCACCGGCACGGCAACGATCATGCCCAGCACGCCGAGGGCGTGGTTGCCGACCACCACCGAGCCGAGCAGGAGCGCCGGGTGGAGGTGGACGCTCCGCCCGATCGTGAACGGCTGGATAACCGTGTCGTCGAGCACCTTGATGGCCAGGAACAGCACCGCCACACGCACGACTCCCGCGAGCCCTTGCCCCGGCGTCAGCAGAACCACGAGCCCGGCGGCGGCAGCCGAGAGCAGCGGGCCGATGAACGGCACCACGTTGGCGACGCCGGCGAAGGCGCCAAGCAGGAGGGGATACGGCACGTGCAGCGCCCAGAGCCCCACTGCGGCCAGCGCACCCACCACGAGACCGTCCAGCACCACGCCTCGAATGTAGCGGCCGATGACGCTGTTGAGCTCGCGCCAGACCGCCACGGAAGTCTCCACGTGCTGGGGAGGCAGTCGGTCCATGGCCGCGGTGACGATCCGCGGCATGTCCCGGAGGAGGAAGAAGGCAAAGAACGGGACGAGGATCGCGAGCAGGAAGAGGTGCCCGGCGTGCTCGAAGAGGTCGCTCGGGTCCCCGGGGGCACGGTTCAGGACGAACTGGCGGGCCCAGCCCCCGCCCTCGGGGAGCACGCGGCGGAACACGGGCGCCGCCTCGAACAGCTCGCGCACCGCGCCGTCGAGGCCCGTGTCGATCTGGCTCGCGAGCCCGGGCAGACGGTCCACCAGCGCCGACGCCTCGGTGAGCATGCGCGGCCCCAGGAGCACGCCGGCGGCGAGCAGCACGGCGATGATGGCGGCGAAGAGCGCACCGACCGCCACACTCCGGCGGATGGCGCGGGCGTCCGCCCACGCGACGACCGGGCTGAGCAGGTAGGCGAACGCCATCGCGAGAAAGACAGGGAGGGCGAGGCCACGCGCCAGCCAGGCAAGCGCGGCAACGCCGGCGATCACGAGCCAGCTCGGCTTCACGTCGGCTCGGCGGCCCCCGGCCCGGGCCCGGGCTCGCTCACGACCACGGGGTTGCTCCGCGCGTACGCGGCGAGGAGCCGCGAGAGGTTGCGCATGACGACGACCGCGATCCGGGCCTCGCCGTCGATGAGCGCGTCGAAGTCGGTCTTGTAGAGGATGAGCAGCCGCGCCGGCGCGGCGACCCGCGCGCTGCGGGAGCGCCGGGACTCGTCGAGAAGGGCGAGCTCGCCGAAGGCGTCGCCCGCACCCAGCGTGCGCACGAGATGCTCGCCCCCCGGGGTCGCCTGGGTGATCTCCACCGTGCCCTCGACGACGACGAAGAGGGCGCGCCCGGGGTCGCCCTCGTGGAAGACAACCTCCCCCGCGGAGTAGGCCTTCTCGAGAAACCGCGTGGCCAGCCGGCCGAGCAGGCGGCGCGGCAGCCCGGCGAAGAGCGGCGAGTGGGCCAAGAAGGGCGCGCGCCGCGCCTGCTCGCGGTCCATCGTCCACTCGAGCCACCGGGGCAGGCCCCGCTTCAGCATGGCGCGCGCTCTGGCTCGGGTCCGGCGAGCTGGCCGGTCATCATCACGCCGCGGCCCTTGATCTGTGTCGCGCGCTGCACGTCGGCGGGAACCCGCGCTCGGAGGCCATCCGCGTCATCCTGCTCCGGCGGGCGTGGCGGCGTCAAGGCGTCCGATGATCAAATAGCCCCCAATGCCCCGCCGCGGAAACCTTCGAGGGCCTTCCAGCGTTTTCAACGCGACTCGACAAGCCCTGCTCCTGCTCTTCCCGGTCGCCGCTCAGGCCCAGGACAGTCGCGCGGCGCTCGAGAGCGTCGCCAAGGCGCTCGGCGCGACGAATCTCAAGTCGATCGAGATCCAGGGCAGCGGCGTGACCTTTCAGGTCGGCCAGAGCGCGACCCCGGGGATGGCGTGGCCGCAGTTCGACATCAGAACCTTCACGCGGGTCGTGAACTACGAGACGGCGTCGTTCCGTCAGGAGATCCTCCAGACGCGCGCGCTCGAGCCCCCTCGCGGCGGAGGCGTCTATATCCGGGGCGAGCACAAGCTGGTCTTCGCGCTCAGCGGCGACCATGCCTGGAACGTCACGGGCGACGCCGCGGTGCCGGCCCCGATCACGCTCGCCGACCGTCAGTTCCAGCTCTGGTCAACCCCGCACGGCGTCGTCCAGGCCGCGCTGGCCGGCAAGGGCATGATGCAGGGACGCACGATCGTGTTCGGCGTCCCCGGCCGCTTCAAGGCCACGGCGTTCCTCGACACGGCGGGCCTCATCGAGAGAATCGAGGCGACGATGTCGAATCCCGTGCTCGGCGACATGCCCGTCACCGTGAGCTACGCGGAGTACCGCGACTTCGGCGGCGTGAAGTTCCCGACGAAGATCCGCCAGACATACGGCGGCTTCCCCGCGCTCGAGCTCACGGTGACGGAGGTGCGGCCGAACGCCGCCGCCGACATCCAGGTGCCCGACAACGTCCGCCAGGCCGCCAGCCCGTATGCGCGGGTGGCGACCCAGTCGGTGGCCGACGGCGTCTGGTACGTGACCGGTGGCTCGCATCACAGCGCGGTGATCGAGATGAAGGACCACCTGATCGTCGTCGAGTCGCCCCTCAACGACGAGCGGGCGCTCGCCCTTCTCGCGGAGATCCGCAAGCTGTCGAGCAAGCCCATCAGGTACCTGGTGGTGAGCCATCACCATTTCGATCACTCGGGTGGGGTGCGGGCGTTCGCGGGCGAGGGCGTCACCCTCGTCACCCACGACCTCGCGAAGACGTACTTCGAGAAGGTCGTCGCGGCGCCCGCCACCGTGAGCCCGGATCACCTCGCAAAGTCGGGCAAGAAGGCCGCCGCGGTGGAAGGCGTCCGCGACCGGCGCTCGCTCACCGACGGAACGCGAACCGTCGAGGTTCGTCACATCGCCGGCAGTCTCCACGCCGACGACCTGTTGATGGTGTACCTGCCGAAGGAGAAGTTCCTGATCGAGGCGGACGCGTACACGCCGCCGGCGCCGAACGCGACCCCGATGACGCCGCCGAGCGCGTTCACGGTCAACCTCGTCGAGAACATCACGAAGCAGGGGCTCGCGGTCGACCAGATCCTTCCCCTGCACGGTCGCATGGTGCCGGTCGCGGAACTGCAGAAGGCGGCCGGCCACTCCCACTGAGCTTCCAACCGGGCGGAACCGAGCCGGAACGCCGGGTGGAGATGGACGCTCGCCCTCCGTCCCCGACCTTCTCCGCGTGACAAAACCTCGAGCCCACGCTAGAATCAGCCGCTCGCGTCCGGGGAGTGCGGTCGAACTCGGAAGCCCCACAGGGAGGATCTCATGGCTCTCGCCACATACGTCAGGGCCCGCTCCGCTCTCCTCGGCGTCGCCGTCATCGTGGCGGCGGTTGCGTTCGCCGGCGGCCCCGTCGTCGCCGCGAAGACAACGCTGACCGTCTACACGGCCGTCGAGGCCGACGATCTCAAGAAATACGCGGCCCGCTTCAACGAGGATCATCCCGACATCGAGATCAAGTGGGTGCGCGACTCGACCGGTGTCGTCACCGCGAAGCTCCTGGCCGAGAAGGCCAATCCGCAGGCCGACGTGATCTGGGGCCTGGCCGCGACGAGCCTCCTCGTCCTGAAGCCCGAGGGGCTGCTCCTGCCCTACGCGCCCAAGGGCGTCGACAAGCTGGACGCCCAGTTCCGCGACAAGGACAACCCGCCCGCGTGGGTTGGGATGGATGCCTGGGTCGCGGCCATCTGCTTCAACACGGTGGAGGCGCAGAAGAAGGGCCTGCCCAAGCCGACCTCGTGGAAAGACCTGACCAAGCCGGTTTACAAGGGCTCGGTCGTCATGCCGAATCCCGCCTCTTCCGGCACCGGCTTCCTCGACGTCACGAGCTGGCTCCAGCTCTTCGGCGAGGCCGAGGGCTGGAAGTACATGGACGCGCTCCATCAGAACATCGGCGTGTACACGCACTCGGGCTCCAAGCCGTGCACGATGGCGGGGGCGGGCGAGTACCCGATCGGCATCTCCTTCGAGTTCCGCGCGGCCCGGCAGAAGAAGCAGGGGGCGCCCATCGACATCGTCTTCCCGTCCGAGGGCTCCGGCTGGGACATGGAGGCCACGGCCATCGTCAAGGGAACGAAGAACCTCGAGGCGGCCAGGACGCTCGTGGACTGGTCGGTGAGCGAGAAGGCCATGAAGCTCTACAACGAGGGATACGCGGTGGTCGCCATCACCAAGATGTCGCAGCCCATCGAGTTCGTCCCCGGCAACATGCTGGAGCACATGATCAAGAACGACTTCCAGTGGGCGGCGCTGAACCGCGCGAAGATCCTCGCCGAGTGGGAGAAGCGCTACGGCGCGAAGTCCGAGCCCAAGAAGTAGCGGGCGCGCGCCGCGGGAGGGCGAGGGAGACGCGGAGGTGAGAGCGTACCTCCGCATCGAGCGCCTCACCAAGCAGTTCGGCGCGTTCACCGCCCTCGCCGACATCTCGCTCGAGATCCACGAGGGCGAGTTCGTCTGCTTCCTGGGTCCGTCGGGGTGCGGCAAGACCACCCTGCTGCGCGCGATCGCCGGCCTCGACATCCAGACGAGCGGCCGCATCGAGCAGGCCGGCCGCGACATCTCGGCCCTCCCCCCCTCCAAGCGGGACTTCGGCATCGTCTTCCAGTCCTACGCCCTGTTTCCCAACCTCACCGCCGCCGCGAACGTTGCCTACGGACTCGAGAACACGCGGGCCCCGAAGGCCCAGGTGGCGGCGCGCGTGCGCGAGCTGCTCGACATGATCGGCATGGGCGAGCAGGGCGCCAAGTACCCGGCGCAGCTCTCGGGCGGGCAACAGCAGCGGGTCGCCCTCGCCCGCGCGCTCGCCACCTCGCCCGGCCTCCTGCTCCTGGACGAGCCGCTCTCCGCGCTCGACGCGAAGGTGCGCGTGTACCTCCGCCACGAGATCAAGCAGCTCCAGCGGCGGCTCGGGGTGACCACGGTCATGGTCACCCACGACCAGGAAGAGGCCCTCACCATGGCGGACCGCATCGTGGTGATGAATCACGGCGTGATCGAGCAGATCGGGGGGCCCCTCGACATCTACCGCGCCCCCGCCTCCCCGTTCGTCGCCGACTTCATCGGCGTGATGAACTTCGTCGCCGGCGCCATGGTGCGCGACGGCGTGGTGCGACTCGGGCGGATCGAGCTCGGCTGCGAGGCGGACGGCTTCGCGCCGGGCACCCCGGTGACGCTCGCCATCCGTCCGGAGGACATCGTGGTGCAGGACGTCCGCGCCGGCGAGCCGAACACCCTCGAGGCGCGGGTGGGCGCGATGGTCTTCCTCGGCTCGTTCTTCCGCGCGGAGCTCGTCGACGGCTCGCTGGGCGACGCCCGGCTCCGCGCCGATCTGTCGGTGGACGTGGTCCGCCGGCTCGGGATCGCCGAGAACCAGATCGTCCCGTTCCGCCTGCCCAAGGACCGCATCCGGATCTACCCCGAGGGCACCGCCCATCGCTGACGCGGCGACCGCGCGCGCCGGCGACCTCGCCGCCTCGCTCGTCCGTCCGCAGCTGAGCCGCGACGAGTGGGGCAGGCGCGCCCTGATCGGCATCATCGCGCTCTACCTGGTGATCGCCCTCGCGCTGCCGCTCGGGCTCATGCTCGCCAAGAGCGTCGAGGGCCCCAAGGGAGAATGGGTCGGCGCCGCCAACTACCTCCGGTACTTCTCGACGCCGGCCCTGTTCCAGTCGATCGGGAACAGCCTCTGGGTCGCGATCCTCAGCACCGTCATCACCGTCCCCCTGGCCTTCGTCTACGCGTACGCCCTCACGCGCTCGTGCATGCCCGCGCGGGGGCTCTTCAAGACGATCGCGCTGATCCCGATCCTCGTCCCCTCCCTCCTGCCCGGCCTCGCCCTCGTCTACCTGTTCGGGAACCAGGGGCTGATCAAGGGACTCCTGTTCGGGCACAAGATCTACGGCCCCATCGGCATCGTGATGGCGGAGGCCTTCACCACTTTCCCGCACGCGCTCCTCATCATCGTGGCCGCGCTCTCGCTCGCCGACGCGCGGCTCTACGAGGCGGCGGTGGCCCTCCGCGCGACGCGGCGACGCATCTTCACGAGCGTCACCCTCCCCGGGGCCCGCTACGGGCTCATCAGCTCGCCACCGACGTCTACAAGCAGGTCATCGGCCAGCAGAACTTCCAGATGGGCGCGGTGGTGAGCACGATCCTCCTCCTTCCCGCCGCCCTCGCCTTCTTTGTCGATCGCATGGCCCGTCGCCGCCAGGTGGCGCTGCTCTCGATCCGGGCCGTGCCCTACCAGCCCAGGCCGCACCGCGCCTTCGACAGGGGGATGCTAGCCTACTGCGTCGTGATCGGCGTCCTCCTCCTCGGCATGATGGCGGTCTCTCAGTACGCGGCTTTGGTGAAGTTCTTTCCCTACAACCTGAGCTTCACGCTGGCGCACTACGACTTCGACCAGAAGGGCGGCGGCGGCTGGAGCTCGTACTACAATTCGATCCGCCTCTCGCTCCTGACCGCGGTCGTGGGCACCGTGGTCGTGTTCGTGGGCGCGTACCTCGTCGAGAAGGGCCGCGGCTTCCTGGCCGGGCGCGCCGTGTTCCAGTTCCTCGCCATGCTCCCCATGGCCGTGCCCGGCCTCGTCCTCGGCCTCGCGTACATCTTTTTCTTCAACCACCCCGCCAACCCGCTCAACAGCCTCTATCGCACCATGGCGATCCTCGTGATCAGCACGGTCGTCCACTTCTACACCGTAGGCCACCTGACGGCGGTCACGGCGCTCCGGCAGATGGACCCCGAGTTCGAGACCGTCGCCGCGTCGCTGCGGCAGCCCTTCTACAAGACCTTCTGGCGCGTGACGGTGCCCGTCTGCCTGCCCGCCATCCTGGACATCGGCATCTACCTCTTCGTGAACGCCATGACGACGGTGTCGGCGGTGGTCTTCCTCTACGGTCCCAAGACCGAGCTCGCCTCGGTGTCGGTCCTGAACATGGACGACACCGGCGAGATCGCCTCGGCGGCGGCGATGGCCATGATGATCTTCTACACGAACGTGGGGGCCCGGGCGCTCCACGCCGCCCTCGCCCGATGGCTCGAGCGCCGCACGCAGGCCTGGCGGAGGGGGGCGGTCTGACGGATCAGGCGCGGGCCGTCATCATCGGCGGCGGCATCGCGGGATGCAGCATCGCCTATCACCTGGCGGAGAAGGGCTGGACGGACGTGGTCCTCGTCGACAAGGGCGAGCTGACGAGCGGCTCCACGTGGCACGCCGCGGGGATGGTGACGCACTTCCACACCTCGCCCACGCTGATGCGGATGCGGCAGTACAGCATCGCCCTCTACCGGCGCCTCCAGGCGGAACCGGGCGCCGTGGAGCACTGGCACGAGGTGGGCAGCCTCCGCGTCGCCTCGAGCCGCGATCAGTGGAGCTTCCTCCGGCGTCAGGTGGGCATGGCGAAGGCCATCGGGCTCGACGCGGACACCATCTCCGTCGACGAGGCGCGGCGAATCTTCCCGCACATGTCAGGCGCAGATCTCCACGGCGCGATGTACCTCCCGGGCGATGGCTGGCTCGACCCGAGCGGAGCGACGATGGAGCTGGCCGCCCGCGCCCGCCGGATGGGCGTGGCGATCCGCACCGGCGTGCGGGTCACCGGCATCGCGCGAACGCCGCGGGGCGCCGTCAGCGCCGTCGAGACAGATCACGGCGCGATCCGGACGGAGTGCGTGATCGATGCGGGCGGCATGTGGGCCGCGCAGATCGCGGCGATGGTCGGGGTCAGCATCCCGATCACCCCCCTGATCCATCAGCACCTCGCCACGAAACCGCTCCCCGGCCGCGAGCTGCCCCGCACGACACCCTGCCTGCGCGATCCGGAGAACCTCGTCTACATGCGCGAGGAGGTCGGCGGATACCTGATCGGCGGCTTCGAGAAGGACCCGGTGGCCTGGTCGGTGGGCGGCGTGCCCTGGGACTTCACGCAGCAGCTGCTTCCGTCGGACTGGGAGCTGTTTCGCGAGATCCTGGAGGGCGCGATCCGTCGCGTGCCGATGCTCGCCGAGGCCGAGCTGGCCCACCTCGTCAACGGCCCCGAGGGCATCACGCCGGACAGCCGTCCCCTCCTCGGTCCCGTCCCCGGCGTGCCCGGGTTCTGGCTCGCGGCCGGCCTCTCGCACACGGGCTTCGGCGCGGGCGGCGCCATCGGCCACATCCTCGCCGAGTGGCTCGTCAACGGCGAGCCACCGTACGACGTGACGGAGCTCTCCGCGCGGCGTTTCGGGCCCGTGTACGAGGACCACGCGTACGCGGCGGAGCGGGCGCGGGAGTCGTACAAGTACTACTACACGCTGCGCTATCCCCACGACGAGAACGAGTGGGCGCGGGCCCGACGGCTCGGCCCCCTCGACGCGCGGCTCGCGGAGTCGGGCGCGGTCTTCGGCGAGAAGAACGGCTGGGAGCGGGTCAACTACTTCGAGCCCGGCGCGCCCGGCCGCCGCGCGGGGGCGGACCAGCGCCGATGGAGCTGGGGGCGCCCGGCCTTCTTCGAGCGCGTGGGCGAGGAGCACCGGGCGGTGCGGGAGCGCGCCGGGCTGTTCGACTTCACCTCGTTCGGCAAGCTCGACGTGACCGGGCCGGGGGCGCTGGCGCTGCTCCAGCGACTGGCCGACAACGACATCGACCGGCCCGTCGGGAGCGTCGTCTACACCCAGCTCCTGAATCCGCGCGGGGGGATCGAGAGCGACCTGACCGTCACCCGCTGGGCCGATGAGCGCTTCCGCGTCATCACGGGCAGCAACTTCGTCGCGAGCGATCTCGGCTGGATCCGGATGCATCAGCCCGAGGACGGGACGGTGGAGGTGCGCGACGTCACCGATGAATTCGCGTGCATCGGCCTGTGGGGCCCGGAGGCGCGGCGCGTGCTCGAAGCGGTCACGTCGAGCGACGTGTCGAACCGGGCCTTCCCGTACATGAGCGCCCGAGAGATCGACATCGCCGGCGCGCGGGTCTGGGCGCAGCGAGTGACGTACGTGGGCGAGCTGGGGTGGGAGTGCTATGTCCGCAATGATCACGCCGTCGGCGTGTGGGATGCGCTGCTGGGCGCCGGCCGGGCGCTCGGCATCCGGCCCGCGGGATACAAGGCGGTGGACTCGCTCCGGCTCGAGAAGGGTTATCGCTACTGGAGCACCGACCTCACGCCGGCGGAGAACCCGTACGAGGCCGGTCTCGGCTTCTGCGTCCGGCTCGGAAAGGGTGAATTCATCGGGCGCGAGGTCCTGCGCCGCATCAAGGCGGACGGCATTCAGAGAAAGCTCTGCACGGTCACGCTCACCACGCCGCTCCCGGACGACGCGGACCTGTATGGCGGAGAGGCCGTGTACGCGAGCGGGCAGGTCAGGGGGCGGCTCCGAAGCGGGGGCTGGGGCTACACGGTGGGAAAGCATATCGGCTACGTCTACCTGCCCCTCGATCTGACCGGCGTGGGGACACGGCTCGAGGTCGAGGTTTTCGGGCAGCGCTGCGGCGCGGAAGTCGCGCCGGACGTCCTGTACGATCCCGAGGGCGCCCGCCTGCGGCAGTAGCAAAGCTGGCCCTCTCCGATCCCTGTGTCCCTGGCCGAGGGCGCGAGTCGGGCTATAATCGATTCCGAGTCATGGCACCGAACCTCTTTCCGTCCGAGCATCTCGCCGATGCGCAGGCTCAGCTCGACCGCCTGATCGCCGCGCACAAGCCCGGCCACGCGCTCCAGCGCGAGTTCCAGACCGACCCGGGAATCTACCGGCTCGACCTCGAGCGCATCTGGCGCCGGGGCTGGCTCTTCGCCGGCCACACGTGCCAGGTGAAGAGCCCCGGCGACTACTTCGTGTTCGACATCGACACCGATTCCCTCGTCGTCATCCGGGGAGACGACGGTGCGATCCACGCGCTCCACAACACGTGCCGCCATCGGGGGATGCGTGTCTGCCAGGACGAGTCCGGCCATCTCGGGCGCATCGTGTGCCCGTACCACCAGTGGACCTATGCCCGAGACGGCGCGCTCCTGGCGTGCGGCGGCATGGACAGGGACGACGATCTCGATCGGAGTGAGTTTGGCCTGCACCCGGCGCACGTCCGCGAGGTGGCGGGGCTGATCTTCGTCTGCCTCGCCGAGGACCCGATCGCGTTCGAGGGGGCGGAGCAGTCGTTCGCCGCGATGCTCAAGCCGCAGGGCCTCGAGCGGGCGAAGGTGGCCGCGGTGCGGAGCTACGAGGTCAACGCGAACTGGAAGCTCGTGTGGGAGAACAACCGCGAGTGCTGGCACTGCAACACGAGCCACCCGCAGTACGTCAAGGCCAACTGGGACAATGCGCCGATCGACGATGCCCGGCTCAAGCAGGAGATCGAAGCCCACGCCCGCGCAACCTCCGCGCGCCTGCGCGCCCACGGCCTCGTCATCGACTACGAGGAGGCGGGCATGGTGCGCTTCCCATCAGCCGACTGCTGGTGGTCCATCAACCGCACGCCGCTCGTCCCCGGGTGGGTCAGCGAGTCGATGGACGGCCGGCCGGTGGCGCCGGTCATGGGCGACTACCCGATCCGCGACGTCGGCACGCTGCGCATGCGCACCATGCCGAACTTCTGGAACCATTCGAGCAGCGATCATTCCGTGTCCACGCGGCTCGCGCCCGCCGGCCCCCAGAAGACGCGCATCCAGGTCTCCTGGCTCGTGGACGCGGACGCCGTGGAAGGCAAGGACTACGCGCTGGCCACCCTGCTGCCCTTCTGGGAGCTCACGAGCGAGCAGGACTGGGACCTCTGCGAGAACAACCAGGCGGGCGTGAACTCGTCGGCCTTCACGCCGGGGCCGTACTCCACCAAGCGCGAGTACAACGTCATCCGCTACACGGACTGGTACCTGCACCAGATCGCGACGCCGTAGCGCCCTTCCGCACCTGCCGTAGCTGCGCCAGCTTCAGTCCAAGGTCGGTGCCATCCGCCGACGTGCTCGCCTCCGGCTCGATCTGGTATCATCGTGCGCGTGTCATCATCGTCCGGCGCGCTCGAGTCATCCGGAAGAGTCTCGTCCGCCGCCTCCGACGCCCACATCATCACCGTCGTCTGCGTGGGCCATTTCCTCAGCCACTTCTACAGCCTCGTCCTTCCCCCGCTCTTTCCGCTCCTCCGCGTCGAGCTCGGCGTCTCCTACGCCGCGCTCGGTGGTCTGATCACGGCCTGGGGCGCGGCCTCGGCGATCAGCCAGCCGGTCTCGGGCTTTCTCGTGGATCGTTTCGGCCCCCGGCGCATGCTGGCGGGCGGCTTGGCGCTCCTCGGGACCGCCATCGCCCTTGCGGGGATGGCGCCATCGTACTGGGCGCTGGTGGCGACCATGGCCGCGGCCGGGTGCGGTAACGGCGTCTTCCATCCCGCCGACTACTCGATCTTCAACGCGAGAGTCCATCCTCGCCGGCTCGGCCGCGCCTACAGCGCGCACAGTAGCTCCGGCAGCCTGGGGTGGGTGCTCGCGCCGATGGTCGTCGGTGGGCTGACGGCCGCCTTTGGTTGGCGGATCGCCGTGACGAGCGTGGGAGCGGCCGGAGTGGTGACCGCGCTGTTCCTCTCCCGCCAGCGTGTGCTCGGTGACGTCCATCGTCCCGCGAAGGCGCGCGCGTCCGCGGGCGGGTCCGGTGTCCTCGCCCAGGTGCGTCCCCTGCTGGTGCCGCCGATCATGATGGCGTTCGGCTACTTCGCGCTGGTGGCGGCGTCGATGAGCGCCGTGCAGATCTTTGCGGTCTCCGCGATGGTCACGATCTACGAGGTGCCGCTCACCCTCGCCGCCGGCGCCCTCACCGTGTACATGCTCGGGAGCGCGGCCGGCATCGTCTGCGGCGGGTTTCTCGCCGATCGGATGCGGCGGCACGACGCGTTCGCGGCCGGCGGCATGGCGGTCGCCGCGGCGCTGACCTTGCTGTTCGCGAGTGGCGCACCGCCCGCGGCCACGGTCGCCGGCCTCCTCGCGCTGATCGGCTTCGCCAAGG